>NZ_JCAMRX010000002.1:37678-272439 GCF_059821285.1 Spirulina sp. LEGE 11439
ATTGCTGGAAAAATTGCTGGAAAAATTGCTGGAAAAATTGCTGGAAAAATTGCTGGAAAAATTGCTGCGATGATTACATATTATCGTTTCTTTTTATTTTAAAACCTTAAGTTTTGCAACAGGCTGTTAAATTTTACGAGAGAATCTTTTTCTGTTAAAAAATAAAAAGATTTGCAACAAATGATGACAAGAAAAAGAAAGTTGGCGATAAAAATATCAAGAGATTTCTAGCAGTTTCTCAGGATAGTTTAGTTTTGTCAATATATAAAGTACGGAGACTTTTGCGATTTAACGAAGTCGAGCAATAAACAGTTGTCAGCGTACAGGTTCTTGCGGCGATCGCTAGACTTAAAGTTCCTCACGTATTGATAGCATTCATAGATAAGTTAAGATTAAGAAGATGTTATCGGAAAACTGAAATCTTACTCTTAATAACTGTTTGCCGATTACTAATAACCGTTTGCTATTCGAGATCAAACAGATTCTTTCTGTAAATCTTGAATCAATCGTTCTAAATGAAAGCGATCGGCTTGATAAACTTCCTTACAAAAATGGCAAGTTGCTTCTGCGCCATCATCTTTTTCAATCATATCTTGTAATTCTTCCGTGCCAAACATTTTTAATGCTCCGAGGACGCGATCGAAAGTACAACCGCAATGAAAGCGAATCATTTGCACCTCGGGTAAAATTGTTAAGCCCATATCCCCCAAGAGTTCTCGAAAGATTTCCGGTAAAGTTTTCCCCGATCGCAGTAACGGCGTAAACCCAGATAATTGAGAGACTCGAGATTCTAAAGTTTGCACCAATGCCTCATCTCGTGCTGCTTTAGGCATGACTTGCAAAAGAAGTCCCCCAGAAGCCGTCACCCCTCCCGCACCCACAAAAACCCCCACCAACAATGCGGAAGGAGTTTGTTCGGATGTCACGAGATAACTGGTGACATCATCGCCAATTTCCCCAGAAATGAGCTTGACCGTACTGGAATAGGGATAACCATATCCCACATCCCTAACCACATAAAGATAGCCCTCACGACCCACAGCCCCGCCAACATCAAGTTTGCCTCGGGCATTGGGCGGAAGTTCCACATCAGGATTATCCACATATCCCCGCACCGTACCATCTAAACCGGCATCAACTAATAAACCTCCCAAGGGACCATTCCCGCGAAAACGAAGATTGACCCGCGAACCTTCTTTTTTCATGCTAGAAGCTAATAAAAGGCCGGAAGACATCGCCCGACCGAGGGCCGCTGTAGCCACATAAGACATTTTGTGGCGCTGTCTGACATGGTTGGTCAAACGGGTGGTAATTACACCCACGGCTCGAATGCCTCCATCTGCGGCGGTGGCGCGAATTAGTCGATCGCTCATTCAATCTCCTTATTATTAGCTTAAAATATCTTAACGAACTTTCGATCGCTAGAATAGTGTCTGGAGGTTGAGGGATAGCATTACAGACGTAGCGCGATCGCGATCGAAGCCTCGATCGTCATGCGATCGCGGACAATCGAGAAGAAATAACTGAGAATTGGAACAGAAACAGGGTCTTCTGCGATCTTAAAAACACTTGAGTTGCGGAATAAGGAGTAATTTTTCCACCATGAATCATGTGCAACTGCGGACTTTGTTCGCTGTCTGTTTGTCATTGCAAGTATTAAATTTTGCCGCCCTTCCTCAAAGGAGTGCAGCAAAACAAACTCAATTAAATCCTGTAGAAGAAAAACTGGTTTTTAATGAAGCCTTTGAACCGACAGAAGGAGAGCGCCCCAATACGCGAGGAGGAGGCGCTCGTCCCGGTCTGCGGAAATGTTCTCGCGATCGCGATGCCAGCGAAATATTAATGCCACAACAGGGTTATGGCTTAACCTTAGTAGAACGTCCTTCACTTTTCGTTAAATTACCCGAAACCACCGCCCGAGAAGTCTGGTTGCTCGTCCGAGACGAAACTGGGGAGTTTAATGAAAAAGCAGTTCTACCCATCGTAGAAACATCTGGAATTGTTCGTTTTGCCTTTCCCGATCGCTTTCCTCCTTTAGAAATCGGTCAAAAATATGAATGGACTTTAGCGATCGTCTGTGGAGAAAATCTCGATCCTGACGATCCTGTTTTTACCGGACAAGTTAAGCGCAGGGAACTCTCCCCAACTATCGTGCAAGAACTAAGACAAAAAACTGCGATCGAGCAGGCACAATGGTACGCAGAGCGGGGATATTGGTACGATCTGCTTTTAACAATGGTACGAGCAAGACAAGAATTTCCTCTGGACTCTAACTTAAAAATGCTTTGGGAAAGTTTATTGACTTCTGTGGGTTTGGAGAAAATTGCTTCTCAACCGTTACGCGCGATCGACTGAAGGTTTATTTTGAATATCTCTAAATCTGAGCAAAATCATCCTAATTTTCTGAGATTGTAATCTTTTAATTTATCGCTCCCTTTTCATGTAAAAAGGGCGCAAAATTTGCGCCCGCAATTTAAAAATCTCCAGTAAATCATATTTCCCCTCTCTTTTTAATGTTATAACTGAATTAATTCCCTATTAATAAATAATTAACTTTATTTCTTTACCTTTTCTTAACCAATTGTTAACGCTTTCTTATTTGACAAAGTATTTTATCTTGCAGTAACAGTAAAAGGGCTATCAATTGTAATAATATGCAAATGAATCTATTTGCATAAATGACAGTTTGCACGATCGACGAGTTTATGCAATTAACCTGACGCGATCGCTCTGTTAATCGGCATCTACGGGAGACAATCTCGCAGAAGTTAAAACCCTAACAATTGGATTTGAGACTCTACACTAGCAAAATTGAGGAGTGGCAGCATGGTTTTCTTAAAAGCAAAACATTCTTGGGCTTTTCGCTTATCGGCGATCGCTGTACTATCAGCCCTAACTGCTTGTAGCAGCAGCAATAAAGAAGATGTACTCGTAGATGGTTCGAGTACGGTTTTTCCGATTTCCGAAGCAATGGCAGAAGAATTCCAGAAAGAGAATTCCAATGTCAGAGTTACCGTTGGCGTTTCCGGTTCTGGGGGCGGATTCAAAAAATTCTGTGCGGGAGAGACCGATATTTCCAACGCTTCTCGTCCCATTAAAGAATCTGAAATTGAATTGTGTAAAGAAGCCGGCATTGAATTCGTTGAAGTTCCCGTTGCTTTTGACGGTCTTTCTGTCGTCGTTAATAAAGAAAACGACTGGGCAACCTGCATGAAACCAGACGAACTCGCCAAGATGTGGGAGCCAGCAGCCGAAGGAGAAATCAGTAAATGGAATCAAATCCGCGATGAGTTCCCCGACCAAGACTTGAGCTTGTATGGACCCGGTACCGACTCCGGCACCTACGACTACTTTACTGATGCCACCCACGGCGCAGAAGGAGAAAGCCGAGGTGACTATACCGCTAGCGAAGACGATAACATCATCGTACAAGGAGTTCAAAACGATAAAGGCGGTTTGGGTTTCTTTGGCTTTGCTTATTACGAAGAAAACAAAGATTCTCTCAAAGTCGTTGAAATTGAGAATGCGAATGGCGATTGTGTCGTTCCTACCAGTGTCTCCATCGAAGATGGCAGCTATAATCCTTTAGCTCGTCCCATTTTCTTCTACGTGAAGAAAGAGTCTTTAGAAACCAAGCCTGCTGTTAAAGCTTTTGCAGAATATCAGATTGGTTCTGATAATGCCGAACTCATTAGCGAGGTGGGTTATGTTGCCTTACCTTCCGAGTTGGTTTCTAAAATTGAAAGCCGCCTCGATGAAGGAAAAGTCGGTTCGATTTTTGAGGGCCGTTCCTCTTTGGGTGTAAAACTTGCCGATAAACTCTAGAATCTAAAATTAGATTCGCGCGTTTACCCGATAGTCAACAGTGCGATCGCACTGTTGACTGTATTCGATAACTGCTTCTTTTACATCGAGTATGGCCTCCAATTTTTCGACTGACAACACAACCCTTTGGCATCCCGATCGCCAAGGTAGCAAGCGGGTTCAATTTATCGTCAAAACCATATTTGCGACATTTGCCCTTGTTTCTGTCGCCACAACTATTGGCATTGTCCTGACATTGATTTTTGAAACATTTGAATTTTTTCGGGAAGTTTCCTTCTGGCATTTTCTTACAGATACGAAATGGACTCCGCTCTTTTCTAGCGCTCAATTTGGAATTTTCGTCCTGATTAGCGCCACCCTGATGACTTCAGGAATTGCGATTTTAGTAGCGCTACCTTTAGGGTTGCTTGCAGCAATTTGCTTGAGCGAATATGCCGGCCCCAAAATTCGTAAAATTCTCAAACCCATCCTCGAAATTTTAGCAGGGGTTCCGACGGTGGTTTACGGTTATTTTGCCCTCTTATTCGTCACCCCTCTCCTACAAAATTTTCTCCCCATACAAAGGGTTAATGCTCTAATGAATTGGGTCTGTCAGTTCACTAAAGGTTTTGTCTGCCTCCCTAATATTCCTGAACTGCAAGGATTTAATGCCCTCAGTGCGGGTTTGGTTTTGGGAATTATGATTACGCCTTTGGTGGCTTCTTTGAGTGAAGATGCCATTTATGCTGTTCCTCGTAGCCTCCGGGATGGTTCTTATGCCTTGGGTGCAACCAAACGAGAAACGATCGTTTCCGTCGTTCTTCCGGCTGCTTTATCGGGGATTGTTTCTTCAGTGATTTTAGCAATCTCCCGAGCCATTGGTGAAACCATGATTGTCACTCTTGCCGCCGGGCAAAACCCGCGTTTGGGCTTCAATCCAATGGTTCCCGTAATGACGATGACGGCATTTATCGTGCAAGTGAGTTTGGGAGATACTCCGGCAGGTTCGCTGGCCTATAAAACTATTTATGCGGTCGGAATGACTCTGTTTTTAATTACCCTCGTTCTGAATATTTTCAGTTTCTGGTTCGTTCGCCGTTTCCGCGAGAAATATGATTAATTGCCAAAGGTTATGACAACACAAAACCCGATTTCTGATGCCTCTAATGCCTCTGATTTTCAAATGAATTTATCTGGTCGTTACCGCATCGATCGCCTTTTTGCTATGGCGACTTGGGGTGCGATCGCGATCGCGATCCTCGTTCTGGTAACATTATTATTGAGCGTTTTGATTGAAGGCTTTCCGCGTTTAAGCTGGGCATTTTTAACTAATTTTCCCTCGCGAAAACCAGAACAAGCGGGATTATTGTCTGCTTTAGTCGGGACGATTTGGATGATGGTGACGATCGCGGCCATTGCTTTCCCTTTAGGAGTCGGTGCGGGAATTTATCTCGAAGAGTTCGCTAGAGATAGCTGGTTAGCACGAATTATTGAAATTAATATCAATAATTTGGCTGGAGTTCCCTCTATCATTTACGGATTGTTGGGGCTACAAGTTTTCGTGCGCTTCATGGAACCGATCACGGGAGGACGCAGCATTCTTTCTGGGGCATTAACCCTTGCTTTGTTAATTTTACCGATTATTATTGTCTCTACCCGCGAATCTTTACGTGCCATTCCCGACAGTTTGCGTCAAGCGGGTTTTGCGTTGGGGGCGACAGAATGGCAAGTGGTGTCCCGTCAAGTTTTGCCCATCGCTTTTCCGGGAATTCTCACGGGAACGATTTTGGCGCTCTCGCGAGCGATCGGTGAAACCGCACCTTTGATTACCATTGGGGCGCTCACCTTCATTTCGTTCCTACCGGAAAACCTACAAAGTCCATTTACAGTCCTACCCATTCAAATTTACAACTGGATTTCTCGTCCCCAAAAAGAATTTCACGTTAATTCTGCTTCTGGGATTATTATCTTAATGATCGTGTTGCTCATTATGAATGGAACAGCAGTGTTCTTACGAAATAAATTCCAAAAAAATCGCCTTTAACCAACAACAAAAAACAAACAAATGGTTTCTTCCCATCCCACCTACATGTCTGCTCCAGAAGATTTAGTGACGGAAGCCGTTCTTCGGGCTAAAAGCGTTAATGTTTATTACGGCTCGAATTTAGCCGTGCGAGATGTTTCCTTGGATATTCCTTACAATCAAGTTGTTGCTTTTATCGGACCGTCGGGGTGCGGAAAGAGTACGATTTTGCGCTGTTTTAACCGCATGAATGATTTGGTTGCCAGTGCGAGAGTTGAGGGTAAAATTACATTTCACGGACAAAATTTATATGGATCCGGGGTCGATCCCGTGGAAATGCGCCGTCGAATTGGCATGGTTTTCCAAAAACCCAATCCGTTTCCCAAATCGATTTATGACAATGTTGCGTTTGGGGCGCGGATTAACGGCTATACTGGCGATCTGGATGAACTGGTGGAAGATTCTCTCCGTAAGTCTGCCTTGTGGGATGAAGTCAAGGATAAACTTAAAGATAGCGGTTTGGCTTTGTCGGGAGGGCAGCAACAACGTCTTTGCATCGCTCGAGCGATCGCGATTTCTCCAGAAGTCATTCTTATGGATGAACCTTGCTCGGCTCTCGATCCTATTTCTACTCTGAAGGTAGAAGAGCTCATTCACGCATTAAAGCAACAATATACAATTGTTATTGTTACTCACAATATGCAGCAAGCTTCTCGAGTATCCGATCTGACAGCATTTTACAATGCAGAGGCGACAGAAACTGGTGGCAAGGTGGGCTATTTAGTAGAATACAATCGCACGGAAGTTATTTTCCAAAACCCGACGCAGGAAGCAACTCAGGCTTATGTAAGCGGTCGTTTTGGTTAATTTGGTTTCTTTTAGGACATTACTTAATATCTTTCTTGAAAAAAGAGGCTTCCTTAAGGAGGCCTCTTTTTTTGAATGTTGTCAGGACGTTCAATTGAATGTCCTGACGGTAGGGAAATGATTCGTTTCTTAATTTAGTTTCTCAATTTAGAAACTAAACGTAGTCCGAAGCATTCCCACAAAAGTCGTATCGTTATTAGGATTACCATTGGGGCTGAAAACAGCATAGACCCCGGGAGCAATTTCAATGTTGTCAGAGACCGGGAAACGGTACTCGAAATTGGCCATATAAGCCGCAGAGCGATCGTTTGGACCATTATCAGCGCGGACTAAATAAGGCAATTGACCGAAGCCGACAACCAATACGTCATCTTCTTTGAGCAAGTCGGGGAAGCCGAAGTTTGCACCCCAAGTCCAGAGGTCGGCGATATCTCCCCGACGCACGCTGGATTCGGCGATCGCTTGAGCATAGCCAACAAATGCACTCAAATTGATGTTTTCGTTGAGGTCGAAACTTCCTGACAAGTTGAAGTGATTGGCAGAAGTCGCAGCTTCTTGGATATTGCCGCTACTGTTGACATAGAGGAAGGGAGACGCACCTAAAACACTGGTCGCACCGCCAAGGGTAATATTGTTGCTGGTGCGAGCGCCACCGGGAGAGAAGCTGCGAGCATATCCCAAGGCCAATTTGAAGTCTTCATTGAGGGCGAGATTCAGTTGGATGGGAACGGTATAGCCGCCAGCAAAGACCCCTTGATTGGCATCGCTGGCATTATTGGCAAAGTAACCAACATCGATACCAAACGAATCGTTGAGTTTGATGTTTGCGCCAAATGCGGCACTGCCATCGGGAGCTTCGTAAAAGAGGTTGTTATAGGATAAACCTAAGGGCAAGCCATCGATCGCATAGGGGTTGGTGGTTTCTGAATCGATAATGTCATCGATGCTAATTCCCGATGCTGCCACGTGGAGCATGACATTCTCGTTAGCAGGGAAGCGGTACCATAATTTGGCGAGGCGCACGTCGTCGTTGGCCGTAAATCCGTATTTATTGGGATCGGCTTGAGGGGTTCCCGTGCCAAACTGGGAAACATTCCGCAAGTTCCGCGCTTGAATGCGGGTGCGAAGGCGATCGCGTCCGGTGAAGCTGGTATCGAAGTTCAATCGCGCCCGATAGCCGAAAGCAACGGAATTGTTGCGGTTGCGATTAAAATCGGCGGCATTGGTATTGCCGTTTTGCTGAATCGTATCTAAGTCGCTGATAAAGTTAGTGATGAGAGTATCGGCTCCACCGCCATCGCCAGCACTCAAATTATTACCATTGAAGTTGGCATCGGCAGAGTTGACTAACTCTCCCATCGTAATGGAGTCGATTACGCCCAACCCTTCAAACATTCCCAACATTCCGTTGCGATCGATAATTTGGGCGAAAGCGGCTGCGGGAGCTTGTTCGCTCAAATCCGGCGTAATTGCCAAGCCGTTCAATTGACTCAAATCATTGTAATCTGCGCCATCAAGTCCAAAAATCTTGGCGCGATCGCCTGTAGCGGTATCCAAGTTGAAAATAACTTCTCCCACTAACTTGGTGGTGGTGGAGAATTGGTGGTCTTCTAAGAAAGCAACGCGTCCTTCGAGATTATCCACCCGCGTTCCCAAGGCAGTGAGTTCGACTTCAAATTCCTGCATGAGGCGGCGCAGGGTTTCTAATTCGTCTCGGGTAACAAAATCGGCGGTGGTTTCAGCAATCAAGCGCTCGATTTGTTGCAAACAAGCGTTCAAACCTGCCGCGAATTCATAACGGCTTAAGGCACGATTGCCGCGATAAGTGCCGTTAGGATAGCCCTTAAGACAATCGTAGCGACGAACGAGATCGTCTAAGGCTTGGAATGCCCAGTCGCTGGGAGAGACATCGCTAAATTGCGATGCACCGGTAAATTGAGCCTGACCGGCGGTACCTTCTGTGCTGTAATTATTGATTTGTTGCAGGACTTCGCCGCTCGATAGGGAAGCCTCTGCGGGATTCGCAAATGCGTCTCCCGATATTGCTAGAACTGCACCCAGAGTTGCGGGGGCGGCTAATAAAGCCTTTCTCAGAATTTTAGACATGAATACATCCTCACACTGAACCAAGAAATAGAAAAATCGAAGGGATGAGTTGAGCTTATACTCTCAAATCAACCTAGATTGAGTTTAACGAAAGTTTGCCGATTAGAGATCGCCAAGCAACTTTTAATTATTATATCATTCCCTCCCGATCGGTATAAAAGGAGTGCAAAAATGCACCCCTTCTTGAGTTAGAGCATTACAAATCTCTTAGAACTTGAAAATGGTGCGAATCATACCCACCAAGACAGTGTCGTTATTGGGATTGCCGTTGGGGTTGAATACGGCATAAACTCCAGGAGCCATTTCGATATTGTCGGTTAGGGGGAAGCGATATTCGAGGTTGGCCATATAGGAAGGTGCGCGATCGCTCGGTCCATTGTTTGCACTGGCGAGATAAGGCAATTGACCAAAACCCGCTACTAGCACGTCATCCTCGCGGAATAAGTCGGGGAAACCGAAGTTAATGCCCCAAGTCCAGTAATCCGCGCTATCGCCTTGACGAATACCAGATGTACCAGACGCATTCGCATAACCCAAGAAAGCACTGACATTGAAGATTTCGTTGGGATCCCAAGAGAAGGAGAGGTTGTAGTGATTGGTAGAAGTTGCCGATTCTTGGATGTTGCCATTCCCGTCTACCCAGAGGAAGGGAGATAAGCCTAAAACACTGGTTGCCCCAGCGATTTCGACATTCCCAGCAGTGCGAGCGCCACCGGGCTGCCAGCTATAGCCGTATCCGAGAGCCGCTTTGAAGTTATCGGCAATATCAAAGTTTAATTGAAGGGGGATGGTAAACCCACCAGCAAAGAGTCCGAGATTGGCATCGTTAGGAGAACCAGCAAAATAGCCGATATCAATAGTTAACAGGTCGCTAACTTTGATATTGGCCCCCAATGCGGCCTCAGCATTGGGCATTTCATAAAACAGGTTGTTATATGCTAAGCCCAAAGGTAAACCGTCAACGGCATAGGGGCTGGTGCTTTCGGAATCCAAGATGTCGTCGATGCTGATTCCCGTGGCGGCGACGTGCAGCATGACATTGTCGTTAGCCGGGAAACGATAGTGCAGTTTTGCTAAGCGCACGTCATTGCTTGCGGTGAATCCGTATTTGTTAGGGTCAACTTGGGGGGTTCCCGTGCCGAGTTGAGAAATATTTTGTAGATTCCGTGCTTGAATACGGGTGCGAAGGCGATCTCGTCCGGTGAAGCTGGTATCGAAGTTCAATCGCGCCCGATAGCCAAATGCCAAGGGAGAATTCCGATTGCGGTTGAAATCAACAGCATTGCTGTTACCGCTTTGCTGAATCGTATCCAAGTCGCTGATGAAATTGGTAATCAGAGTATTGACTCCCGCCGCGTTTAAATTATTAGCGTTGAAGTTCAAGTCTGCCGTATTGACTAACTCTCCCATATTGATTGAGTCGGTGACTCCCAAGCCTTCAAACAAGCCCAACATGTTGTTGCGATCGATGATTTGCGCGAAGGAAGAAGCCGCAGCAGCCTCGCTCAGAGCGCTACCTGTAAAGCCATTCAACTCACTGAAATCGTTGTAGTCCGCATTATCCAATCCGTAAATTTTGGCGCGGCGACCTGTGGCAATGTCTAAGTTGAAGATCACTTCTCCCACTAACTTGGTGGTGGTAGAGAATTGATTGTCTTCGAGGAAAGCCACGCGACCTTCTAAGTTGTCTACGCGGGTTCCGAGGGTTGCCAATTCGGCTTCAAACTCTTGCATCAAGCGACGCAAGGTTTCGAGTTCTTCGCGAGTGACAAAATCGGCGGTGGTTTCGGCAATCAAGCGCTCAATTTGTTGCAAGCAAGCGTTTAAACCTGCGGCAAATTCGTAGCGAGTCAGAGCGCGGTTGCCGCGATAGGTGCCGTTGGGATAGCCTTTGAGACAGTCGTAGCGACGAACGAGGTCATCCAAGGCTTGGAATGCCCAATCTCCGGGGGACACATCGCTGAATTTTGATGCTCCGGTGAATTGAGCTTGGGAAGTTCCCTGCACGCGATAGCTTTCGATTTGCTGCAGCATATCGCTGGTGGAAAGGGAACCGTCAAAGGTTTGGGCTGTGGCTTCTCCGGAAGCCAAAAGCAATGCACCCAATGTGGCGGGGGCGGCCAATAAGGTTTTCTTGAAAATTTCTGACATGGATGACTTCCTCACACTGAATAAGAAACGGGTTGCTCAATGACTTGAATTTGAGGCTTGAGCCGGACCTCAATTAGCTTAATGAAAATTTCTCTTATTTACAGCAACTGTATATGAGCTGTCAATTGAGAATAAGCTGAAATCCTTACAATGAGAGGACTTACTCATCCACAACTCAAATTAGGATTGCTATAGCTTGAAACATTTTCGCCAAAATCATATCATTTTCAAGCCTCAAATATTGAATCTTGAATGATTTGATTTTGTTATCGAAACAGAAAAAACAATGATCTTTTTTTTAACTAGAGGAAAAAAAATCGACAAAGCTGCTAGAGTGAATTTCAATAATTCAAACACGAGAGCTTCTATTTGCTAAAGGTTTGAATTTCTGACATTTTAAAGTAAGATCGCCAAAAATCCTTGACATACATGAGTTTTTGGCGATTTTTTTTGATTTATGATAGATAAGATTGGGCATCTCTTAATATAGTCTATATCTTTAATTAATTTTTTCTTAACTATATCTTAAAGAATGTATTTTCTCGGTTCTGAGAATTTGTAAAATAATAACAAGTAGAAAGTTTGTAAAGTAAGATAAAAAGATTGGAAAATATAAAAAATAGAGATGATTAGAGGCCATTGATTCAACAATATATTTCATTATAATATCTCAATAAGTAGAGTGTTAGATAGAAGTTTACGCGATCGCCGATCGCGAGACCGTTTGCCAGATTTACGAGTTTTGCAGGTTAATAAATAATAATAATTATCAATAAGATTTTCTTAGAGATGGGTGCGATCGCAAAAAAAAGCAGAGAGCATTTAAACTAGCTCTCCACTTTTTCGATTCAGTTTTAATTGAACAACGACTTAAGCCAAGTCGCAAAACCAAACTCTATTTAGAATTTCAAAAGGGTACGAATCATCGCCGCAAGAATGGTGTCGTTGTTGGGGTTGCCATTGGGGTTAAAGACTGCATAAACTGCTGGAGCAATTTGGATATTTTTCGTGAGGGGGAAACGATATTCCAGATTAGCCATATAAGCGGGAGAGCGATCGCTCGGCCCGTTGTCAGCACTCGCGAGATAAGGAAGCATACCAAAACCAGCAACTGCAACATCGTTTTCCTTGAAAAGATCTGGGAAAGCAAAGTTCAAGCCCCAAGTCCACATCTGGGCATTATCTCCTTGCCGAATCCCCGATTCGCCAGTAGCAGTAAGGTGTCCGATATAACCGTTAATGTTAAAGTCATCGGAAACAGCCCAGCTTGCAGAAAAGTGATAGTGGTTAGCAGAAGTTGCCGACTCTTGGATATTGCCGTTGCTATCGACCCAGAGGAAAGGAGATTGACCCAACACACTACCCGTGGTTGCCAAGACAATATTTTCATCCGTGCGCAGACCGCCGTCCGAAAAACTGCGAGCATAAGCGACAGCTAGTTTGAGGTCATCATTGACCTCAATGTTAAGCTGGATGGGCAGGAAATAAGAACCGCCAAACAATCCGAGATTGGCATCGTTAGCATCTTGAGCGATGTAGGCAACGTCTAAACCAAAGTTTTCATTGAACCGAATGTTGGCACCAATGGCAGCCCCTGGAATTCCTTGACTTTCAAAAAATAAGTTATCGTAAGCTAACCCCAAAGGAATTCCTGTCAGCGTGTAAGGAGAGGTGGTATGGGAGTCAATAATATCATCCACAACGATTTGGGAAGCGCCAACGTGGAGTACAACATTATCGCTAGCCGGGAAACGATAGTGAATCTTATTGATGTGTATATCATTGTTGGCGCGGAAACCATAGAAGTTAGGAGCGGTTTGTTCCGTCCCTGTTCCGAATCGCTTCAAGTTGTGTAAGTTGCGAGCCTGAAGCCGGATTCGCAGGCGATCGCGTCCCATGAAACTGGTATCGAAAGCAAGTCGCGTCCGATGGCCAAATGCTACGGCTGAATTGCGATTGCGATTGAAGTCACTGGCTTGGGTGTTTGTACCCCCCGCACTATTTTGGGTACTGTTAATAGTATCGAGGTCGCTCAGGAAGTTATTAATCAGAGTGTTGACACCGGCTGCACTCAAATTGTTGGCGTTAAAGTTTGGGTCTGCTGAGTTGACCAACTCACCCATATTGATCGAATTTGTAACCCCCAAGCCTTCAAACAAGCCCAACATATTATTGCGATCGATGACTTGCGCGAAGGAAGAAGCCGCAGCAGCCTCGCTCAGAGCGCTACCTGTAAAGCCATTCAACTCACTGAAATCGTTGTAATCCGCATCATCCAAACCGTAAATTTTGGCGCGGCGACCTGTAGCAATGTCCAAATTGGTCATGACCACGCCTCGCAATACGGTGGTGGTGGAGAATTGATTATCTTCTAAGAAGGCGACGCGACCTTCTAAGTTGTCGATGCGGACACCGAGGAGCGCTAATTCTTCCTCAAATTCTTCCATTAAGCGACGCAGGGTTTCTAGGTCTTCCCGTGTGGCAAAGTCAGCAGTGGTTTCAGCAATCAAGCGCTCAATTTGCTGCAAACAAGCGTTTAAACCTGCGGCAAATTCGTAGCGAGTCAGAGCGCGATTGCCGCGATAGGTGCCGTTGGGATAGCCTTTGAGACAGTCGTAGCGACGAACGAGGTCATCTAAGGCTTGAAATGCCCAATCTCCAGGGGATACGTCGGTGAATTTTGAAGCTCCGGTAAATTGTGCTTCGGTATCCTCTACCATAGGATCTTCCATTTCCATGCTATAGCTCTCGACTTGCTGCAAGAGACTATCGACGGATGAATTAGCAGAGGCATCTCCAGAACCGACAAAGAGAAAGCCGAGAGTAGCAGAACCGGCCAGTAAAGAGTTTCTTAGAATTTTAGACATTAATAAATCCTCACACTTAAACAAAAACTAGAGAACTGAACTAACGGGTTTCAAGTTTTGTTCCCTATGTTTCTTGTTCTTAGCTTATCGGAAATTCTCTCCCTTGGAAGAGTTTGAGAAAAATTTTCTTGAGATTGTAATATCTATAATTTTACAGATTTGGCTGAGCAATGATTTGATTTCTTTATATTCCTAAAATGTGAAAAGGAGTGCTTGCAAGCACTCCTTTTTTGTGATATAGGCAGTTAGGTTGAAAAACTAGCTGAAAAACTAGCTGAAAAATCAGCTATGAAATTAGCCATTCTTAGAAACTGAAGGTTGTGCGGAGCATCCCGACTAAGATGGTGTCGTTGTTAGGGTTACCGTTGGGGTTAAAGACCGCATAAACCCCAGGAGCCATTTCAATATTGTCGGTGATGGGGAAGCGATATTCTAAGCTCGCCAAATAGGAGGGAGAGCGATCGCTCGGACCATTGCTGACATTGCCTAAGTAAGGAAGTTGACCGAAGCTGGCCACAATTACGTCATCTTCCCGGAAGATATCAGGAAAACCTGCGTTGATCCCCCAAGTCCAATAGTCAGCATTATCACCTTTACGGATTCCCGATTCTCCAGATGCGCTACTGTAGCCAAGGAAAGCGCTGACGTTAAAGGCTTCGCTAGGATCCCAAGAGAAGGAAAGATGGTAGTTGTTGATAGAACTTGCCGATTCTCGAATATTACCAGTGGTGTTATCTACCCAGAGAAAAGGAGAACGTCCCAAAACGCTAGTCGTTTCTCCAAGGCTGACATTACCGGCTGTTGCTAAACCGCCAGGAGCAAAACCATAACCATAACCCAAGGCAAATTTAAACTTCTCGTTGAGATTAAAGTTCAATTGCAGAGGAATATAAAACTCTCCTGCAAAGATGCCCAAGTTCGCATCGTTCGCATCGGTAGCAAAATAACCAATATCTAAGCCAATTTGGTCGTTGAATTTGACATTTGCACCCAGTGCTGCACCGCCATCACCGACACCATCGTAGAACATTTGGTTGTAAGCCATTCCCAAAGGAAGACCGTCGTAGGCATAGCCTCCGGTGGTTGCTGCATCGAGGATATCGTCAATAAAGATTCCTGTAGCGGCAATATGCAACATGACATTATCGCTGGCAGGGAAGCGATACCAGAGCTTCGCTAAGCGCACGTCATTATTGGCAGTGAATCCATAGCTGTTAGGGTCAACTTGAGGGGTTCCCGTGCCGAGTTGAGAAATATTTTGCAAGTTCCGTGCTTGCAGACGGGTGCGAAGGCGATCGCGTCCAGTGAAGCTGGTATCGAAGTTCAATCGCGCCCGATAGCCAAATGCTAAGGGAGAATTGCGATTGCGATTGAAATCGGCCGCATTCCCGTTTCCGGCTTGCTGAATCGTATCTAAGTCAGAGATGAATTGGGCAATGTAATTATTAACTTGTGTTGCGCTCAAGTTATTGGCGTTGAAGTTCAAGTCTGCCGTATTGACTAACTCTCCCATCGTGATGGAGTCAACAACACCAAACCCTTCAAACAATCCCAACATCCGGTTGCGATCGATGATTTGAGCAAAAGATGATGCGGCGGCGGCTTCACTCAGAGCGCTGCCAGTGAATCCATTCAATTCGCTCAAGTCGTTGTAGTCGGCATTATCCAAACCGTAAATTTTGGCGCGACGACCTGTGGCGATGTCCAAGTTGAAGATCACTTCTCCCACTAACTTGGTGGTGGTGGAGAATTGATTGTCTTCGAGGAAAGCAACGCGACCTTCTAAGTTATCTACGCGAGTTCCGAGGGTTGCCAATTCGGCTTCAAACTCTTGCATCAAGCGACGCAAGGTTTCGAGTTCTTCGCGAGTGACAAAATCGGCGGTGGTTTCGGCAATCAAGCGCTCAATTTGTTGCAAGCAAGCGTTTAAACCTGCGGCAAATTCGTAGCGAGTCAGAGCGCGGTTGCCGCGATAGGTGCCGTTGGGATAGCCTTTGAGACAGTCGTAGCGACGAACGAGGTCATCTAAGGCTTGGAATGCCCAATCTCCGGGGGATACATCGCTAAATTTCGATGCTCCGGTGAATTGAGCGCGAGTGCTTCCTTCTACACTGTAGCTTTCGATTTGCTGCAGCATATCGCTGGTAGAAAGAGAACTACCGAAGGGTTCTGCCATGGCTTCTCCGGAAGCCAAAAGCAATGCACCTAATGTGGCGGGGGCTGCTAATAAGGTTTTCTTGAGAATTTCTGACATGGATAACTTCCTCACACTGAACCCAAAAGCGTTGAACCCAAACGACTTGTTTTTAGTTTTGCGCTTTTGTATCTACCCTTATAGCAAATTGAGAGAGAATTGTCGATCTTTCGCAAAACTTTTTTTAAAGATTGAGGAATTGAGTCATGGATCGTCGTTAACGGAAAATGCTCTCCGCCTTCTGCGTCCCTAATTTCTTGGCTTCTCTAATTTCCTTATCTCGCTTTTTCCCTCTTCTCCTGCTCCCTGTTCCCGATTAGTATACAAACAAGGGTTGGAGGATTATCAAGGTGACGATTGAATTTGCCCGAGAGCTAGAAACTTTTTGGGAGAAGCGCTTGCAGGAAGATTGCGCCGATCGCTCCGATCGCACGCGTCAAAGTATTGCTTTGTGGCTGTTAGGGGAAGATCGAGAGCGATTTTCCGATATGGACAATCGCCAAAAAGCTATTACTCGACAAGCCATCGAATACCGCTATCGCATTCTCCACCAACGTTATTTGGGGGCAAGCCCGAGTCGAGCCTATCGCAATTTAATTTCGCGTTTGGGTGCGTTAGCGGTCTTGCGGAATAAAATCCGGACTTGGGTGTCCTTGAGTCGCGATCGCCAGAGGGCGGTGGCGGATGTTTTGCAGGAAGTAATTCAAGAGATGATCGAGAGCGATCGCTACATCCAAACCACCATTGCGCGAATTTCGCGCTGTAGCGCCAATCCCTCTTTGAGAAATTCATTATTGTTGGCCAGTATTGAAGAATACTGTATGCGACCCATTCGCAATCAACCGTTACTGGCTTATCGCTTTACCAATTACCTGCGGCGCGTCCAAAAAGGCGGTATGACCCAAGTGCCGCAAAAAGAGCGCATCAAAATGATTTCCGAGGAACTGACTCCCGAAGCGGGGGATTCTCCTGTGAGTTTGCTGGACTCGGAAGCGATCGCTACTTACCAAATCGAGCGAGATGGGGAAGAGGAACAGGTTTTACGCGAGGAGGTGCGACAGGAGTTCGAGCATTATTTGGCTGAAAAAGTCGATCCTCTTGCTGTTGAATGGCTGCGGCTCTATCTCCAAGGGCATTCCCAAGAAGCGATCGCCAAAATACTCGATTTACCCATTAAACAAATTTATCGCTTGCGAGAAAAGATCAACTATCACGCTGTGAAAATTTTTGCCCTCAAAAGTCGCCCGGAATTAGTCGCCAGCTGGTTAAAAACTTCTCTGCAAGAACACAATATGGGACTCACCCCCGATCGATGGCAAGAATTTTGGCAAGGTTTAACGCCTTTGCAGCAAAAAATTATCGATCGCCTCAAAGAAGGAAAGACGATCGATGAAATTGCCAAACAATTAAACCTGAAAAAATCCCAAGTCATGTCTGAATGGAGCAGAAGCTATCAACAAGCTCAGGCTCTTCGGAATTAGGCTTAAGGGAATTAGGTTTGAGGGTTGGGGAGAGATAGAAATTCAACGGTATCTTTCCTCTCTCATCCCTCATATTTTATTCTTGAGCGTCCGAACCCAAAACTTGCTCTTTCAAGGTCTGAAATTCTTGCATGAGTTCTTGACGACCTTGAGAACTCCAGAGATAACGCCAACCAAACCAAATAGCAAACCCAATACCCACCAATTCAAAAACGGGAGCGAGTAAGGGAATATCGTTAATCGCATCGAGTAACGCTAAGGTCAGGTATACGGTAACGAGTCCTCCCAACAATAGGGCTAGCACTGTTAAGGGATCTTTGAAATCTGAGAAAAACTTCTTCACCATCTCGGGTAACGTACCCAAGAATTCTGAAGCAGGTTCGATCCATTCTTGCCAAGGGCGATCGGTTGCCGGCGGTTTTGCGGGTGAAATTGCCCCAGAGGGATCTGTGTTAAAACCTGATGCTTGTTGGGATTGAGTAACTTCAGCTTCAGCCGAGGGAATATTCGGATCCATTACTTTTTTGTCTCCTGAGCTTTGAGATGGAATTTTATTGTAGGTTGCGATCGCGACCCGAAGATGGCAAAAACAAATTGATTCTTGCCCATATTACCCAAAAATATCGTCAGAATGTCCCTTATCGATCGTTACGAACAAAAATATGCCACAGATATCAATTTTTGATAACTTTGTTTTATCATTCAACAAATAACAAATAACCAACACCGAATCACAAATTTGTTATTCTTCCGATTGATATTGCGCGATTTTGGCATAATCTCCCAGAGCATAGCACGCCGTTCGTAAGCTGCCGAGCGCTTGCTTCTCTACCCGGCGATCGCCGATTTCTCGGGCGATGTTGAGGCGTTGTTCGTAATATTGAATCGCTTGTTCGTAATCGCCGATCGCGTCGTAAGCCACCCCGAGACTGCCTAAAGACTGTTCCTCGGAACGAAAATCCGTTAACTGTCGGGCAAGGGCAAGGCGTTTTTGATTGTAGGCGATCGCTTGACGATAATCTCCCAAGGTATAAGAGGCATTCCCTAAATTTCGCAAGATTTGTAGGGCAACTCGATCTTCCTCTAGCTCTCGTGCCAGTTCTAAGCGTTGTTCGTAGTAAGTAATGGCTTCGCGATAATTGCCTAAGGCATAGTAGGTATTGCCCAAATTTTTCAAAATTTGCCCGGCGGTTTGGCGATCGTCGAGAGAGCGGGCAAACATGAGGGCGCGTTTTTGGCAGGAAATGGCATCTTCATGCTTGCCTCGGGCTTTATAGGCCAAGCCTAAATTATTTAGAGCCGCCATTGCGCCGATGCGATCTTTAAGATCGAGAAAAACCTTTAAACTTTTTTTCTGAAATGCGATCGCTTTCTCATAATCGTCGAGATGGCGATAAGCATTGCCTAATAAACTGAAAACTTGTCCGATGGGCCGCTGTTCCGATCGCGATTGAGCGAGAGAGAGGCTAGAGAGTGCCGCTTGAATGGATTGTTGATAGTTTGCCAAAGCATAGTAAGCCAATCCCAAGTAATAAAAAGAGGTCGCCTCCGCCAGATTATCTTGAAGGTGGTGATAAAAGTCTCGCGCTTGTTGCAAGCTTTCGATCGCCTGCTGAAAATCGCCGTTTTGTTGACTGGCGATCCCTTGCTCGAGCAATTGCGCGGCGCGATCGCTCTCAAAATTGGGAGAATTTTGCCGTTCCTCAGAATTGAGGATGGGATTTTCCTTGGGGGTGAGTTTTTCGGATTTGTCACCTTCATCTGCCACTCTCTCGCTACCCCTTCATCAATGATCGATTATTAGGTCAACTGGATATGAGCGCGAGACAATATCCCTCAAGCGCTATTGACGAATCGAATTCGCTATCCCTCGACCTCATAGGTCGATTGGATATGCTGAATTTAGTTCCGCATCCCTCGACCTCAATTATCAAGTATCAATTATCAATTATCAACAAAATACGATCGGGACTTGATAAATATTGATGTGTGGATGTTTGTCAATCAGCCCGAACTGTGCAGCAAAGAATCGCGATATTGGGGAGGTTTGGGAGTCGGACGCAAGCGACGGGATTTGCGATCGCGAATCGAGCGCGCAATTCTTTCTTTTTCTGAGAGAGGGCGTTGAGAAGCTGACGTATTTTTACGAAGCTGAGGTTCTGGAGAGGCTGGGGGGGCGATCGAGGTATTCATACATTGAGAAAGATTATCTTGAGGAGAAGCAAGATTGAGATCATTGATAATCTCGTCAACGGATTGATAGCGTCGCTCTAATGAAGGTTCAAGCATTTTATCCAAAATTGGAGCCAAAAGTTTACCCACGTCGGTTCGTTCTTGCCATTGCAGTTTTCCGGTGCGGGGATTGGTTTTAAAGTCTAAGGGGGCTTTTCCGGTTAAGAGATACAAACTGGTTACGCCTAAAGCATAAATATCGCTGGCAAAAACTGGACGCAGGGAGAATTGTTCGGGTGGAGCAAAACCAACGGTACCCACAAAATGAGTGGTTACACCGCGAATGCTGCTTTCACTGGCTTGAACCAATTGATGTTTGACTGCGCCAAAATCGATTAACACCAAGCGCCGATCCTGAGACAAAATAATATTTTGCGGTTTGATATCGCGATGAATGACCCCTTGATCGTGAACGTATTTTAAGAGGTCGAGCATTTCTCGCAAAATGCGTTTGACGGTGATGCCCGACTGACATCCCTGTCTTCTGACCAATCTGGCGAGGGTTGCGCCTTTAATATATTCCTGAACGAGGTAAAATTCATCTCCCAGAACAAAATAATCTAATAAGAGAGGAATACGGGAATGAGTCCCTAAGGCAGCCAAAATTTTAGCTTCTCGGTGAAAGCGGCGACGGGCGGTATCTAGGGCTTTTTGTTCGCTGACTCGGGGACAGAGTTGCTTAATGGCGCAGAAAGGCTGTCCGGGCAATGACATATCTCGCGCTAAAAAGGTGACCCCGAAACCCCCTCGACCCAGCATTCGCAGGATGAGGTAGCGATCGCGAAACAATTCTTCGGATCCGCACAGTTGCCCGAGTTGAGTTTTGGCAAAGATATCGTTATGAAATTGGGAGAGGTTAGCGGGTGGAAAAGACATAAGATGTGCTATCGGAAAAAGTGAAATCTGGAATTTGGGTACGCGAGCCGATTTTCGGAATGTCGCGATCGGGTTCATTAAGTCTCTACACGCCCCCCCTCTCTGTTTCCCAAGGTCAAGAGTTGGGGGAATGACCCCTCACGCTGTATTGTACTCAAAATTCGCCTAATGTCGCCAGAATGCCCTTGCAATTAAGAGCAAGGAATGTATGAGGATGCCGATCGCGAGGGGAGAAACATTGAGGAACAAGAATCGGTAAAATTATTTTTGGTAACCGAGTTTGTCGATCTACTTATCGGTTAATACTTTCTTTCAATCTAAAAGTATGAATTCTAAATTACAACAGGCATTTGTGCGTAAAAATGCTCTCAAAGTCATTAGCGGCTTGAATAATTTCGATCGCGATCGCGTGGGGGCAACGGTGAAAGCAGCAACGGCAGGCGGTGCGACGTTTGTGGATATTGCCGCAGATCCTGAGTTGGTGAGGATGGCACGTCAACTGACAGATTTACCGATTTGCGTTTCGGCAGTCGAACCGGAAAAATTCGTCAGGGCAATGGCAGAGGGGGCAGATCTCATTGAAATCGGCAATTTTGACAGTTTTTACGCCGCAGGACGACGATTTGAAGCTGAGGAAGTTTTGGCGCTAACGCGGCAAACTCGTACTTTGTTACCGAATGTGACGCTTTCGGTGACGGTGCCTCATATTTTGACGCTCGATCGTCAGGTTGCCCTCGCTGAGGCGTTGGTCGCTGAAGGGGCAGATATTATCCAAACGGAAGGCGGAACTAGTGCAGCTCCCCAGCATCCGGGAACTTTAGGGTTAATTGAAAAAGCGGCTCCCACTTTGGCGGCGGCACGGGAAATCTCTCAAGCGGTTTCTGTCCCGGTGTTGTGTGCTTCGGGATTGTCAGATGTGACGGTGCCAATGGCGATCGCGGCGGGGGCTTCTGGAGTGGGAGTCGGTTCCGCTATCAATCAACTGAAGAGCGAGGTCGCAATGGTAGCTGCGGTGCGTCGCTTGGTTGAGGCGTTAGGGACGGTTTCCGCAACGAGTGCGATCGCATAGCCGTATCGTTTAGTAAGGTATAGCCTTGTCATTTAAGATTTATTACAATCTATTGACTTTCCCGCAATCTTGTATAATTATTGCGGGTTTTTTCTCTCAATTTGCATTTTTCCGATCATTTCAAGCGTCATAGTCTTAGTGATAAAGTGAAACATTTGAAGGAAGCGAGTAAATAGAAGTACACTTTACCTATTGGCTCGGTATACACAATCGTGAATCGTCCGCCATATGTTTGAAAACTGGAAATAAAAAATAATTCTTGCAGCAAATATGCAAGTTCTCCAATGAACAAAAAACAGCGCTTTTCTTCCTTCGGAATAAAACGACGCAATCTCTTGTATTTATTAGTAGGATTATCTGGCAGTTTAGGAATGGGGAGTTGTTCCCAATTATCCGCACAACCTAGTAAGAATAAAAGTGAGGAAACTCTCTATGATACTATAATTATTGGTGGTGGTATTAGCGGGCTGACAGCAGCTTTTTTGCTCAAAGATAAAAATATCTTACTATTGGAAAAAGAATCCTCTTTGGGAGGGCGAATTGTCTCGGGAGAATGGGAAGGATTTCATTATCCGAAAGGGACTGAATATCTCGGGAAACCGGAAGGAGAATCCGCCCGCTTATTTTCACAATTGGGTCTAAAAGCGATTAAAATGCCGCCTCCTACTGATGCGATCGCTTATCAAGGAAAAATTCATCATGGGGAAAATATTCTCGATTTTCTGGATGAGGAAACACATGAAGATTATTGGCGTTTAGAGGAGAAATTATCTCAGTTAAACGATCGCATCGAAGACGATCTCTTTTCTGGATTAGGCGATCGCGAGATAACTCCTCTCAAGCACTTAGCAGAATACGATGGGAAAACAATGGCAGAATGGTTAAACCAACTCAATATCGATCCGGTGATTCAGCAATATATCGACATTGAAAATCGCGGTTTATTTGGTGCGGCAAATAACGAGCTTTCTGTACTGTTTAATATTCCCGAAATGGCTTATAATTTGCCCGATCCTGAAGAAGCAGATGAGAGTGAGGTTTATACTTTTTCGCGAGGTATTTACGAGTTAGTTGAGGTGTTAGCGCAAAGATTAGCTACAAACGCAGTCACGGGAGCAAAAGTTCGTCAAGTTGAAGTGAGTGAAGATGAAGCAGTGACTGTTATTTACGAACGAGAAGGGAAAGAAGTTTCAGTTAAAGCAAAAACAGTTATTTTATCCACCCCTGCACCGATTAGCGATCGCCTTGTCACCAATGGTTTTGCCAACAAGGTTAAAAACGTACTAAAATCTATTCAATATGCAGAATACGTGACGGTTAATTTGTTCTTGCGCGATCGCCTTTGGAAGGACGCATGGACACTTTCTTGTTTGGATGATTTCTTTGTCACCCTTTACGATGCCATTCGCACACAAGTCGATATTTCCTATAATGACAAGGCAATTTTAGGAGTTTATATCGCTGCTAAAGATGCCAAGGATCGTTCTTTGTTAAAAATGTCTGACGCAGAAATCAGCGATCGCGTTCTCAAAGATTTAGAAAAATATTACCCTGATATTCGCAGCCAAGTATTAGGACAAGATATTCAACGGTTTCCTTATGCTTTTCCAGTCTTCAATCGCAATTATGCTGATACTCTGGAAGTTCTTTATACCGATGAAATACTTCGAGATAGTCCTCTTTTTCTCGCTGGTGATTATTTAGTCTATGCAACTTTAGATGGCGCGATCGCAAGTGGATTTCAAGCCGCAGAAAATGTCAATGAGTATTTGGAACAAGCTTGAAATAAAACAATCTCTCTGCGATCGCCAATTTGTCAAACTAAGGGTCGATAAACGCGATAATTTATATTAGGAAAGATATTATCGAGAATCTCGACTTTTTCTAACCAGCCTGAATCAATTCTACCTTGCTTGATATCTTCGTAGAGCTTATTAAAACGCATCAAATGAGATTTTGTCCGTCGTGTGGCATAGGAAACCATCGTCCCCGTCCGCATGATAAACGCCCAGTCGGAAGATTGTGCTAAAAGTAATTCCCGTGCGGCTTGATTTAAGGCTTTTTTCTCTAACTCATCCTTAGCTTCTCGGCAACTTAACTGAATCATTCGTTCTGCTGATTTATGTAAGTGAGGATAAATCCAAGCATTGGTTTCATTAAGCCAAAATTCGTGAAATCCTTTAAAACCCCAACTAGACTGGGCGGGATAGCTCACTTGTTGGGTAGGTTCGCGCTGCAAATAGTCGGCGAGATGAATGGTTTCGTAGGTATTTTGGTCAAAATGGGTTTTACGGAAGAGAAAATCTAAAAACCAAGGCCCCTCATACCACCAATGTCCTAATAATTCGGCATCGTAAGGAGAGACAATCAACGGCGATCGCTCCATCAGTTGCGATAAATGCTGCACTTGTCGTTCTCGGTTGAACATGAAATTTCCCGCGTGTTCTGCGGCTTTCTCTTTCGCCCAATAGGGATCGTAAGGGGCTTTCTCTCCCAATCCCGAATTGCGACTGGTAATTTTATGATATTTAATGCCCGTATTTTTTCGCTGACCGTTGGGCATAATGTAGGGCTTAATATATTCGTACTCTGCTTCCCAGCCCAAATCTTTATAAAATTCCCGATATTCGGGATCGCCTGGATATCCCACCTGAGACGACCAAACCTGTTGCGAAGATTCTTGATCTCGCCCAAATACTGCTACTCCAGTTTCTGTAAAAATAGGAGCATAAGTCCCATAGCGAGGACGGGGACGGGCGTAGAGAACCCCATGACCATCGGTGAGGAAATAGCGCAAGCCTACATCGGCGAGCATTCGTTCCAAGCCGTTATAGTAGCCGCATTCGGGAATCCAAATCCCTTTGGGAGGTCGTCCGAAATGCTCCTCGTAATGTTCGCAAGCGACTTGCAGTTGCGCCCACACGGCTTGGGGATACATTTTCATTAAGGGAAAATAGCCATGGGTTGCGCCGCAAGTGATAATTTCGAGATTATTGCTGTCCTGAAATTGTTTAAAGGCTTTAACTAAATCGCGATCGTAACGCTCCCAAGTGCTGCGGACGGTTTGGAATTCTCGGGCATAATATTCCGCCAGATAACGGAAATGACCGTTATGCTGATGGCGATCGATTTCCTTTTCTGCCAGTTCTTGTAATTGGGCGAGATGCGCGTCGAAACGGTCTTGGAGCAAAGGATCTCGCAACATGGAAATGAGAGGCGGGGTCAAACTCATGGTGAGTTGAAACTGAACGCCGTCTCGCTTCAAGCCTTCAAAAACATGAAGTAGGGGAACGTAGGTTTCTGCGATCGCCTCGAAGAGCCATTCTTCTTCTAGAACGTAATCGCTTTCGGGATGGCGAACAAAAGGAAGATGCGCGTGCAGAACGAGGGCGAGATAGCCAAGAGCCATAGTAATTTCGGGGATGGGATAATTTGCTGGCGAGCAAAAAAATTTAGACTATTTAAAGATTCTAAGCTGGATGGGGTGCTAAAGCGAAAAAACTTCTTTGCGGTTTAATTGAGGGCGATCGTGCAGAAATATGGTCGATTGAGGCAAAAGATATTAAGATAATATTAATAAACGTCTTTATTCTTGAGTGACAACGCCAAGTAGACCTTGATTAGAGCAAATCGGTGTTTGAATCCGTGCTAGAACCCACTGGCAAGCAGATAAATCAGCAGATAACTTCGCCCCTCGCGATCGAGCCTTGTATCGAGTCTCCCGATACTCTCCACCTCTTGCTATTTGTTGACAAGCGTTCCGGTTCCACCGAACGCAATCGAGAAATCAAAGATTGCCTACAACAATTAAAAGAGGAAAGCGCAAAAGAGAATTATCCTTTTGTGCTAGAAATCCTTGAGGTACAAGAACGTCCGGACTTAGTTGAACATTTTCGGCTAGTGGCCACGCCTTCTTTAGTCAAAATCAATCCCAAACCGAGACATATTCTGGCAGGTGGCGATTTAGTGGCGCAATTGCAAAAATGGTGGAGACAATGGAAGCAAGATTTAAAGGAGTTATATTTAAATTCACAAAAAGTCATTTCAGAATCAGTTTCTCCAGCCCAGAATGCCGTTTCGGCTAATGGTAATGGCTATTATCCAGAAAGAATCCGTTTGGGTGACGAAATCTTTCGCTTACAGAAAGAAAAGGAAGAGTTACTCGAGCAGTTACACTTTAAAGATCGCGTTCTAGCCATGCTCGCTCACGATCTTCGCAGTCCTTTAACGGCTGCTTCGATCGCCTTAGAAACCTTAGAACTAGCTCAAAATCAAGAAGATCGTGAGAAAGCGGCTGCTTTGACGGCGCAACTTTACAAGCAGGCTCGCACGCAGTTTCGCACGATGAACCGCATGATTGGGGATATTTTACAAGCAGCAAAGGTGAAAGAGGGAGAATTTTCACCAAAATTGGAAGGTCTCGATCTATCTAGTTTTTGTGCAGACTTTCTCAAACAATTTAATAGTCGCTTGCGAAGCAAGGGATTATATCTCGAAAAAGATTTGCCGCAAGATCTGCCGAATGTTTATGCCGATCCGGAGTTGATTTCTCAGGTTTTGGCTAATTTACTGGACAATGCCATTAAATATACTCCCACTGGCGGGACAATTAGCTTCTCGATTTTGCATCGGACAACCCAAAAAATGCAAGTGAGTGTCTGCGATACGGGACCCGGAATTCCTGAAGAAAAACGCGATCGCATTTTCGAGGGGCATTTTCGACTCGAGCGCGATGAAGCGCAAGAAGGTTTTGGCATTGGCTTGGCATTATGCCGACAAGTCATTCAAGCGCATTATGGCCAAATTTGGGTGGATAGTCCCAGCGATCGCGGCAGTTGCTTTCACTTTACCCTTCCTGTTTATCAATAAGTTAGCATATTAGCTGTAACTTTTTGATTTGACTTTTTTTGTTGCGGTTTAAAGTTCTGTTTCTATTTCCACGATTTCTTCTACATTCACTTTATAGCGTCCGCGACTATTGGGATCGTAGCTATTCACTAATATTCGATAAATTCCATCTTGAGGCAAAACAATGGTGAGTTGAGAGTTTTTGTTATCTTCGCTGATATCGTCATTTTCATAAAGTTGCCGATCTTTGTCATCCAAGACAAACAAATAGGTATCAAATTCCGTACTCTCTAAATTAATCGCGATCGCTTGCCCAGCTTTGCCCTGAAAACTATATAGATCGTAGTGACTTCCATCTACAGGGAGAACGGGATCTTCATCGGTTAACTCTCCTTCTTCCTGTAGTAAAATCGATTGTGGAGGAGAAACCACTGCGGTATCGTTTGCACCCGGAACCGCCAACACGAGAGACCAATAATGTTTAAATCTCGAAGTAGGATTGTTGGCATAACCCAATCCGGCTTCTGTATATTCTGGATTGAGCAAATTCAGCCGATATCCCGGACTATCTAACCATTGTGTGAGGATTTCTTGCGGTTGAATGTGATTGATTCCAGGGTTTTCAATAACGCTCGCACTAACATATCCGGTTGCTGCAACTCGTTCTTTTGTACCAATTTCTCTTGAATCAACAGGGCTAATAGAATCATTTTCCGCCATATATTCAGCGTGATTTTGAGCAGCTTCTTCAAGTTGAGAATTAAGTTTTAATGGAGCTACACCGACTTTTTCTCGTTCTGTATTGACCAATTCTAAAAGAATCTCAAGAGGACGAGAGTTTTCTCTGTCTTCTGTTGCTTCGGGACTATCTTGTTCTTCAGATTGCCCCAAAATGAGAGAGTTACGATCTTCTAAGTTGAAGCGAGGTAAAGTGTCCGAGGGAAAAATAAGCGGCGATAAGTCAGCACGGACTGACTCCGAACTCAGGACAATTAACCCAAAACTTAAAAAAGTTAAAATTGGCAAACGGGTAAAACGACTTTTAATAAACATAACGCGCGTTCTGTTGGTTAGAGCGATCGATGAATTACGAAAGGAATGACGAAAAATAGGGGTTGAGAAGACTTTGCCCTCGATCGCTTGCTGTTGAAAACCATTATAGAGGCTAAGGTAATCGGCAAATTTTCTTCTTGCCCTTCTTTATGCTCTGTTGCTCATTGTCTATTATTTGTTCCTTGTTTTCTAGAGAAGGGTTAAACTAATTCGTTTTAATTCTGCATTGACCTCTAGCACCTTGACTTTGACCACTTGGCCGACTTTAACAATTGTTTTCGGATCTTGGACAAAATAATCGGCCATTTTAGAAATATGAATCAATCCGTCTTGATGAACTCCCATATCAACGAAAGCACCAAAATTGGCAACATTCGTTACGATTCCTTCTAACTCCATTCCCGATTTGAGATCGCTAATTTCCTGAATTTCTTCTTTAAACGTGGCATATTGAAAGCGCTCGCGAGGATCTCGTCCCGGTTTTTTTAATTCTTTGAGAATATCTTGTAGGGTAGGCAATCCAATGGTATCGCTAATATAACGATCGAGGGAGAGGCGCTCGATACGATCTCCGACGCGATCGATTTCGGTTAAGGACAGTTGCAAATCTTTAGCGATCGCGGCAACAATCTCATAACTTTCTGGATGAACCGCAGTATTATCTAAAGGATTCTCACCATTGCGAATGCGAAGAAATCCTGCCGCTAATTCGTAGGCTTTCGGTCCCAATTTTGCCACTTTTAAGAGTTGGTGACGGTTTTTAAATACACCATTTTTATCTCGATAGGTAACGATATTTTTGGCGATCGCAGGAGTGAGACCAGATACAAAAGTTAATAGTTCTTTGGAGGCCGTATTCAGATCGACTCCCACATAATTAACGCAACTTTCGACGGTTTCGGCTAACTTTTGTTTCAGGAGTTTTGGCTCGACATCGTGTTGATATTGTCCCACGCCAATAGATTTCGGATCGAGTTTAACTAATTCTGCGAGGGGATCTTGCAGGCGGCGACCGATACTAATAGCACCTCTGACTGTAACATCGAGATCGGGAAATTCTTCAGCAGCGAGTTTGCTGGCCGAATAAATAGATGCACCGGATTCATTAACGATAACTTTAACGGGTTTTTGGGATATTTTAGTTAAAACCTCGCTCATAAAGCGATCGGTTTCTCGGGAAGCAGTGCCGTTACCAATGGCAATTAATTCGATTTTATACTGCTCGATAAATTTCCGCACAATTCTTGCAGCTTCTTGACGTTTTGCCTCGCCTGTATGGGGAAAAATGGCGCAATATTTAATGAATTTTCCTGTTTTATCTAATAGAGAAACCTTGCATCCCGTGCGAAATCCCGGATCGATCGCCATTGTTGGTTTCATTCCGGCTGGAGGGGAAAGGAGTAAATTTCGCAAGTTTTCGGCAAAAGTTTTAATAGATTCGCGATCGGCATAGGTTTTGCGATCGCTGCGAATTTCTGAGAGTAAGGAATTTTTCATTAAACGCTTAAAGGCATCTACCAACATTTCCCGATAAAATTGCCGAATTTCGGGATTTTTGCTGCGAATTTCTTGAGATTCTAAATAAGATTGCACGAATTCTTCGTCATAAGCAATATTCACCGAGAGAATTTTTTCTGCTTCTCCACGTAACAAAGCAAGAATATTATGAGGAGCAATTTTAGCGACTTTGATTTGATAATCTCGATACATCTCATATTTGGTACTGCCTTCGGGATAATCTTTTTTGATTTTCGAGGTAAAAACACCTTGTTTTGCCAAATAATCCCGTAAATAAGCGCGTAATTCTGACTTTTCGGCAACTTCTTCCGCAAGAATATCTGCTGCTCCTTTTAAGGCTGCTTCGGCAGTATTCACTTCTTGTTCTGCGTTGATATATTTTTCAGCTTCTCGGGTTAAAGGAACAGTCGGAGCGTTCTTTTTATTTAAAGATTTTATTCGTTCTGCAAGAGGTTCAAGTCCTTTTTCTCGCGCTTGCATTGCCCGAGTGCGGCGTTTGGGTTTATAGGGGAGATAAATATCTTCTAGTTCATTTTTCAGCCAACAGGATTCGATTTTGGTTTGGAGTTCTGGGGTGAGTTTGTCTTGTTCTGCGATCGCAGTTAAAATTGTTTCTTTTCGCTTCTGTAATTCGGTTAAGTAGGCATAGCGATCGCTAATTTCTCGCAGTTGGATTTCATCGAGTCCTCCCGTTCGTTCTTTCCGATACCGCGCAATAAAGGGAATTGTTGCACCTTCTGCAAACAACTCTAAAGCACTGGTAATATTTTTGGAGTTGAGGGCTAATTCTTTCGCCAGAATGGGAACGAGTTCGAGCATTTTAGGATATTTCTCAAGTAAGAAGATTGATTTTGTTTGTACTTATGCTATAATATAAGCAAAAAGTATCTTAGTTCGGTTAAGTTGTTTAAACAACTTCAATTTAATCATGTCTTTTTTATCCGATCAAAAATATATTTCGGTCAAAAAAGTAGATCGGGATGATGGTAATACAAGATACGATGATCGAAAGATTACTCAATAATTATGAAGAAGAAACTCTAAAAATATTGAATTTAGGAAATTACGTGAAAACTGCTTTAACTTTTGAAGAAATCAAACAAGTATTGCAGAAATATTTAATTGACGACTTAACAAAAATTTTTACAGACTTTATTAGCAGTTCACCAGACTCTTAATTTAGAAAGACTCGATCGCTTAATAGATTGAAATTAACTGCGATCGCTAATCTGCGCCAATAATTTTGCTTCATCCCAATAAGAGGATAACTTTTGAATTTTTCCTTCATGATTAAATTCAAAAACACCAATTCCGACCGCCGTTCCTTGTTTGCCATTCTTGGCCGTAACCTTCATTTTCCATTTTACTGCCGCCCCATCCCCAGCAATAAAAATTTCTTCTGGTGTAACTTCTAAGGAATCGTAGAAGCGGGTAATAATCGCAAAAAATTTCTCAAATTCCTCATGGATTTTCATCGAGGGTTTGCCGACAGGATCGCAGACGATCGCATCTCCTGCAAAATTTTTTACCCACCCCTCTCCATTCATGCGGGAAATTTCTGAGAAATACGATTCGAGAACCTGTTGAATTTGTTCGGCTGACATACAATTCTAGATGCTAAGCGATCGCTTCTATTTTACTCGCTCCCGTCGCTCTTTTCCTCATGTAATTTAGCAATCCAAGCATCTTCACCTCCGGCAGCATTCCCGGCTTCAATATCGCTCGAAGTTTTTCCTGTAATGTAAATATAACCGCGAGCATCGATCGCTACTCCTGAAGCCCCATCGTAACCGGAACTCCCCAATTGTTTCACCCAGAGGCGATTCCCAGATGCGTCGTATTTTGCCACCCAAACATCCATCCCGCGTACTCGCTTTCCTGTTTCTAAAATTCCCGAAGTATTCCCAGTGAGATAAATATTGTCCTTCGAATCTGTCGCGATCGCGCAAGCTGCATCGTAGCTATAACTCGAACTCCCAAGTTGACGAATCCAGAGGCGATCGCCGTTAGGATTATATTTGGCCACCCACGCATCGTAATATCCAGCAGCCCCGATCGCGTCTAAAGTCCCCGAGGTATAACCCGTAATAATCACATTACCGTCTAAATCCGTCGCCACGTCCGCAGAAGAATCATAACCCGAGGGACTGCCCAATTGCCGAATCCACAGCTTGTTACCATCGGGATCGTATTTAGCCAGCCAAGCATCTAATCCTCCCGTCCCGTTTTCTGCTTCGAGAATACCCGTCGTACTACCGGTAATATAAGCATTACCTTTGCGATCGGTTGCGACTCCATAGCCGCGATCGGCTCCAAAACTCCCCAATTGACGCACCCAAAGCTGCCGACCGTCCAGATCGTATTTAGCCAGCCAAACATCGTGATATTCAGCTTTGCTGTGATTTTCTGCGTCGAGACAGCCAAAAGTTCGACCGGTAATGTAAATATTGTTGTCAGAGTCGAGGGCGATCGCTTCTGCTGAATCATCATTTGCACTGCCGATTTGTTCGATCCAAATTTGTTGCCCTTGAGGATCGTACTTTGCCAGCCAAGCATCTTCATCCCCTTTGTGGAAGTCTCGGGCGATCGCGCCAAAAGTTCGTCCGGTTGTGTAAATATTACCTTGGCGATCGAGAGCAATTCCTGCTGCAGAATCATCGCTTGCGGTTCCGATTTGTCGCAGCCAAATGCGATCGCCCCGCTCATTATATCGCGCCAACCAAGCATCTTCAGCCCCAGCAGGGTTTTCGAGTGCGAGTTCTCCAAAGGTGCGCCCAGAAATATAAACATCTCCGTAGCGATCGACGGCGATTCCCGTTGCCGAATCATCCTGAGACGTTCCCAGTTGCTTGATCCAATCAATAACAATATTCATTTTCTCGCGCCCATTTCTTGCTCGTGGAATGGTAATCAATCTACTGGGTATTACTTTAGCAAGACAATCGATAAAGCGGGAGAGTTTAATATTATTTCTTCAAAGTTTTGAGGTATCTAATCAACCGTAAAAAATAGATTTTTCTATCAACAATTTAAAACTGATAAAAAATTGATTAAATTAAAACTGGTTTAAATAAAGATTAAGACTGGAAAAAATTGGTGCATTCACTGTTCGTGATTCGCCGTTTATTGTTCGCCAATTAGGGGGAGGATATCAAGTTGGCCTCCCAATCAAACTCCCCCCAATTAAATCACCTCTAATTCATTGTCACGAAAATGAGAGCGAAACTTTTTTTCAAATTGGACTTGAATGGGCAAATTAGCGCTAACGGGTCTACCTTGCCATTCTTGAACAATTGTCGTAACTTCTCCTTCCATTCCTTTGAGATCGAACGGTTGTTTTCTATTTTGGGGATGATGGTAAACCGTAACGGATTCTTTAACTCGGACGCGATCGCCAACTTTCATAAAACTCTCGTCTCTCCTCTTTATCGGTGTTTTGTTATCTGGGGTTAGGCGCGATCGCTTTCGGAGGGTGGACTAGATATCCCGCTTCCATCTGCCGAGCGCCTTTATCATTGTTGCATAGGAGCGTCCCGATCTTGAATGTTCCCTATTTTTACTGCTTTAACCGGATTGCTCCGGCTTAGGGAATGTTTTTTTCTGCTCCTCAATGCCCCAAAATCCTCAAGTCGAGCTAGGATAATGACAAAATATGAATTTTTGTGGAGATTTCCTATGTTTTTTGAAGAACTCCTCCCCCTCGGGAAAGAATTCCTGCAAAATCCGATTGCCTTTGCGGGAGGATTCGTGGCAGGGGCGTTGCACCTCAATCTCAACGAAGATCCCTTGAAAAGCTGGCTGGATGAGCAAAGTGGGACAAAATCAACCCATAATGGCAGCGATCGCGACGAGAACAAACCCCAATCGATCGAAATTGAATGAGTCGGCGATATCCTTAATCTTGAAAGAGTGTAAAGTTAAGCCCCGTTCCCTCAAAGCCTCCCTATCATAATAAAAAGGGAGAGCTTCTGGTTCAATGTTGTTTATTCGGATTTAGAGAAGGCGATCGCGGTAACGATTGAACAATCAAGAGGCTATTGAGATTGTTCTCGCTTGCTAAATTCCCCCAACTCACAAACCATTAAGGCCGATCTCCCCCATTTAATTCGCACAGAAAGGGGAAATTTATGGAAAATCCAGAGCAAACCTTGGCTCACGAACAGACATTAGACCGAGATTGTACCACCCTCTCTCGCCACGTTCTCCAGCAAACTGTTAAAACTTTACACGCCTCTTCCCTACTCTCTCCCGAGGCACAAGATATCAGCGCCATTATGAACCGCATTGCCCTAGCGGGCAAGCTCATCGCCAGGCGTTTGAGTCGGGCTGGACTGATGGAGAATGCTCTCGGATTTACTGGAGAAACCAACGTTCAAGGGGAATCCGTCAAACGCATGGATATGTATGCTAATGAGGTTTTTATTTCAGTCTTCAAGCAAAGTGGTTTGGTTTGTCGCCTTGCTTCCGAAGAGATGGAGAAACCCTACTACATTCCTGAAAACTGTCCGATCGGTCGCTATACCTTACTCTATGACCCTATCGACGGCTCTTCTAATGTTGATATTAATTTGAACGTTGGGTCGATTTTCTCCATTCGCCAACAAGAAGGCGACGATCTCAATGGAGAAGCACAAGATCTATTACAAAACGGACGCAAGCAACTAGCAGCCGGGTATATTCTCTACGGACCTTCAACAGTCCTGGTGTATTCTGTCGGCGATGGGGTGCATTCTTTCATTCTCGATCCCAGTTTGGGAGAGTTTATCTTAGCAGAAGAAAATATTACCATCCCCGAACACGGCCCCATTTACAGCGTCAATGAAGGCAATTTCTGGCAATGGGAAGAATCAATTCGCGATTATAATCGGTACGTTCATCGTCACGAAGGATATACGGCACGCTATAGCGGCGCTTTAGTCGGAGATATTCACCGCATTCTCTTACAAGGAGGCGTATTCCTCTATCCCGGTACCGTGAAAAATCCAGAAGGAAAATTGCGCTTGCTTTATGAAACCGCACCTTTGGCGTTTTTGCTAGAACAAGCAGGAGGTCGTGCCAGTACTGGTAATGAAGAGATTTTAGATTTCATTCCCCAAAAATTGCATCAGCGTACACCTTTGATTATCGGTTCGACCGAAGATGTGAATCTGGTTGAATCGTTTATTCAAGACCGTAGCAAACGCGAGGAAACCGAGGCGATCTCGGTGCGTTAGTTCGGGGATGAAGGAGTTTCAACTCGGAGGGCAGAGAAAAAAATTTCAACTCGGAAGAACGCTGAAATACGCCAATTTTCCACTCATTACTCATTACTCGTTACTCGTTACTCGACAAAACAGGAGCTTAATTTTATGACAGCCGCTAATCCGATCTTGCAAATCGAACAAGATTTCCATCAAAGTATTTGGATGGATAATTTGAGTCGAGATTTAATCGTATCTGGCGAACTCAAAGTACTCATCGGATCGCGAGGAATTGTCGGGATCACTTCTAACCCAGCAATTTTTGAGAAAGCGATCGCGGGAAACCAGATTTATGATGCAGATATCGCCACCGGAATCAAAGCCGGGAAATCAACCCTAGAAATTTACGAATCCCTCGTTTTTGATGATATTCGCAATGCTTGCGATGTATTCAAACCCGTTTATGAAGAAAGCAAAGGACTCGATGGTTATGTCAGTATTGAAGTTCCTCCCACCATCGCTAAAGACACTGACAGCACCATTAAAGAAGCCCTTCGTTATTACGAAGCGATCGGTCGAGAAAATGTCATGATTAAAATTCCCGGAACTCCGGAAGGATTACCCGCCGTGGAAGCGGTTATCGCAGCAGGAATTAACGTGAATGTCACCTTGCTTTTCTCCGTACAAAGCTATATCGATACAGCTTGGGCGTATATTAAGGGACTGGAAAAACGAGTTTCCGAAGGCAAAGATATCAGTAAAATTGCCTCCGTTGCCAGTTTCTTTCTCAGCCGCATCGATGTAAAAATCGATAAAATGCTGGATGCAAAACTCAAAGAAGGGGTCAGCGAAGATACCGCCGGAAAATTAATCGCCCTCAAAGGCAAAATTGCGATCGCCAACGCCAAAGTTGCCTACCAAAAATATAAAGAAATTTACAGTAGCGATCGCTGGCAAGCACTTGCCGATAAAGGCGCAACCGTCCAACGCCTCCTTTGGGCCAGCACCAGCACCAAAAACCCCGACTACAGCGATGTCATGTACGTGGATGAGTTAGTCGGAGAAAATACCGTGAACACCCTTCCTCCCAACACCATCGAAGCCTGCGCCGATCATTGCGATCCCGCCAACCGTATCGAATCCGACCTCGATACCGCCTACAAATACATCAAAACCCTCAAAGATGTGGAAGTTGCGATCGACCTCGATACAGTAATGAACGAGTTACTCGAAGAAGGCATCGATAAATTTATCAAACCCTTCGAGTCCCTCATGTCCTCCCTCGAAACCAAAGTCAAACAATTGGCTGCGGTTTAATCGTTTTGTTAGCAATTACGAGTGACTCATTCAGTAATTGCTAACTGATAACTGATAACTGATAACTGATAACTGAAATATGGTAACGTTACTCGAAAATCCCCTGCGGGTTGGATTGCAACAAGAACGCACTCCCGAACCTCTTATTATCACCATTTTTGGTGCATCCGGCGACCTCACTCAACGCAAACTCGTTCCGGCAATTTATCGACTCAAACAAGAACGCAGGCTTCCCCCAGAACTTACCGTAGTTGGGTTTGCCCGTCGGGATTGGAGTCACGATTACTTCCGAGAACAAATGCGCCAAGGTATTGAAGAATTTGGCGGCGGTTTGGGTGGAGAAGAATTCTGGAATGAATTTGCCAAAGGTTTGTATTACTGTTCCGGTAATATGGATCAGCCGGACAGCTATACAAAATTAAAAGCATTTTTAGCAGAACTAGACGAGGAAAGAGGGACGCGAGGCAATCGCGTTTTCTATCTATCGGTTTCGCCGAGATTTTTCAAACCCGGTTTGCGAAATCTTGGGGCGGCGGGAATGATAAGCGATCCCGTTAAAAATCGCGTGGTGATCGAGAAACCTTTTGGGAAAGATTTAGGAAGTGCCAAATCTTTAAACCGAGTCGTCCAAGAAGTTTGCCAAGAGGCACAGGTTTATCGCATCGATCATTATCTCGGCAAAGAAACCGTGCAAAACATTTTGGTTTTTCGCTTTGCGAATGCGATTTTTGAACCTCTCTGGAATCGTCAATTTGTCGATCACGTGCAAATTACTGTTGCGGAAACCGTGGGAGTAGAAGATCGGGCGGGATATTATGAAACCTCGGGGGCTTTGCGGGATATGGTACAAAACCACCTCCTGCAATTGTTTGCCATTACCGCAATGGAAGCACCCAATTCTCTTGATGCCGATAGCATTCGCAATGAGAAAGTTAAAGTATTGCAAGCCACTCGCCTTGCCGATACCCATAACCTAGATCGTTCTGCCATTCGCGGACAGTATTCGGCGGGTTGGATGAAAGGCAAGCCTATCCCGGGTTATCGCACGGAACCCAATGTCAATCCCGAATCCACTACGCCGACTTTTGTAGCGATGAAATTAGAAGTAGATAATTGGCGTTGGAAGGGAGTTCCTTTTTATCTGCGAACCGGGAAACGATTGCCCAAAAAAGTAACCGAAATTGCCATTCAATTTAAAGAGGTTCCCCTCTTAATTTTCCAATCTGCTGCCCAACAAACCCATCCCAATGTTCTTACTATGCGAATTCAACCGAATGAGGGGATTTCCTTACGTTTTGAAGCGAAAATGCCCGGGGCGGACTTGCGGACGCGATCGGTGGATATGGACTTCAGCTACGGTTCGTCTTTTGGTATGGCGACAGCAGATGCTTACAATCGCCTTCTCTTAGATTGCATGTTAGGGGATCAAACCTTATTTACTCGTGCCGATGAGGTAGAAGAAGCGTGGCGGGTGGTTACGCCAGCTTTGAGTGCTTGGGATGCCCCAGCCGACCCGAGTACTGTACCCCAATACGAAGCGGGAACGTGGCAGCCGACGGAAGCGGAATTTTTCATCAACCGCGATGGTCGTCGCTGGCGCAGACTTTAAACTCAGTCACCAGTCACCAGTCACCAGTTATCAGTCACCAGTCACCAGTTCATTGAAGGGTAAGAGATTATGGCTACAGAAGCGCCTCCTTTGGTTTCCTTGCAAGCCCCGAAAGATGTATCGATCGATGAGATTGAAGCCTCTTTACGAGAGATTTGGCAAAGTTACGGCAGTGGTGAGGATGGCCTTGCAGCAACGCGGGCAACTACGTTTAGTTTTTTGGTCTACGAACCCGATGGTACGCAACAGTATTTGGCGGCTTTAGGTTTCTATACGGGTCCGATTGACGGCATTGCTGGAGTGCGGACGGAAGCGGCGATTAAGGCGGCTCAAAAGGCTTATGGACTCGACGTTACGGGCAGAAATGATTCTGCTTTATCCGTGCGCTTACAACAAGAGTTTGAGAAACTCACGGATCTCGATAAACAAACGCCAGAAAATTTGCGAACGGCGTTACAGTATTCTCCTGATTCTGAAGGAGCCGGACTTGCGGACGCGATCGCCGCTTCTAATCCCTGTCGCATTATTACTCTCTGTCCAGTTCTCGGGGAAGATAAAGGGGTATCGGTTCAGGTTTCGGCGTACTGCCCTATTCACAAGCGCGGCAGTAGCACTTTGGTCTGTTGCGAATACATTACCCTAAGCGGGACGGCAGAGGCATTAGAGCGCATTACAGGGGTGATTGAGGCTCTCCTGATTCCCGAGTTGCCTAAGTTTCTCTGGTGGAAAGCGACACCGCGACCCAAGTTTTCTCTCTTCAATCGTTTGGCCGATGTCTGCGATAACGTAATTGTCGATTCGAGCAGTTTTAACCGCCCGGAAACGGATCTGAATCATCTGGGAACTTTGCTTGAGAAGAATGTGGCGATCGCAGATCTGAATTGGCGACGTATTGCCGCTTGGCAAGAGTTGGCCGCCGAAGCCTTCGATCCTCCGGAACGTCGGGCGGACATTTGGGAGATCGATAGTGTGGTGGTGGACTATGAAAAAGGCAACCCTTCCCAAGCCTTCTTGTATCTGGGATGGTTGGCCAGTCGCTTGCAATGGCAGCCGATCGCTTACGAATATGAAGGCGGCGATTACGATATTCGCCGGGTGAAGTTTCTCGGCTTAGAACAACGCGAAATCGAAGCAGAATTGGCAGGCATCCCAACGGCAGATTGGGGAGATATTCCGGGGGATTTAGTGAGTTTGAAATTGAATTCCACCAACCCCAAAGCAGATTGCTGCACGGTTCTCTGTTCGGAAACCACGGGATGTATGCGAATGGAGGCGGGTGGCGGCGCTCAGTCTTGTCGTGTCAATCAAGTGAGTTCCATTGCCGATCAAAAAACCGAACAGTTACTCGGTCAGCAATTGCAACGATGGGGACGAGAAGTGCTTTATGAGGAAAGTATGAACGTTACCAATCAGATTTTGGCACTACGGAAAGAGTAGTTTGTTATTGTTTATTGATTGTTCGAGGCCAAATAACCAACAACAAACAATAAGTTACTTTCTGTCCAGTTCTTGGAGATAAATTTCTCCGAATTCCTGACCGTCGAGTGGGATGCTCTGGTATTCCACTCGACCTCGAATTTCTACAGTCGTCCCGATCGCGGGTAAAGATTGGTTGCTCATCACCCAAATTTGCCCATTTTTATTGACCAGTTGGTAGGCACCGCGATCGAGAAAGGGAGCTTGTGCGATCGCTTTGCCTCTAACCGAGATGATTCTACCGGCTGCTTTTGGGGTTAAGCGATCGAGCGATTGCGTCCCGATCCAGCTACAACTGGTTAAACTCAGCAATAGTAAAGGAAAGACAAAACTTCTATAATTAAACATCATTTTATTCTAGAATTCAAACGAAAAGTGCGATCGCTCTCTCTAACAATAACAAATAACAAATAATAAATAACAATGACAATTATTCTTGATGGTAAAGCTCTCGCGAAAAAGATTAAAAGCGAATTAAAAACCAAGATTGAAGCATTACAGCCTAAAATGGGTCGCCCCCCCGGTTTAGCCGTTCTCATGGTCGGAGATAATCCGGCAAGTGCAGCTTATGTTCGCAATAAAGAACGGTCCTGTCAAAAAATCGGTATGGCTTCTTTTGGTCAACATTTTCCCGCACAAACTTCTCAAGTAGAATTGACGCAAGTCATTCAGCAATTAAATGAAGATGAACGAGTAGATGGGATTTTAGTTCAGCTTCCTCTTCCTCAACATTTAGATTCTGTTGCTTTATTACATACCATTCATCCTGATAAAGATGTAGATGGTTTACACCCTATTAATTTAGGTCATTTGGTACGAGGGGAAATTGGTCTGCAAAGTTGTACCCCAGCAGGAGTTATGCGTCTTTTTGAGGAGTATAATATTGCATTAAACGGCAAGAATGCCGTGATTATCGGACGCAGTATTTTAGTCGGTAAGCCTCTGGCTTTGATGCTGTTAGCCAAAGATGCAACAGTGACGATCGCACATTCTCGAACTTTAGATTTACCCAATATTACTCGCAATGCCGATATTGTTGTAGCAGCAGTAGGAAAACCAAATTTATTGACGCGAGAAATGGTGAAAGAGAATGCGATCGTCGTTGATGTAGGTATTAATCGCATTGTTAATGAAGAAATGGGAAAATCACGTTTGGTGGGAGATGTTGATTTTGAAAATGTTAAAGAAGTTGCTGAATATATTACACCTGTACCGGGAGGAGTAGGACCGATGACGGTCGCAATGTTATTAGATAATACAGTGCAGAGTTACGCTCGGAAGTGTATAAAATGATTGTCTCGAAATTCAATAAAACATATCATTGAAAAATATTTACACTAGAAAAATTCTTGAAGTGCAAATAAAGTGCAAAGCTGGAAAAATAGAGCTATTTTTCCAGATAATCCAGTAGTAGTTGTTGATATTGATGGATTATTTGCTCTTGCTCTCGGGCAAAGGAAGAAACAGAAAAATAAGGAGATTTGAGAGATTTTTGTTGCTGTTCGCACACATAAATATCCTCCATCATAAAATCTCGCGATGCGAGAGGATCGTTTTCTCCAGTTTCATGCTTATCTTGGTTGCGATCTTTGAAATAGTGCCAAGATGTCTGTTTTTGGATCGTATTTTTCCATTCTGACACAGATTTAACTTTCGTTCTAATTTCCACAATTGATTCGTCTGGAGTCATGGGAATTAAATGAAAGATAAACCAACTCAATTCGGTTTCAATTAAACCCAGATTAGGGAACAGAAATAATACATATTTTTTCATTTCTCGTTCTTGAGGTTTGATGAGAAGTTGAGCCGCATTCTCTTCAATTTCTACCAGAAACTTTTTTTTCGCAGGCATGCAAAAATGAGCATGTTTCCCTGCTAACCCCATTCTCGTTTGTTTGTAATCGTGCATTACGAAAGTTTTGGAATGGAGATGACTGACATGATAGGCATCAAGGAAGTTTTCAGCAATAATTTTCCAGTTTGCCTTAATTGGGTAACGAATTCTATCTTCGGTATATTCTTCTAGTTCTGCGGGTTGATAGAGAGCTAAATAGGGTTTAATAGATTGAAACCAATCCTCGATAAGTTCAACATTGGCATCGGGATGAACAAAAATCATGCCTCGCCAAGTTTCAACAGAGGCACGATAAAGACATAACTTCTCAAGATCGAGATCGGGAAATTGGGTATTACGCTCTGGAACATCGGTTAATTGTCCTTGAAGATTATAAGTCCAATCATGATAAGGACAGGTGATAACGACCTTCTGTTTGCCAGTAGATCGCAGCAGTTGAGTACCGCGATGACGGCAAATATTATGAAAAGCCCGCATCTGTTTGCGTTCGTCCAATAAGACGATAATGTTATTGAGTCCAGCCTGTACGGTTATATAGTCTCCCGCATCTTTGATGTCTTCCACAAATCCAGCAAATTGCCAAGTTTTACTAAAAATGGTTTGTTGTTCTCGTGCGAACCATTCTAGGGAAGTATAGGCTTCAATCGGTAAAAGGGGAATTTGTTGTGCGCTAACCACGATTGTTTCTGAGTTTTTTCTTAAGAGAGTTCTCTGTAATCAATTTAGCTTGGGGAGTTTAACAGAATGTGAATTCTATAGAATGCGATCGGGATCGACTTTGTGAAGCCACAAACACTTCTGGAAACCAAAAAATATTATTGTAGTCTCGACAAATGCCTTTTTTCTCTATTTATTATGACAACTTCTCTGCTCAATAATCGCTATCGTATTATTAAAACTCTCGGTAAGGGAGGTTTTGGGCAAACTTTCCTTGCTGTGGATACGCACCTTCCTTCGCAACGTCAGTGCGCGATCAAACAGCTTAAACCTGCTGTTGCTATTTCACCAGAACAACAACAATGGTTAGAGGATCGCTTTCAACGAGAAGCCGCAATTTTAGAAGCATTAGGAGAAGAACATTCACAAATTCCCCAACTCTATGCTTATTTTTCTGAGGGAGGAGAATTTTTTCTGGTTCAAGAGTGGATCGCAGGGGTGACCCTCACTCAAGAAGTGCGCCAAAAGGGAATATTATCTGGCGATCGCGTTCAATCTCTCCTCGTTGAATTACTGGCAATTTTAGATTACGTTCACACCAAACAAATTCTGCATCGCGATGTTAAGCCAGATAATATCATTCTCCGCAATGATGGCAAACCCGTCCTGATTGATTTTGGTGCCGTTAAAGAAACGATGGGAAGTACGGTTTATTCTTCGGGAAATGCGACTTCTGTGGCGATCGGGACTCCCGGTTTTATGCCTTCAGAACAGTCGATGGGTCGTCCTTTGTATTCTAGCGATGTTTATGCGTTGGGGCTGACGGCGATCTTTGCTCTCAGTGGGAAAATGCCTTACGACTTGGAAACAGACTCGCAAACGGGAGAATGGTTATGGCGAAAAACTATTTCTCAATTAGATTCTGGTTTAACAGAGGTACTCGATCGCGCGATTCGCTATCATCCTCGCGATCGCTTTCCCACCGCCAAAGCGATGCTAGAAGCCCTCGGAAATCCCACATTAGCCCAACCGACTCAATTCCCTCCTACTCAAGGGGCATCTTCGCTACAAGGGTCTCCTCTGTCCATGGCGAAAACGATCGCAGTATCTCCCGGTGGAAAGGAACAAACTCAATCTGTATCGACTTCTGCAACTTTAGTCGTCCCTGCACCCACTTCACCACAGCGATCGCAAAAGAGAGGAGGACTGGCGATCGCAATAGGAATCTTGGCAACGGGAGGAGTAGCGATCGCGGGGTTATTTTTCGGGTTTAGTCTGTTTCAACCGCGATCGACTTCCAATCAGTCTGCTGAGGTTGATTTTCCACCTCGAGAAACCCCGACTCCTAAACCTTCTCCGACTCCTGAACCTTCTCCGACTCCCAAACCTTCTCCGACTCCTAAACCCTCTCCCACGCCTTCCCCCATTGCTTCTCCTCGTCCAACGCCAAGACCTTCTCCCAAACCTTCACCAACGCCGCGATCGCAACCTTCGCCTCCTACTCATAATAATGCTCCCAAAGTTCCTATTTTTTCCACAGGAACCTCTACAAGTACAATTATTAACCAATTGGGACAACCCAGCCGCGATCGCAAGGGATTTTGGCCGGGAACGCGCATGATTAGTTATAATCAACCCGATCGCGTTCGTTTAAATTATCTCTTTGAAACCGATACCGATCGACTGCGACAAACTGAGGTTTCTTTACCCTTATCTGTTGGCTATGACAGCATGGAACAAACCTTAAAAAAATTGTTAGGCGGACAAACAAATCCAGCAGCCAATCAAGCCTTAAAAGATGGATACAATGGAGCGAGTTTGCGCTCATTCAGTACGAGTCAATTTAGCGGTATGATTCGATATAAAGGCAATCGCCTTGAAATTGAAGTGCGAGATGCCAATTTTCGGCCTTGATACTCACTGTTCACTGAAATGCGATCGCTCCTTTTTCAATCTTTAAAAAAATTATCTTCTCTGGGTGAAAATGAGTTTTTCGAGGAGCATCAAGAGGAGATTTTAAGCATTTTTGATGTTGAAGAAGTTAATGGAATTCTCCAATCTCGCAACAAGCGATCGGCTTCTAAATATGTCTCGCAACCGCAATTGAATTTCTTGTTTGCAACGTCCCGAGAAGTCGGATTATCGAAAACAGAATTAAGGCAGTTAATTAGCGATCGCTTTAGATGCGATTCTTTCAAATATATCTTACGAGAGCAATTTGATGAGATTATTCAAGCAATAAAGGCTTCTACAGAATTTTAACATTGAATATTAATGAAGATTAAATATTTATTTCGGTAATAATGCGATCGCTGTAATTCCCCAATCCATTTCAATGGATTTTTTATATGAGACAGGGATTTTCAATCCCTGACGGATCGACAATAAGTGCCAGAATCTCATTACCGATTTATTTCCTTAACTTCCATAAACATTTAATGTTTTCCTGCGATCGATTGCAATAAGAAATCACCTAAACTGTCAGCAATTTACAGGATGTTAAAACCGCCATTAATGCGTCCATTCTAATCGGTTTGCTAAGATAGTCATCCATCCCAGCAGCCAAACAATTTTCGCGATCGCCTTCCATTGCATTTGCTGTTAAAGCAATAATACGAGGACGATTTTCTCGATCCCAACGCTGGCAAATTGCCCGAGTGGCTTCAAAACCATTCATTTCTGGCATTTGTACATCCATTAATATAACATCATAAAATTGACGTTCTAAAGATGCGATCGCTTCAAAACCATTGCTGACAATATCAGCACGATATCCCAAACGTTTTAATAAATGTACGATTAACTTTTGATTGACTATGTTATCTTCAGCTACTAATATTCTTAAAGGTAACTGAGTCGCGAGAGATGAATCAAATTTTGCTTTTTTGGATTGTGTATTGTTGTTAATTTTTTGGAATTCAACTGGTTCGGAATTCTCTTGTAAAATCCAATTTAATGTATTAAACAATTGGGATTGCTTAATTGGTTTGGTTAAACAAGCTGCAAAACCGACTTCTTCTTTTAAAGATTTTTCTTCAATTTGTCCGATAGAAGTCAATAAAATCAAAAAAGTTTTTTGATAATAGGGAATTTGGCGAATTTCGCGAGCGAGTTGTAAACCATCGATTTCTGGCATTTGCATATCTAAAATCATCAGATCGAATGCGGGATTTTTTTGTAAAAGAGTCAATGCCTCTATGCCAGAGTTCACGGGAATCGGAATCATCTGCCAATTCGTACATTGCAAGCTCAATATTTTACGATTTGTGGTGTTATCATCGACAATCAGAACTCGTTTTGCAACTAGCTGAGAATTGGCTGCATAGCTGTCTAATAAAGTCTGTTCTGGTGCTAACATTGCCATAATACTAAAAGAGAAATTTGAGCCGACACCGACTTCGCTTTCTACCCAAATTTCTCCTCCCATTAGTTCGCAAAGACGCTGAGAAATCGTTAATCCCAGTCCCGTTCCGCCATATTTTCGAGAAGTAGACGCATCAACTTGAGAAAAAGATTGAAATAAGCGATCGCGTTTATCTGGCGGAATCCCAATTCCTGTATCTTTAACTGTAAAATAAAATGCAGTTTTAGTTTTGATGTCTTGGTCGATATTTGTTTGTGTCTGTTGCGGATACAAAATTGATTTTTGGTTATTCTTTATTTTCTGGTTGGTGATTGGTGGTGAGGTCGTAACTGTCAGTGTTACTTCACCGCGTTCTGTAAATTTTATTGCATTGTTTAATAAATTGACTAAAATTTGCCGTAATCTGGTCACATCACCAATAATCTGAGTTGGTGTATTGGGTTGTATCAGATAAGCAAGCTCTAAGTTTTTTTCACTGGCTTTCATCGCCACTAAATCTAATGTTTCTTCAATGCAAATTCGCAAATTGAAAGGATATTCTTCTAATTCTAATTTGCCTGCTTCGATCTTGGAAAAATCCAAAATCTCATTAATGATTGTGAGTAAACTATCACTACTAGTGCGAATAATTTCTGTGAATTCTCGTTGTTGCTGGGTTAGCTTTGTATCTAAAAGTAAACTTGTCATCCCGATAACACCATTCATCGGCGTGCGAATTTCGTGACTCATATTCGCTAGAAATTCAGATTTCATTTTTGTTGCCGAATGTGCTTCTTGTAGTGCAAGATCGAGAACTTTATTTTTGTCTGCTAATTCTCTCGTCATTCTTTGCATTTTCTCTTTAACTTTGACAACTCGTTCGATATATTTGCGAATTTGACAGATAGCAGGATGAAAAACAAATAAGGCTTCTAAGACAAGAACGGCGAGAACAATAATTAAAATGATTTTTTCTAATTGCCGCATTTCGTCAACACGAGATTTGGCCTCGCGATCGTACTGAAAAACGATCGCATTCATTCCGGGTAAAAAATCTCCTTCATTGGCAAGAATTATCTCTGTAAAAGGTAAAATTGCAGAAGATTCCACAGGCAAGCTATTTTTTTGCAGAATTGTTAAAACTTGTTTTGCTGCCTCTAGCATGGCTTGATAATGTGGCTCGATCGCGGTAAACATTTCTGTAACCTTCTCGCTATTGTCGCCAGGAAGTTCTAATTTGCGATCGCCTTGTTGCAAACCCGTATGAGAGATTTCCCAAAGTTCGATAACCTCTTCGAGTTCTGCTAAGCGTTTTTGATATTCGTCGCGATCGCGAGTATTCTGTAAAGTCAGCACCGTTTTACTTAACTTCTGGCTCAACATTCGTTGACGACCGGCAATATTAATAATGCGAGAATCGCTCGATTGTCGTTCGAGAGAGCTTTGGATGATGAATTGTGCTAAAATCGACAGCAAAGCGATCGCACTTAAAGCGGAAATATACAAGACAGTCAAGCGACGAGTAGGAGCAATGTTTTGCAACTGCTTGCGAAGTCGAGCCAACATAAGATTTCAGGTTAATAAAATTGTGCGAATTGGGGATATCTGGGGATAATATTTAGATTATAGCTTCATCACTATTGACAATCGGTAATTTTTAAGTTTAAAAAATAATAAATTCCCTAACTTTGCGTTCTTTTTTCTTGCCCCACCAGAAAATAATTTTCTTGACTAACATCATAAGGTTTCCAGCCTTCTCCGCCAAGAGGAAAACCCCCAAAACTTCCGAATATCAAGCCTCTCGCTTTAGCGGGAGGTTCTGTTTGCCGTTCGCTGATAACTGTTCGCTGAAATGACTGGCTGTCAGTTTTTTAGTTCTCCTATTCTACTGATTGGAAGTTAATCCCACTTGGAAAACCCAAGCTCAATCCGTTACAATATCTATACAACAAAATTTAACTTCACTTGTGATGTTTCGATACCAAAATTTTTAAACTCTCTAGAAGATTTTGCGATCGCAAATAAAATAACAGTAGCGCATTATACTTTTTCTATCGTTTATCACCGCCCGAGCTATGTTTCTTGCCACAAACTTACTCATCGACAATCTCGTTAAACAATTAACCTCTGGCTATCGTCGAACTTATGGCGGCTGGAAATCTGAATATGCAGAAATCATCGCTTGGGCTGCAGGCATGGCTCTCGAAAATATTGCCAATAGCGATGCACTTTACCACAATGTCGAGCATACAATTTTTGTGACCCTCGTCGGACAAGAAATTCTACGAGGAAAGCATATTAAAGATGGCGGTGCTACGCCAGAAGACTGGTTGCATTTCCAGATTTCGCTCTTGTGTCATGACATTGGTTATGTTAAAGGGGTTTGTCGTCCCGACGATCCTTTGAATAGTCGCTATGCAACAGGAATTGGCGAACAAATGATCCAGCTTCCCGCCGGTGCCAGTGATGCGAGTTTAGCTCCTTATCATGTCGATCGCGGCAAATTATTCGTCCAAGAAAGATTTGGCGGACATAAATTAATCGATGCAGAAATCTTAAAAGAAAACATTGAATTAACCCGTTTTCCCGTGCCTGCGGATGAAGATCACAAAGATACAGAAAATTATCCCGGTTTAGTACGCGGGGCAGATTTAATCGGTCAATTAAGCGATCCTCGCTATTTGCAAAAAATCCCCGCACTTTTCTACGAATTTGAAGAAATCGGGACAAATAAATTCCTCGGTTATAAAAACCCCGGCGAGTTGCGTGCCAATTATCCTAGCTTTTATTGGAAAGCCGTTTATCCCTATTTACACACGGCATTAAGATATTTAAACTTAACCCAATCTGGCAAACAAATTATTGCAAATCTTTACGCAACGGTGTTCCGCGTCGAACATGAAGAAGATGCCAAAACCTCAACGGCAGCATAGTTCAGTTATCAGTTATCAGTTATCAGTTATCAGTTATCAGTTATCAGTGAAGAGTTACCATTGAATTTTATCTTTGTGCCCCCAGAATCCTTGATATTTGGTAATTTTAATGTCTCCTAATATTTTGGTTTGACAAGCGAGACGGAGATTGCGATCGGGAGAGTGAGGGGGAAGCGATCGCCGCTCTTTATCCTGCCAATTGGGTTCTGAGACTTCGCCTTCGATCGCCACCGCACAAGTGCCGCAGGTTCCCAAACCGCGACAATTAATGATTTGAGAATTTCCGTTATAGAGAGGGATTCCATGTTTTAATAGAAGTTTACGGAGATTTTCTCCGCGATCGCCCTCAATTATTTTTCCGCAAACGCTGACTTTTATTTTTTGCTGGGAAGTTTGCATATTATTTTAAATTTGTCAAGTTTTTTACTGATATTATTGAACTGAGGCGATCGCTCATTCCCTACTGTTTCCCCTTCCCTTTCAATCATGGAAAATCGGATTTGGCTTTACGATACAACCCTCAGAGATGGAGCGCAACGAGAAGGACTGGCACTCTCTATTGAGGATAAGCTGAAAATTGCCCACAAATTGGATAATATGGGCATTCCTTTCATTGAAGGGGGATGGCCGGGGGCAAATCCGAAAGACGTACAATTTTTCTGGCGACTGAAAGAACAACCGCTAAAACAAGCTGAAATTGTTGCCTTTTGTTCCACTCGTCGCCCCAACAAACTCGCCTCGGAAGATAAAATGCTGCAAGCAATTCTGGCTGCGGAAACGCGGTGGGTGACAATCTTTGGTAAATCTTGGGATTTGCACGTCACAGCAGGACTGAAAACCAACTTAGACGAAAATTTAGCCATGATTCGCGATACGATCGAGTATCTGCGATCGCGAGGCCGTCGCGTTATTTATGATGCAGAACATTGGTTTGATGGCTATCAAAAGAATCCCGAATACGCCCTGAAAACCCTAAAAACTGCTTGGGATGCGGGGGCGGAATGGTTGGTTTTTTGCGATACCAACGGGGGAATGCTTCCCCATCAAATCACTCAGATCGTGGGGGAAGTTTTTGCCGCTTTTCCGGAATTAAAACAGGAAAGTGATGCACCCAAGCTAGGAATACACACTCACAATGATTCCGGTACCGCCGTTGCTAATGCGATCGCTGCTGTGATGGGAGGATCGCGGATGGTTCAAGGAACGATGAACGGCTATGGAGAACGATGCGGTAATGCCAATCTTTGCAGTTTAATTCCTAATTTGCAACTCAAACTCGGCTATCGGTGCATTGAGGCAGAACAACTGGCGCAACTCTCTCAAACCAGTCGTTTAATTAGCGAAATTGCCAATCTTGCTCCAGACGAACACGCCCCTTTTGTCGGCCTTTCTGCTTTTGCTCACAAAGGAGGAATTCACGTCTCTGCGGTACAGAAAAATCCTTTAACTTACGAACATATTAACCCAGAATCCGTCGGCAACGAGCGGCGCATTGTCATTTCCGACCAAGCGGGAATGAGTAATATTGTTTCTAAAGCTCGCAATTTTGGCATTGAATTAGATCCCAAAGATCCGACAGCAAGAGGCATTTTAAACCAACTGAAAGAATTAGAACATGAGGGCTATCAATTTGAAGCCGCAGAAGCCAGTTTTGAGTTACTCATGCGATCGGCTTTGGGACGGCGAGAACAAATGTTTGAACTAAAAGGCTTTCAGGTGACTTGCGATATTTTACAAGGCGTACAAAGTATTAGTAGTAATGCTTTGGCAACGATTAAAGTTGGCGTGAATGGAGAAGATTTATTAGAAGTTGCTGAAGGGAATGGTCCTGTTTCTGCTCTTGATGCAGCTTTACGGAAAGCATTGGTTAAATTTTATCCCGCAATTGCAACCTTTCATCTCACGGATTATAAAGTCCGAATTCTCGATAGTAATTCGGGAACTTCTGCCAAAACTCGCGTTTTGATCGAGTCGAGTAATGGGGAACAACGTTGGGCAACAGTCGGGGTTTCTACGAATATTATAGATGCGTCTTATCAAGCCGTGGTTGAAGGGATTGAATATGGTTTGTTATTAAAATCTTCTCGGAAAGTTGCGATCGCATAGCTATTGAGAATTATTCATTAATCAGATGGTAATTACAAACCTCAACCTCTCAAAGTTACAAGAGTTTTTGCAAAAATCTCATATTGATGAGTCACCTGCATGGGAATTTATCGAAGGAGAAATTAGGCAAAAAATTATGGGAGGTGGAAAACACAGTCTCTTAACAAAACGACTGGTCAATATCATCGATAACGCGGAAAATAATTATGAAGCTTTTCCCGAATTACGCTGTAGTTTTGGCGATCGCTCTCTCGTTCCCGATGTGAGTATTTTAGAGAGCGATCGCGTTCCCTTTGATGCAAATAACGAAATTATTGCCACGGGAATTAAATTTGCGCCGGTATGGGCGATCGAAATTCTTTCCCCCAAACAATATCAAACCCGAGTCACCGATAATCTCTTGCATTGTTTGCAACATGGAACAAAATCAGGTTGGTTAATCGATCCGCAAACTCGTTCTATTTTAGTGTATTGGCCCGATCGCTTACCGGAAATTTATCAAGGCGATCGCACGCTTCCCCTCCTCCCAGAAATCAACTTAGAATTATCCCCAGAGCAAGTATTTAACTGGTTGCGTCGTTAACAACAATCAATCACTATCCTTTAATTAAACACAATCTTTCAACCCATAAACAACCCGATCTTGTTCCTCCTGAGAGAGTTCGGGAAACATGGGCAGAGAAAGCACTTCATCAGCAACTTGTTCGGCATTGGGCAATTGTCCCACTTGATAATTGAGATGTTGATAAACAGGCTGTAAATGGAGAGGGCGAGGATAATAAATCATCGAACTAATGCCCTTTTCTTGTAAGCGATCGCGGACTTCATCCCGCTTACCCGCTAAAATCCGAATCGTAAATTGATTCCAGACGGATTTTCCTTGTTCTGAAGTTGACGGGAGGGTAATTTGCGAACAGGATTGGAGAAGTTCTTGATAGCGTCGGGCGACTTGCGATCGCTTTCCATTCCACTCATCGAGATAGCGCAACTTAATCGTTAAAATCGCCGCTTGTAGGGAATCCAAACGACTATTCACCCCGATCGCATCATGAATGTAGCGGTTTTTTTGACCGTGTTCTTTCAACTTCCGCACGATCGCGGCAATTTCGGGGTCATTGGTGGTTACGGCACCCCCATCCCCACAAGCCCCTAAATTCTTCGTCGGGAAGAAGCTAAAACAGCCAATATGACCGATATTCCCCACCTTTTTCCCCATCCATTCCGCTCCTGCTGCTTGGGCGCAGTCTTCAATAACCGATAAATTGTGCTTTTGGGCAATTTCCATTAATCCCGTCATCTCCACAGGACGACCGAATAAATGTACGGGGATAATGGCTTTAGTTTTTGGCGTAATCGCTGCTTCGAGGCGATCGCGATCGAGATTGAAGGTAGCGCGATCGATATCGATAAAAACGGGAGTCGCCCCCACTTCTGAAATCGTCTCCGCCGTGGCGATAAAGGTAAAGGGACTGGTAATCACTTCATCTCCCTTGCCAATATTGAGGGCGCGGAGTGCCAAATATAGCGCATCCGTCCCCGAATTACAGCCCACGCATTCCTTTGTCCCAATATATTCGCTAAATGCCGCTTCAAAGTCTGCCACGGATTTTCCCCCGATGTAGCGACCCGATCGCAGAACTTCGAGGACTGTAGCATCAACTTCTTGGGCGATCTGCTGGTACTGTCTGGTCAGATCGAGGGGGGGAATATTGTTCACTCGCACAACACCTTAAAAATCTTTTATATCAAATCAAAAAATGGTCATTTTGTCATGGGGTTGGGGAGCGAGATATCGGGTCAAGCCTTTCATGTGATACAGTTGGGGCAAATCTTTACCCCATGCGTTCCCTATTTTGATTATGTCTGCTTCTGCTTTAAGCCAATCTTCTTTCTCGTTAAAACATGACGAACTGGCAAGCATTTTAACTAAGACAGAAAATATTTTAATTATTCAAGATTTAGATGGCGTTTGCATGGGTTTGGTCAAAGATCCCCTCACGCGAGTTATCGATCCTCAGTATGTTGAAGCAGTGCGATCGCTTTCTGGTCATTTTTATGTTTTGACCAATGGGGAACATATTGGCAAGCGCGGGGTTAAAGGTATCGTTGAAAGAGCGTTTGGAAATGCAGAATTGGTCAAAGAACGAGGGTTATATTTACCCGGTTTGGGGGCTGGAGGGGTTCAATGGCAAGATTGTGATGGGAACGTTTCTCATCCGGGAGTTAGCGATTGCGAATTAACATTTTTAGCCCGCATTCCTCAACGCATTCAAGAACAACTCAACTCTTTTTTGCAAACCCATCCCGATCTGTTACCCGAGGAGAAGATAGAGGCATGTATTGCGGCTTCTGTGTTGGATAATAAGGTTTCGCCAACGGCTAATCTCAATACCATTTATGAGGAAATTCGCGATCGCACAGATGATTATATTGCTTTGCAACAGAAAATGGAAGATTTGATGGATACATTGTTACAAGAGGCCGCAGATCGGGGTTTACAAGATTCATTTTTTGTGCATTACGCTCCCAATTTAGGACGAGATGAAACAGGTAAAGAAATCGTTCGTTTTGCGAATGAACATGATTCGGGAACGACAGATTTTCAGTTTATGTTACAAGGTGCTGTAAAAGAAGTCGGGGTTTTAGCAATTCTCAATCATTATTATGGGCAAAGAACGGGTAATTATCCCCTTGGGAAAGAGTTTAAGGTGCGTCAAGCCCCAAGAACTCAAGAGGAGTTATTACAACTCGTTCAAAACAATTTCGATCTCAAAGAAATGCCGCTTATGATAGGGGTTGGCGACACGGTAAATAGTACGGTAGAAGAAAAAGACGGCAAAATTACAGTACGACGAGGAGGCAGCGATCGCAATTTCTTACAGTTAATTCAAGGGATTGGTAAAGAATGCGATCGCGATAATATTGTGGTGTATGTGGATAGTTCTCGAGGAGAAGTAAAAAATCGTAAATCCGTGCGCTGCGATCGCATTGATGGGGAACTCAAAGTTATCGAAGGACCTTGCGATCCCAGTGATATTAACGACCCTTTAACTTTAAATGTTATTTTTCCAGAAGGTTATCAACAATATTGCCAATTCTTCCAAAAAGTCGCCCGCAAAAGGCAATTTTAACAACGAATATTAAATCTTACTAACTTTAGCACGATATAATAACTTTTTGTCCCGATCGCAATAGCCGATATAACGAACTTTAACTATTTCTCCAATTTCCGCCGCTCCTTCCATGAGTTGATGCCATTGGGGATCGTAGGGGATTTCTTCTCCTACGGAAGCGATCGCTTCTAAACCCCATTCTGCAATCAAACTTTCAATCGGTTTGACTAAAGGTAATAAACGCATCGCAGACAGTTGAGGATTATTCTGAACTGCATTCACCACCGTCGGCCATTGTAAAAGCCATGATTCTATAATTTGTAAACTCTCGTGTTGAAAGTCTTGTTTGAGGTTCTCTTCTTGGCGATCGAGTTGTTGTTGTAAGCGATCGCATTCTCGTTTCCAGTCTATCTCTGCACTGCGATCGGCTGATTCGGGAGAAAATTCTGTAATGAGTTGGGTGAGGGAAATTTGTAATGCTTTGGCTAATTTTTCCAGATTCTCAACCCGCATTTTGGTAATATTTCCACTTCGCAATTGTCGGACTTGCCATTCTGAAACGCCAGCAAGACGAATTAACTGTTTAAAACTAGAAATATTCGCTTGCTGCATTAATGTCTGCAAGTGTTGGCTCTGTTGATTCATATTTTAAAATCCCCTCTTCTTCAAATGAAGAAAAGGGGTTAGAGAGCAATTACTGAATTCTTAACAATTCAACATCAAAAATTAGCGTTGCATTGGGAGGAATGACACCACCAGCACCGCGTGCGCCATATCCCAAATCTGAGGGGATAACTAACTTGCGCCGTCCTCCCGGTTTCATCATTCCCACGCCTTCATCCCAACCTTTGATCACTTGTCCGATGCCGATTTTAAAAGAAAAAGGCTGACCGCGATCGCGAGAACTATCGAATTTCGTTCCGTCTTCTAAGGTTCCTGTATAGTGGACGACAACTGTATCGCCGCGCTTGGGAGAGTCGCCGACCCCTTCTTTGATGACAACGTATTGGAGTCCGGACTCCGTTGTAACTGCATTTTCTTCGCTCACGTTTTCCTGAATGGGTAAAAGATCTGAGGCATCTGCAAGAGATTCCTCTGGTGTTAGTGTACCTGTTGTGACTTCAGTTGTAGAAGACTCTGTGGGATTGACAGCTTGAGACGAAATCGCTTCTTCTCCATTTCCTGTGAATAACGCGATCGCCAAAATCACCCCAAATGCTGCGATCGCGCCAACGCTAATTAAAATTGCTTTCATTGAATATCCTTAGATTTAACGCCATTGTTTATTTTCGAGATCTCTGACTTGATGTTCCAAGCGATCGATCCGTCCGCGCAATTCGTCAATTTCTGACTGTCGGGGAACCCCGATATCTTGCAGGACGGTTTTGAGTTGTTGCTGCATCCGGTCTTCTACAGTACCGCGATCGGTGTTGACCTTGGTGAGTACCTCATTCACCATCGCTTTGGCTTCATCGGGTTCGATTTTACCCTCTTTCACCAAGCGATCGCCCATTTCTCCCAGTTTCTCGGCGACAAAGGCGGTGGTTCCCAATCCGATCGTTAACAATTCTTGTATCAAGTTGCTGTTGTTGTCCATATTGCTGTTTTGTCCTCCAACTTTATTTATCTTAGCGAGGCGATCGCAAAATTGCTGGAGTCTTGCCGATCTTCCTCTTCTTCCTTCTTACCGATTCCCCATTCCCAATTCCCGATTTTTGATATAATCATTTATAATTACTTATTAATAATTGATAATTAATATGGTAGTAATTGAATGGTTAAAATTTCGGGTTGCATCTGAAGAACGAGAACGCTTTATTCAAAAGGATGAGGAAATCTGGACGACTGCGCTCGCAAAATACCCATTTTTTTTAGGGAAAGAAGTCTGGTTATCTCCTAATTCTGAAGAAGTTGCTTTTGTTATTCGCTGGAGAACAAAAGAAGAATGGAAAGCGATTCCTCAAGCTGTTTTAGAAGAAACAGAGCGAAGATTTGCGATCGCGTTCAATCGACCTTACGATCTGATTGAAGAAGGAGAGTATCAAGTTCGGAAATTTTTCCATAATGGAGAATAAACAGGTTGAAAGCATTTTTGAGTGAAGTTTATGCCGAGTTGTCCTCAATGCGAAAAGTTAGTGACGACGGATGCACTCAAGTGTCCTCATTGCGGTATTGTTCTCAAAGCCTACGGACATCAGGGAATCCCGCTTTATCAAGCAGAAGGAGATTCATCTTTATGCGATCGCTGCATTTATCACGAGGATGATAGTTGCAATTTTCCTCAGCGTCCTTATGCCAAAACTTGTACGATGTACTGCGATCGCGATGCTCTCCAAGAAGATATCATTCCGGCGCTAACAGGCCGCAAAGCCTTGCAATCTTGGTGCAGGAACAATCGCGGTTTATTGCTTTTATTAGGAATTATTGTAATCAGCATATCATTAGTGCTATTTCGTTGATCTTTAAGCTAAGAGCATTTTTCGTCGTGGTTTTGACCATCTTTTCAAAAATAAAAGCAACAGAGTTTTTCATCTGTTGCTTTTACGATCTAAAGAAATCGAGTTAATTTAGAACGAGAATGTAGTTCTCACTGTTCCGATAATATTGGACTCATCGCGAACGTCTTGATTAGGACTCAAAACCCAAACAACGCCTGGAGTAATGGAAATATTATCCGTGACTTGGAATTTATAGAATCCTTCGATGTGCCAGACATCATCAACACGACCGCGATCGCGGTTGACTCCACTGGCTCGAATTCCTTTCAGAGTTGGTTGAATCCCGCCATAAATGCCCAAAACACTACCTTCGCGTCCAAGATCGGGGAAGGCAACACCGAGAGAGTAAGACCAGATATCGGCGTTTCCTCGTCCTAACAGAATTGTGCTGGTGTACGTGACACCCCCGTTGATAACAAAGGTTTCGGTAGGACGAACGGAGAACTCTGCACCATAGGAATTCGTGACCATCGGAATTCCGCCAGTGTTGTTATCTAACAAAACCCACGGATTATTGGATGTATAACTTCCCACTAAGCCATTTTGTCCAGATTGCCGAGCGCGACCTTCAGCGTAAATGGGACTGCCGCTTGCATGATAGCCATGAACATAGGTCAAGCCTACTCCAAAAGTATCACTGACATTTGCATTTAAATGACCCATTGCAGCATAGTCGCCATTAAATGCGCCGGAACCCGATCCCGGAGTTGCTGCATTGCTGCCGGCAAAATAACCGATCGTCACGGTGCTGGGACCGAGAATGCTTTCAATGGCAGTAAAACCAAAGCTCAATGCTGCACCAGAACCACCACCGACGCGGAAAATGGAGTTGCGTTGACCGAAGGTAGACAGAGACCCATTGCCTCCATCAAAATCTTCAAAGTAGGGGTTTAAAGTCGGAGCGATATCGCTCCATTTCCCGCCCGTCGCAGCAACATATGCTTGAGAATTGAGGTATTGGAAATAATAGCCCAACCAATCGACATAAACATCGTTACCCGTTCGATCGCTGGGAATATTAAATGTTTGAGTCCCTGCAAAGGAACTGGTATTACTGAGGTTATTAACCGCTCCCGTGCTGAATGCCGTCAAATTACCAGCCGCTAAGCGTGTGACCAAGCGATCGCTCCCTGTGAAGCTCGTATTGAGTTCGAGACGAACGCGATCGCCAAAGGCAGATTGACCTACACTCGAAACGGCAGCAGAAGCATTCGTATCGCCACCAAAATCATTGGTTAAACCAAAAATTACTTCTCCAGACAGTTTTGTAGTGGTGGAGAATTGGTGATCTTCAAGGAAAGCAACGCGACCTTCAAGGTTATCGACGCGAGTGCCGAGGGTGGCTAATTCTGCTTCAAATTCTTGAATGAGACGTTGCAGCGCTTCTAAATCTTGACGGGTGACAAAATCTGCTGTAGAAGCTGCAATCAAGCGCTCGATTTGTTGCAAGCAAGCGTTTAAACCTGCGGCAAATTCATAACGACTCAAAGCGCGATTGCCGCGATAAGTGCCATTGGGATATCCTTTCAAGCAATCATATCTGCGTACCAAATCATCTAAGGCTTGATAAGCCCAGTCGCTCGGGGATACGTCGCTGAAACGAGCCGCACCGGGAACCCCTTGACCCATTGAGCCGTTAGTATCTTCGTTGCTGTATTGATTGACGCGATCGAGAACTTCGCCATTACTGTTCGTGCGATCGCTATACATTTGAGCGATTTCAGTTGGCGCGGTGGATAGCCCTAAGAGATCTTCGATGCTGGTTTCGTCTTCAGCGCGAGCTAATTCTTCTAATTCTTCAGATCCAGCCGCAATTTCCGTTACGGTGTTTTCTGGGAGTACGTGAGTAGTAGAGGAATTCTCGGTGAAATCATTATTAGAGAACTCAACGATCGGAATCTCAATTTGTTCTGCAACTTCTTGCTCTGAGACTTCAACTTCCTTGACTGCTGCGGGCAGAGTTGGAGACGCGATCGCCTTTTTCGCGAGGGTTTTTGTTTCTCTCGCTGCGGGTGCGATCGCGACTTCTTCGGTTTCAGCGAATTCGCTAAGTTCGAGGGAACTTAACGTCGCATTATTTTCTTGAGAAGTTTCCGGTTCGATCGCGATCGCCGTTGAAGTAGATACCAGAGTCAGCGCCATCCCAAGAATGGCGGGACCCTTCAATAACTGTAATTTCCAGAATTGCTTGTCCATGTTTGCCTTGTCCTCACACCTTATGCTTAGGCTGACAATCTGAGTTTGAATTGTAGCAGATTGACAACGGGATAAATCCCATCTCAGGACAATCTTACCGCAAAAGACTCTAAACCAGTTGGGAAATTGTCACAGCCATTTCAAAGTCTTTTGCTGTCAGTCCACCCGCATCGTGATTGGTCATAGTAACGGTCACTTTGTTATAGGAAATTTCGAGGTCTGGATGGTGTCCGGCGGCTTCTGCTGGTTCGACTAATTGATTAACAAAAGCGATCGCCTTGATAAAATTTTTAAATCTAAAGGTTTGTTGAATGACTTTTCCGTTCTGTTGCCAACCCGGTAATGTGTTCAGGCGTTCTTGAATTTCTGTTTGGTTGAGTAATCGTGTCATCTCTTTTTTCCTTTCTTTTTCCCCTCTATAAAACTATCCGCTCTTACAATTTGCATTTCCTCTAAGGTTATGCCGAAATGTAAGAGCGGTCTAGCAAAGGTCTTCTCAGTTAAAATCAGACTGCCGGAAGGAACTCTAGCTATTAAATTAAGATAATTTAGATTGCTATATCAAACTAGCTTCCCTAAAAAACTCTTTTCAATCCTAGAGAGCGGCTCCGGCGCACAGCCGACTATCGTTAACGAGAAGACCCATAATTTTATTACTATCATCAATCATGGGCATCACCTCCTTATCTCCTAAATGGTTTAATTTCAAAACATTTATTTCGGGTTAAGGTCTTTGACCTGTTTCCTAAGATAGCACTATTTTAAAAAAAAGGGAAACCCCTTTTTCAGTTATCAGTTATCAGTGAATGGCGATCGCGTGGAAGCAAGGAAAAACCCCCAAGGAAACTGGGGGTCTCATTCCGTAAACTTCTCAACAGAGATTTAAGATTGTTACAGATATTCCTTTAGAGAGCGTTACCGCGAGGGAGAACTTCTTCAGGGAATTTAAAGTTTTGATGGGGTTGGTCTTGGGGAGCTAACCAAGCTCGCAGACCTTCATTTAACAGGATATTCTTGGTGTAGAATGTCTCGAATTCGGGGTCTTCTGCTGCCCGAATCTCCTGAGAGACAAAATCATAGGCTCGCAGGTTTAAGGCTAAACCGACAATGCCTACCGAACTCATCCACAATCCCGTTACGGGGACAAAAAGCATGAAGAAGTGCAACCAACGCTTGTTGGAAAAGGCAATCCCGAAAATCTGACTCCAGAAACGGTTTGCCGTCACCATTGAGTAGGTTTCTTCGGCTTGGGTGGGATTAAAGGCTCGGAAAGTGGTGGAGGATTCTCCATCTTCAAAGAGGGTGTTCTCTACGGTGGCTCCGTGGATGGCACAGAGTAATGCCCCGCCAAGGATACCCGCGACTCCCATCATGTGGAAGGGATTGAGGGTCCAGTTGTGGAAGCCTTGCAAGAACAAGATGAAGCGGAAAATACCCGCTACCCCAAAGCTGGGGGCGAAGAACCAACCCGACTGTCCCAAGGGATACATCAGAAAAACACTGACGAATACCGAGATAGGGGCGGAGAAGGCGATCGCGTTATAAGGACGAATTCCCACCAAACGGGCAATTTCAAACTGACGCAGCATGAAGCCGATCAGCCCGAATGCGCCGTGAAGGGCGACGAAGGTCCAGAGTCCTCCCAACTGACACCAATGGGTAAAGTTCCATTGCGCCTCGGGTCCCCAGAGGAAAATCAGGGAATGTCCGAGACTGTTGGGAGGAGAAGAAACGGCAACGGTGAGGAAGTTACAACCTTCCAAGTAGGAAGATGCCAAACCGTGGGTATACCAAGATGTGACGAAGGTTGTGCCGGTGAGCCAGCCCCCGAGGGCGAGATAGGCACAGGGGAACAGGAGCAAACCCGACCAACCGACGAAGACGAAGCGATCGCGTTTAAGCCAGTCGTCGAGGACATCGAACCATCCTCTCTGGGCGCGAGCGCGTCCCATTGCTACGGTCATAAAAATGAAATCTCCAAAAAATAGCGATAAGAGCAGCTTTTAAACCCTTCCCACAATTCGACTTTTTCTGAAAATGAGCAATATGAGCAGAAATGTCACCGAATTGCGAAAAAAATTTACTTTTCTTTACTTAACTATAATAAATATAAATATTCCTGCACGCTAGTGCAATCCTTAACAAAATCTTAAAATCTTAAAGCACACCCTCAACGAGTAGCAGCCCGTATGTTCAGTATTGACCTAATTTTGAAGTATTCTCCCATCCCCGTTTCCGTACAACGCAAAGAACTCGACGACGCGAAAGCAGTCTACCACGGCGTTCTCGAAGCCATGAAGAAGGTTACGCCAGAAATGGTGCATTTGACCTGCGAGAAGCAAACCGACAAGGAAGTCGCCGTCTTCAGCGATCAAATTAGTGCCGTCGTCATTTCTCAGAAATCCGCCACGGCTTCGGGGCGCACTCCGGGATTTTTTGGGGATGATAAGGAGTAGTAGGATTTAGGATTTGGGGTTGGAGGCATTAGGGTTTAGACGATCCTGACATCCGACCCCAGACACTCAGAGCAAATCTATGTCTCAAAACGCCATTAATGTTGAAAATCTGTCCTTTTGCTGGCAGGCGAATACACCGATTTTAGACTCTTGTTCCTTTCGCATTCCTCAAGGGGAATTTTGGATGCTGTTGGGGGCAAATGGGAGCGGAAAATCGACCTTGCTTAAATTGCTGGCGGGTTTATTAGAACCCGGAGAAGGGAAGATTGAGACTATTCAACCCGTCGGGTTTGTTTTCCAGAACCCCGATCGCCAATTGGTCATGCCTACGGTAGGGGCGGATATTGCTTTTGGGTTGGTGCGGGAAAATTTAACCTACCCAGAAACCTTGGTTAGAGTGCGAGAAGCCCTTGATGCCGTCGGATTGCTCGACTTGCAACGGCGACCGATTTATGCTTTAAGCGGCGGTCAAAAACAGCGCATCGCGATCGCCGGAGAAATTGCCAGAAATTGCCAAGTTTTAATCCTTGACGAACCCACCGCCCTCCTCGATCCCGATACCCAAATCGAATTAGTTCGGCAAGTTCGGACTTTGGTAAAAGAACGTAATTTAACTGCTCTTTGGGTGACCCACCGCCTCAATGAATTGGATTATTGCGATGGGGCATTTCTATTGGAAGAAGGAAAGATTCGCGATCGCGGCGATCCGCAACGTTTAAAAAAGAAACTGAGCAAAGGGAAAAAATAAAGATCGCTGCTAGTTTCCCATGACTCGATCGTAGCGATCGCATTGAGATCTCCTGCCAACTCTCCCTCTTCGCTATCGATCCCCGTCACGTTCCCTGATGGAGAAGAAACAATGAATGAGTGCATGGCAATTCTTAATAACTTGAATGTGGTGTAAAGATTTATAACCAATCCTTGAGAGAGACGATGACCAACTCATCTAAAATCAATAAGATTGAGCTAGAAAATCTTTTTTTCTAGTCCCAAATATTGGCAATTATTGATGATCTCTTTAACTCGCAATCGCTTACTTCAATTTCAAGAATCAGGATATCTCCTCTTAGGTCAAATTTTTTCCAAAAATGAACTCGATCTAATTAACGCAGAAATTTCAGTAATTCTTAAAGCAAATAATCCGGGTAAAGTTTTGGAATCTGACGGAAGCACAATTCGTGCTGTACATGGAGGAGATCTCTATCAAAATAGAATATTTCAAAAGTTGCTTAGGCTGCCTAAGTTAATGAAAACTGCAATAGATATTTTAGACAGTCAAGTTTACGTCCATCAATATAAAATCACATTCAAATCTGCTTTTAAAGGAGATGTCTGGCAGTGGCATCAAGACTTCCAGTATTGGTTTCAAAAAGACGGGATGCCTGCGGATAGGGCTATCAATATCGTTCTTTTTCTAGACGAAGTTAATGAATTTAATGGCCCTTTGATGTTCATTCCCGGTTCTCATCAGGAAGGAATTGTCAAGGTCAAAACTGAAGATACTCATTCAGGTTGGCAATCTCATATGTCTTCTCAACTAGAATATACTACCGATCCTCATGAATTGAAGCGATTAATTCAAAAACATGGCATTGTCGCACCCAAAGGAGAAGCAGGCTCGGTTCTTTGTTTTCATCCAAACTGCATTCACGGTTCTGGAGTTAATATGTCCTCCTTCGATCGCAGGTTATTAATGATTACCTACAACAGCGTTGAAAATCGATTAATGTCAATGCCCAATCCACGGCCCAATTTCTTAGCGAATCGAGATTTTACGCCGCTACAAATGCTGCAAGAAGATACTCTTCTTGGCGATCGCGAAATGGTTCGCTGACAGTTTGGTTTTCAATCCCTTGAGAGGGTCTCGACTCCTTGAAAACAAATCTCCAATTTGTCAGCCAAAACTCGGACGTGAGGGTCTTGAAGCAGCGTATAGTGACCCCCCGGAACGTCATGTACTTCAACACCCTCTGTTGCCCATTGCTCCCAGCCAAATAGCAGGTTATTGGTTCTTTCTCGATTGGGCTGGTCGAGTTCTTCCCCCTGACTGGCTCGGAAGAGGGTGACTTTACCCAAATAAACTCGGGGAACGTATTCTCGAATGAGTTCTGGCAGGCGATCGTGTATCGCGGGATTTTGTTGAATTAACTCTTGGGGAAATGTTCTCGCTCCCACTTGTCTGAGTTCTTCAATGTCAAGAGAATCGAGAAGTCCCACGAAGTCTACCCGTTGACCTTCAGCCTGTATTTGTCGGGCAATCTCGAAGGCAATAAGTCCACCAAAAGACAAACCTGCGATCGCGTAAGGTCCTTGGGGTTGAACGCTGTAAATTCTTTCCTTGTAATGAGCCGCCATTTCTGCCACTCTCCTATGCAGAACGGGGTTTTCCTCGCAACCGTAAGGTCGCAATGCGTAAACGGGTCGTTCTGCGTCCAAATGACGAGCTAAGTTCAAATACAAGACCGTTCTACCCAAGCCATCGTGAATGAGAAACAGGGGTTTTTTAGAGCCTCTGGGTTTAATCGGGATCAGAGAGTCCCAAGGTTGCGATCGCACTTCCAGCTCGTTGGAGGGGGTTTGTGGGAACGAAGGCAAAGAGGATAAAGCGCGATCGGGGTTGGTAATGAGATGTTCTAATACAATCTGATAATTGTCCGCGAGTTCGGCGATCGTCTTCTCCTCAAACAAATCGGCGTTGTAGTGTAACACCCCCGTTAATTCCTCTCCTTTTTCTTCTAGAATCCAGTACAGATCGAAGTCGGCTTTGCTATTGCTAACCTCGAGAGAATTGGCTTGCATACTGGGAATCTCTAGCACTCGCTTGGGGGTATTTTGGAGGGCAAACATGGCTCGCGACAGAGGAGTGCGGACGAGATTGGGAAGCTCGCCAATTTTCTGAAAGGGGATATCTTGATGCTTATAAGCCTCAAAAACAACCTGACGCACCCGTTTCATTAAGGTTTGGAGACTGGGATCTCCCGATAAGTCAGTCCTGCTGACTAAAATATTGTTAAAGTAGCCAATTAACCCCTCCGTTTCAGTTCGGTTGCGTCCCGATATAGGAAAGCAAACCAGCATATCTTCTTGACTCGTATAGCAATGCAGCAATACCTTAAATGCTGTCAGCAAGACGATGAATAGAGAGCTTTTTTGTTGCTGGGAAAGGCTTTTGAGAGGGCGAACGAGTGGCGACGATATCGCTAAGGGTTTGCTGGCGGCTCGATTGGTTGGGGATGAAGAGTGAGGGCGATCGATGGGAAGTTCTAGGGGGGCAATTTTACCTCTAAGCCGTTGCTGCCAATAGTTCAGATGATGTTCGAGAATCTTGCCGTCAAGCCATTGTCTCTGCCAGTGGGCAAAATCTGCATATTGAATGGGGAGTTCTGGTAAGGGCGAAGGCTGTCCGGATGCAAAGGCTTGATAGAGAACGGATAGTTCTTGCATAAATACCCCCACTGACCAAGCATCGCTAATGATATGGTGCATAACGGTTAATAAGATATGCTCCTCTTCATCGAGGCGGAGTAGGAGGATTCGCACTAAAGGATCTCGAGCGAGATCGAAAGGACACTGAATTTCTGCTTGCATTAATCTTTGTATCTCAGCATCCAATGAATCGCGGTTTGAGGGCGAGAACTCCTGTAAATCTACGATGGGAATATCAATCGCAAGGGTTGGCGCGATCGCTTGGACTGCCGAGAATCTTATGCGTTTGAAGGTTGTCCGCAGAGCCTCGTGTCGCCGCAGGATTTCCGCAACTGTCCTCTCGAGTATTGTAATGTCGAGCGGTCCTTTCAGACGTTGTGCTGAGGGCATATTGTAGGTGCCGCGTTTATTCCCTAGGTTATCGAGAAACCACAACCGTTCTTGAGCAAAAGATAAAGGCAAATTTCCATCTTTCGATACAGTTTGAATGGGTTCGATAGGAGAATTCAAGTCAGCATTCACCTGTTGCAAAAACGCAATAATTTCTGCTTTATAGGCGACTAACTCGGTACGCAATTCGGCGGTCATGACTCCCTTGGGGGTGCTATATTTTAAGCGATCGCTTTCAACCCACAATTTCACGTCTAGCTCGTGCAGGCGAGATAAAAACTTACTAATAGATTTTTCCATTTCACCTAATTACAAACAATTTTAAAGAGTATTTTTACATTGACTGCATACAATTTTATAGTAGGCTCAATTGAATCGATTGCTTTAGTTTGATGAAAATTAACGGGATGAAAACCTTGACGGCTGTATTGCCACCCTTTTTGCTACTCGATCGCCTGCTAGAAAACTGGCTTTTAGAAGATATCGGACGCGGCGATCGCACGACTGAAGGTCTCGTTGTCTCGGATTCTCAGATTTTTCAGGCGCATTGGCTGGTCAAGGAAGCGGGGATCGTGGCCGGGTTGCCGATCGCCGCACGAGTATTTCATTTACTCGATAAGGAAGTTAAATTTGTGGCCACAGTTGCCGAAGGTCAACAGTGCGATCGCGGACGAGTTATTGCTGAAATTCAAGGACATCTCAATGCTTTACTCATGGGAGAGCGAGTAGCCATCAATTTAGCCATGCGATTGAGCGGTATTGCCACTCTGACGAGTCAATATGTGGCTCGGATTGCCGATTTACCCGCTCAGTTGGTGGATACGCGCAAAACGACCCCCGGACTGCGGTTGCTGGAAAAATATGCCACTCGAGTTGGTGGTGCGGGCAATCAACGCATGGGTTTAGATGATGCGGTGTTAATTAAAGATAATCATATTGCCGTTGCGGGAGGAATCGGGAATGCGATCGAACAAATTCGCGATCGCATTCCTTATCCCCTAACTATTGAAGTGGAGACAGAAACCCTCGAGCAGGTTGCGGAAGCGTTGGCCTATAAAGCCGACATTATCATGCTCGATAATATGACCCCAGAAATGATGCGAGAGGCCGTGCAGAAGATTCGTGCAAAAAGCGATCGCGTTAAAATTGAAGCCTCGGGTAACGTGACTTTAGATAATATCCGAACTGTAGCGGAAACGGGCGTGGATTACATTTCTAGTAGTGCGCCAATTACGCGATCGACATGGTTGGATCTCAGTCAGAAGTTTTAGATATTAACTATATTTCTCCTTCTTCCCGTCCTCCCAAATCGGCAATTGTTTCGCTATATCCGAGCTTAGCTGACAGTTTTTGAGTAATATCGCCGAGAAAATCAACAAAATAATGTTCTTGCCACCGAGACGCAACTTCAGCATTAATCTTGTGGTGAGCATAAAATTTGAGATCTCCCAGCATTCTCGATGCCGAGTGCAAACCTTCAGTCATTCTCTGTTTGCTATCTTCATAGGGTTGTAACATCTGGGGATGAAAGTCCAGACTCAAGAATTGACAAAGATTTTTGACTGTCGTTTCGGGATGAGTCACCAAATCTTCAAACCGCAGGCGATAATGGCGATGCGAGGGAATATCCTCTAAGAAATCCACAATATTTTGATTGCTATTAAACCAAAGTATTTCGGCCAATTCTCGTCGGGTGAAGGAGGCAAAATTATCCTCCTTAAGTTTGGGGATAAACGGATGTAGCGTTAGATCGAGTTTTGCTTCCTCAAAGGAATGGACCGCACCGTAAGGATGGCGTAGCAGATGGATGTAAAGTGGATTTTCAAAGTCCGTCTCGGCACATTGTAATGTTTCTCGATCGAAAGCATAGGTTGTGGTTTTATCTACAAGGATTTTGTCTTTAAGTTGCTGTTGCAGCCAGTTATAAAATTCTTGCACGGTCAACTTTCGGTCTTCCCACTGCTGCATTAACCTTTCGGCTTCTTCGCTGCTACAGTCCTCGATTTGCTTAATTGCGTGGATCGTCCCCTCTCTCCAAAAACTATACTCTCCCCCTAGCGCGGCTCTTCGTTCGGCGAGGGTATTAAACTGCAACAAGCAAAGCTGAGGCGGGGCAAATAACTGCGGGTGTCCGCCGAGGATAATTCGCAATAGGGTCGAGCCAGAACGTGCGGCTGAGAGAATAAAAATCGCTTTAGGATTCTGAGTAGAGATGCTGTCTTGTCTCGGCGATCGCTTGCGGATCGCCTGTTGCAAGCGAGCAATTTTATCGAGGGTAACGCGATCGCCACTTTGAGGAATGACCCGGCTTGCATTTTGACCCAACATTTTCGCTGCCACTTCTGGGTAATGCCGATGGAGATAAGTTTCAAACTCGGCAATGGTTGGCGCTTCAAAGAGGGACACAATATAAAAAATGCCGCCAAATTTTTCTTGGAAGCGGTTAAAAAATATTGTTGCTTTGAGAGAGTCCCCCCCTCGTTCAAAAAAGCTATCGTGAATACCAAGCTCTGTCTCTAAAATATCGTGCCACAGTTCGGCAAGTTGCTTTTGTATCGAGGTCTGCGGGGCAATAAAATTAATATTCATTGTTAAATACAGTGTTTCGCGATCGTTGATGATAACTTGTCTGTAACAATATATATTGTATAATTATTTATGTCAGTAATAAGGAGTTTTTAGATGGAAGAAACTAAAAAGAAAATTAGATTCTACCTCTTAAAGTTTTTAGACGATCTTGAATTATCCGATGATGAAGATATCTTTTCTTTAGGATTTACTTCTATGTTTTCCATGCAGCTCGTTCTTTTTCTCGAAAAAGAGTTCCAAATTGTTCTGGAAACAGAAGATCTCGATCTGGATAATCTCAGAACTGTAAACACTCTAACCACTTTGGTCGAAAAGAAAAAACGCGATCGCTAACTTATGAAACTAGAATTAACAGAGCGGCAACAACAAGCCAGAGAAGAGTTTAAAAACTTTGTGGATGAGGAAATCGTTCCTTATGCCGATGAATTTGACCGAGAAGAACGCACGCCGCGAGAACTCATTAATAAGCTTGCTCAAAAGGGATATTTAGGGACGACCATTCCCAAAAATTATGGAGGTAGCGAATTAGAAGCGATCGCTTACGGACTCTTAAATGAAGAAATCGCACGCGGTTCCGCATCAGTGCAAAGTTTATTCGTGGTTTGCGGCATGGTTTCAACTGCTTTAGCAAGATGGGGAAGCAAAGCGCAAAAAGAAGATTGGCTACCTAAATTGGCTGCTGGCGAAGCACTCCCCGGCTTCTGTTTGAGTGAAGAAAATGCCGGTAGCGATACGCAAAATATTGAAACAACAGCAACACTTTCAGGAGATTCTTATATCTTAAATGGACAAAAAAGATGGAGTAGCTACGGACAGATTGCTGACGTTTTTTTAGTATTTGCTAAATCTGAAGGTCTTCCCATTGCCTTTCTCGTCGAAAAGAATACCCCCGGACTATCCATTGAACCCATTTCTGGCATGGTCGGCATGAGAGCGGCAATGCTCGCTCGGGTGCATTTGGAAAATTGCCGAATTCCACGAGACAATCTCATTGGTAAGCCCGGTTTTGGCTTATCTTATGTAGCTTATACCGCCCTCGATCGCGCCCGATACAGCGTGGCTTGGGGTTGTGTCGGCATCGCTCGCGCTTGCTTGGAAGCCAGCCTTCAGTATACCCGTCAGAGAAAACAGTTCGGTCGTCCCCTGAAAGACTACCAGCTTATTCAACAAATGATCGCCGAGGCCATTGTCAAGATCAAAGCTGCAAGACTTCTCTGTTATCAAGCAGGATATCTCAAAGCCAACAACGATCCGCGTTCGATTATGGAAACCCTGATTGCCAAATATTTTGCCTCGACAATGGTGACAAAAATTGCCAGCGATGCCGTTCAAATTCACGGTTCCTATGGTTGTAGCAGTGATTATCCCGTTCAGCGATATTGGCGAGATGCTAAAATTATGGAAATTGTGGAAGGAAGTACGCAACTTTTACAAACCATTATTCCCGATTATGGCTATCAGGAGAATTAAATTATAATTCGCCTTCTTCGCGATCGCCTTCTAAGTTTTCTGAAGAGATTTGCTGATTTTGCGCGAGCCAATGGAGCGTGTCAATGCGTTCGGCTTGTTTGGCGATTGTTGGTTCTTCTAAGAGACTATCTAAAGAAATATCTAGCCGAAATTCGTCTCGAATCCGGGCAATAATTCGCGTTGCCAGTAGGGAATCTCCCCCTAATTCGAGAAAGTTATCATCGATCCCGATCGGTTCTAGATCGAGAATTTGTTGCCAAATCTTAGCTAGTTTCTTCTCCTTTGGAGTCCGAGGATCCGTATAGGTTTCTCGCAGTTCCGGTCGCGTTTTTGCGGGAGTGGGAAGTGCTTTTCGGTCTACTTTCCGGTTGGGCGTGAGGGGTAGAATATCTAGCAAAACAAAAGCAGACGGTATCATGTAATCTGGCAATTTCTGCGCGAGAAATTGGCGCAGTTCCCCGATCGCTGAAGTTTCTTTTCGAGACAGGACGACATAAGCAACCAAACGTTTATGACCTGGTATATCTTCACGGACGACAACCACTGTCTCTCGCACTTGAGGATGTTGGCTTAAAACCGTCTCGATTTCTCCGAGTTCGATGCGAAAGCCGCGAATCTTAACTTGATGGTCGATGCGACCGAGGTACTCAATATTCCCATCAGGTAAGTAGCGTGCTAAATCTCCGGTTTTATAAAGACGCGCTCCCTCATTCTCGCTCAACCAGTCGCGAATGAATCGTTCTGCGGTTAAATCCGGACGGTTGAGATAGCCTCGGGCTAAACCCGCACCACCAATATAAACTTCCCCCGGAATGCCAATCGGAACCGGTTGTAAATGGGAATCTAACAGGTAAATTTGGGTATTAAAAATCGGGCGACCGATGGGCGGGCGATCGGGCCATTGACTGGGAGATAAGGGAAGATCGAAAATGGTAACCACGTGGGTCTCTGACGGCCCGTATTCGTTGTGTAAAGAGCAGGTTTCGACTCGGGCGAATAAGTCCGCGATCGCGCGATCGATCTGGAGTTGCTCGGATCCCGCGATCGCGTATTTCAACTGCAAGGGGAATTGTTCGTGTACGAAAAATCCTTCCGCAAGCTGTCGCAGTGCTGGTGCGGGAATGAATAATCTCTCAATGCCCCGATCGCTAATAAAACGAGAGAGACCCACGACATCCCGTCGCAAGGCTTCCGAAGGAATCATCACGAGGGTACCTCCGGAAAGCCAAGTGGAAAAAATTTCTTGAAAGGACACGTCAAAGCTCAAAGAAGCCAATTGTAGCGTTTTCATCCCTTCCGTCAGTTCGTAATGATGAAACTGCCAAGCCAATAAATTCACAAGGGGACGTTGCGACATGGCAATGCCTTTGGGCTTTCCCGTCGAACCGGATGTGTAAGTGACATAGACCAGAGAATCTCGAGTCTCTATTTTGCTGGGATTCTCATTGCTCTCTCGGGCGATTTCGTCCCAATCTGCATCAAGGCAAACCACTCGGGCGTTATGCTCGGGAAGGCGATCGATTAAGCCTTGCTGGGTCAACAATACGGGAGCTTGTGTATCCTCTAACATCAGAGCCAAGCGCTCTACGGGATAATTCGGATCTAACGCCATGTAAGCCCCGCCAGCTTTGAGAATACCAAGGATACCAATAAGGATTTCTAGCGATCGCTCCATGCAAATTCCGACTAAAACTTCCGGTTTCACCCCCGAGTTTTGCAAGAAATGCGCTAATTGATTGGCGCGGCTGTTAAGTTCTCGATAAGTCCATTGGCGATCGGCAAAAATAACGGCGATCGCATTGGGAGTTCCCTCGACTTGTCTCTCAAACCCTTCGCGAATGCTGACGAGATCGCTCTGTTCAATTTGGGTCTCGTTCCATTTCTCCAATAACTGATGCCGTTCGGCTGCCGTTAACAGGGGTAAATCGCCGATACGCTGTTGCGATCGGGCGGCGATCTCCGCAAGCAATACCTGATAATGTCCTATCATACGAGCGATCGTGGCAGGAGCGAATAAATTCCGATCGTAGACAATCTCACCCTTGAGGGAATCGGACTCTTCCCAAAGATGCAGCCTTAAATCGAGCTTAATGTTGCTCGCATCAGAGTTAGATTCTACAGGTTCATTGTCTTGGCGATCGCAGTTCGGGCGTTCCGCAAGCCAGTCAAACCCCACTTGCATCAGAGGATTGCAGCTTAAATCTGCGTCGGGTTGGAGGTGTTTGACCAGTCGATCGAAACGTAAATCTCTATGAGTATAAGCCTCTAAAGTCACTTGCTGAACTTGCTCCAACAGTTCTGTAACCGTGGGATTGCCTGCTAGATCGAATCGCAGTACGAGAAAATTGTCAGAGTGGCGATCGCGATCGTTATTGCTTTGCCTGTCTTCTGGGGCGATCGCATTCTTGGTAACAGTTCCAATTAAAATATCTTCTTGTCCCGAGTAGCGATAGAGCAAGCTCGCGAATGCGGCTATCCCCATCGCGTATCGCTTGTTTCCCGTTCGTTGACGGCTAGATTGTAATGTTTCAGTTAAGTTTCTATCGAGGGCAAAAGGCTCGCAACTCGCCTCAAATAGTGTCGATACCCCTCGAGAGCGATCGGTGGGCAGTTCCAAGACGAGGGGCAAATCGGCTAACTGTTGCTGCCAATATGCGAGGGAGTTTTCTGGACTGCGATCGCCCTCCTGTGGCTCTTTAACAACTCGTGCCTCGGGTTGATTTTGATTCAATACTTGTGCTTCGCGTTCCTTGAAAAGTGGCAGCGACTCATCATTTTCGCGATTATTAGTTGCCATTTTGAGAACTGAAATTTAATTTAGAATGATTGGATTTTCGAGCTTCTGACTTCATAATGATAGTTGCTCCTCAGCGATTTCATCTATTCTCGATCGCAAATTCATCCTGAGTCCCACAACTCCCATGCCTCCTAACTCATGACATATATTTCTAACGAACAGTCAGAGGCCATTTATCTTCGTTTTCTGCGCCTAGCAGGAATCAATATTCTCTCGAATATTATGATTCCTTTCGCTGGGTTAGTAGACATGATGTTTTTAGGTCATCTTGCAGACATTCGCTATCTTGCTGGAGTTGCCTTAGCTACCGTTATTTTCAATGTTATCTATCGAAATTGCAATTTCCTGCGGATGGGAACGACCGGGCCGACCGCTCGAGGGGAAGGGCAAGACGATCTCAATGGAGTTGCAGCAATTTTATTCCGCAATGGGGCGATCGCCTTGGGGCTGGGCGTTCTCATTCTACTGCTCCAACACCCGTTACAAGTCATCGGACTGGCAATTCTCGACACCTCATCCGGGGTAAAACTGGCAGCAGAAGATTATTTTAATACCCGAATTTGGGGTGCGCCTGCCGTTCTATTGAATTTGGTTTTGATTGGCTGGTTCTTGGGACGGGAGCAAAATGGTAAAGTTCTCTTGCTTTCAGCGATCGCCAATGGGGTCAATATTTTGTTGGATTATTGGCTGATTTATCGATGGGATTTAGCCAGTGCGGGAGCCGGCATTGCGACAGCAGCGAGTCAATATCTCTTGCTCTTGTTGGCTCTTTTCTTCGTTGCACGAGAACGGTGGTTATTGGAAGTTTCTCTCACTTTATCCCAAATATTTGACTGGACGGCAATGCGATCGTTGCTGACTCTCAACAGTAATATTTGGATGCGGATGATCGTGAGTACATTAACCCTCGCTGCCTTCATGGAAATCAGCGCAACTTTTGGAGAAACGGTAATCGCCATCAATGCTCTCCTGTTTCAGGTGCTGATGATAACCCTCTATTGTGCTGAAGGCTTGAGCTTTACAACAGAACGATTATCGGGATTATTTCACGGACAAGGCAACAGGCAAAATTTTGGGTCTCTCTTGCAGATTGCAACGATTACGAGTTCAAGTCTCGGTGGGGCGATCGCGCTACTCTTCATTATTCTCCCCCAACCTCTCTTTAGCCTCTTAACAAATCATCTAGAAATCATTAACGAATTAAAGCATTATCTCCTCTGGTTGCTGCCCTTACTGGTCTTTAGTATTTTGGGGTCTATGCTAGATGGTTATTTTGCCGGGTTTACAGAAGGAAAGATGTTGCGGAATGCTGCTTTTTTTGGCGTTACGTTAGGGTTTATTCCTCTTGCCATTACAGCCTGCAAAGTCCACAATATTCATTTTCTTTGGCTGGCACTTTGTGCATATATGACTTTAAGAGTTGTTGTTTTGAGGAATGGAGTCTCAACGACCCTCAAACAGCCCGAGCTGACCTAAAGAATTGCGAGATAGAATTGCGATCGCTTCAGGCAATGTTAAAAGGAAAACAGGTCGAGAATAAACGACCCCACCGCTTAGACGGGTGGGGTTTTGATTAGAAATAATTTGCCGTTTAAGCTGCTACCGAAGAAGATTCAACTTCGATCGCAGCACGATAATAATCTTGCAACTGGCGAGTTGCTGCCGACCAGCCCCATCGTTCCGCCTCCTTGCGGGCGTTGGCGCGGAGGGTTTCTCGTTCGTTTTGGGCTGCTAAGAGGCGTTGGGTTGCCGCGATCGCGCCGTTGGGGTCTTGGGGATCGAAGAGATAGCCATTGACCCCATCGGTGACGATATCGGGAATACCTCCAGAGTTCGCCGCAACCACGGGACATCCCGCCGCCATTGCTTCTAATACCACCAGTCCGAGAGTTTCCGTGCGCGAGGTAAAGGCAAACGCATCCGCCGAAGCAAATGCCGAAGCCAGTTCTAACCCGTGTAAATAGCCCACAAAATTCGTCGGTGTTCCCGCAAAATGCTTTTCTAAAGCAGCCCGGTGAGGGCCATTCCCCACGATCGCTAACCTTGCCCCCGGAATGGCTTCCAAAATAGGCTTAATTTGTTCGATTTCTTTTTCTGGAGAAACTCGACCCACGTAGAGCAAAAGAGGGCTATCGGGATGACCTTGAGAAAGGCGATCGCGCATCTTAGCCGAAGCGAGATGAGGTTGGAACATTTCTGTGTCAACCCCACGTTGCCAGAGATCCAAGCGTTCGATACCATGACTCCGCAATTCGTCCACCATCACCGAAGACGTACATAAATTCAACTGTGCTTGATTATGTCCCGCTTTCAGCAATTCCCACAAAAATCCCTCTAATGCCCCAAGACCGTAATGATGTAAATATTGGGGTAAATGAGTGTGATAGGAAGCCACCAGAGGAATATTCAGCATCTTCGCATAATAAATTCCCGCCAGCCCCAAAACGGCTGGGTTAACCACGTGAATTAAATCGGGTTTGAATTTCTCCAGTTGCTTGCCGATCGCCGGACGAGGAACCGCGATTTTGAGTTCGGGATAAAGGGGAAGAGGAAACGAGGAAAGACCGAAAATTTTTGCTCCCTTGTATTCCTTGAGTCCACCTTGAGGACAAACGACGAGGACGCGATCGCCATTGCGTTCTAAATGTTCGACGGTATGGCGCAGGCGAGTGACAATGCCATCAACTTTGGGCAAAAACGTTTCTGTAAACAGTGCGATTCGCATATTTGATTTAAGGGTATCAGGCTATCTGTTGGTGTTTTTCAATATTTGTCGGGCAAAACTATAAACATGAATACCAGCGATCGCGCTCTCAAACAAGACTTTCTGTTTGGCAAGGTACGGCTTTTGAGAATTTGGGTTGCGTATAATTAGGGCTTGCTGAAAAAAAGCAAAAAGGTTGAGAAATAAGGCTCAGAGAAGTCAAAAGCGCCAAAAAAATTGAGAAAAAAGAGGTGAAATGGAAAAACTCTTGTATTTGCCCGAAGAAAATGTCTCGAAAAGTCGCAAAATAGTCCCGAATATTTGAACTATCATTTGAGGGAAAGTTAAGTGAAGAAAATCGATGGATAATAATGTCGAAGCTAATTCCGTAACTAGTTCTCCAGCTATTTTCGGTTTACTTTTATATTTTTCTCCTTCTTTCAAAACATCTTAAAGTCACGATCGCACTATCTGACAATAAAGGAACGAGATCGCTATCTCTTATTAGATGTCGGTTGGCAAGATCGCGAACGAATTTATGCTTGTTTTATTCATCTGGATATAAAAATAGGAAAAATTTGGATTCAGCGTAATATGACTGAGGTGGATATTGCTGAAAAATTGGTTAATATGGGAGTTCCTAAAGAAGATATTATTATCGGGTTGCTACCACCTTACCAGAGACCTTATACTGGTTATGGAACAGAGAATTTAGCTACATCTGCATGAGGTGCGATCGCATTCTGCGTCAGAAGATAAAAAGAACTTCACAAAGGAAAAATACGATCGCTATAAAAATACAGAGAACACCAAAGTTTCTCTCGGTGTTCTCTGTAACTCAAATAGTGCGTATAGAAAAGCGATCGCGTTACAACTGCTTCACTTCCGATGCGAGTTGGGCGACGACATCTTTGGCACTACCAAATAACATCATGGTTTTATCTTGGAAAAAGAGTTCATTTTGAACCCCAGAAAAACCCGTTCCCATGCCGCGCTTGATAACAATAGTATGTTTGGCTTTATCGACTTCTAAGATGGGCATTCCATAAATAGGACTGCCTTTATCGTGTCGTGCTGCCGGGTTAACGACATCATTGGCACCGATCACTAAGGCAACATCGGTTTGATCGAATTGAGGATTGATGTCCTCCATATCGTAAAGCTGGGTGTAGGGAACATTCGCCTCAGCCAATAATACATTCATATGTCCGGGCATCCGTCCGGCAACCGGGTGAATGGCGTATTTGACCTCGACTCCCATGCCTTCTAACTGATCTGCCAATTCTCGTACCGCGTGCTGTGCTTGAGCAACAGCCATGCCGTAACCGGGAACGATCGCGATCGAACGGGCATAGCCCAACATCATCGCCCCTTCTTCTGAGTCGATACTTTTCACTGTACCGAGGGTTGTTCCCGCAGCACTACTCCCACTTGCCGCCGCTTCAGAACCAAAGGCAGCAAAGAGAACGTTCGCTAAAGAGCGGTTCATCCCCTTACACATAACATTCGTGAGGATAATCCCCGATGCACCCACCAGAGCACCGGCAATAATCAACATATTGTTGTTGACGACAAAACCTGCCGCCGCCGCCGCTAAACCAGAGTAGGAGTTCAAGAGGGAGATCACTACGGGCATATCGCCGCCACCAATAGGAATGACGAAGAGAATCCCAAGAAGCAGAGATACACCGACTAACGCGAAGAAAACAGGCAGATTTCCCGGTACGAAGAGGAAATAACCGCTTCCTGCGAGAAAGCCAATTAAGATGATGGCGTTAAAAACCTGTTGTAAGGGAAATTGAATCGGAGCTCCAGGCATGATGCCTTGCAACTTGGCAAAAGCGACAAAACTCCCGGTAAGGGTGACACCACCGATGAGAATGCCGAGAAGAATGGTGACGAGAGAAGTGGCCGAAAGCGCTTCTCCTGCATTGAGGACGCGCCAAAATTCCGCGATCGCCACCAACGCGGAGGCAGCTCCCCCCAAACCATTAAAAATGCCCACCATTTGGGGCATCGCCGTCATTTCTACTTTATACGCCGCGATCGCGCCAATGGCCGAACCGATGGCAATACCGATCAGAATCACTTCATAGCTCAAAACATGGCGATCGAGCATCGTTGCCACAACCGCCAGTAACATCCCGATCGCTGCCGACTGGTTACCCTGTCTCGCCGTTGCGGGAGAACCGAGTTTTTTCAAACCCAAAATAAATAAAGAAGCAGCTAACAAATAGCTCAATTGAATGCCACTGGGCAAAAATTCATCAATATTCATGCTTTAGCCTCCTTCTTTTTGAACATGAGCAACATCCGATCCGTGACCAAGAAGCCGCCGACAACATTAATCGTTGCCAAAATCACGGCGACAAAACCCAAGATGACACTCAGGGTTAAATCTTCCGAACCCGAGACTAAAATCGCCCCTAAAACGGCAATTCCAGAAATCGCGTTTGCCCCAGACATTAAGGGGGTATGTAGAGTTGGAGGAACTTTGTTAATCAACTCAAACCCGACAAATGAGGACAAAACAAACACGAACAAACAAGCAATTAAAGTTGCTCCGCTCATTAATAATCTCCTGCTTTGGTAATTGATAATTGGTAATGGGTAATTGGAATGAATCGATTACCTATTACCCGAATTTAAACCTTTACGCCTTCCATATCCAGAGCCGCTTTAACACGCTCGTTGCGAATTTCTCCGGCAGAAGTGACGCAAGCGCGATCGATAATATCATCGCTAAAATCGAGATTTAATGCCCCATCTTTCACCAACAATTTTAATAAAGTGGCGATATTCTTGGCATACATTTGACTGGCATGAACGGACATTGAAGAGGTGAGATCTACAGGTCCCATGACCGTCACGCCCTGATAATTAATGTTTTTGCCCGCTTCGGTGACTTCACAATTTCCGCCTTGTTCCGCCGCCAAATCGACGATCACGGAACCGGGTTTCATTTTGGAGGCCATTTCTGCGCTAACCAGTGTCGGCGCTTTTTTACCGGGAACTTGTGCTGTAGTAATTACCACATCGGCATTAGCCACTCGTTCCGTCATCACCTGTTGGGTTTTCTGTTTAGCTGCCTCAGAAACTTCTTTGGCATAGCCGCCTTCAGCCACAGTATCTTCCTCGAGTTGGACTTCGACGAATTTTGCGCCTAGACTTTGTACTTCTTCTTTGACAGCCGGGCGGATATCAAAGGCTTCGACAACGGCTCCCAAACGCCGTGCTGTTGCGATCGCTTGCAAACCCGCAACCCCCGCACCCATCACAAACACCTTAGCCGGGCGAATGGTGCCGGCGGCGGTGGTAAGCATGGGGAAGAATTTCGGGAGAGCGGCGGCGGCTAGTAAAACTGCTTTGTAACCCGCTAAACTGGCTTGAGAGGAAAGAGCATCCATGCTTTGAGCGCGGCTGGTACGGGGGATCAATTCCATCCCAAACGCCGTCACTTGCCGTTGGGCTAAGGCTTGTACGGTTTCCGGTTTCCCGAGGGGATTGAGGAGAGAGACGATCGCGCCACCATGACGCAGGAATTCAATTTCATGATCTTGGGGGGGAGCGACCTTTAAGAGTAAATCTGCTTCTCCCCAAACTTTGCCACGATCGCCATCTACGGTCGCTCCGGCTGCGCGATAGTCATCATCGCTAAAATACGAGCCTTCTCCGGCTCCCGACTCTACCCAGACCTCCCAGCCTTGCTGGACGAACCGAGCGACGACATCGGGGATCGAGGCAACTCGACGCTCGCCGACCTCAATTGCTTCCCTTGCGATCGCAATTTTCATACTGACTCCTTATTTTTAACAACTGAAAAAATTAGCAGATTGGATTAATCAATTTATCGAGATCTGTCAGGGTAAATACCGCATCAGACTTTTGCATGTTCTATGTTTTTACCCTCGATTCGAGCGGTCTAGTTTCCTTGACCCTTACCCTCCAATGCTCCGAACTTGCTTTACCCAAGGCTTTCCCGAACGATCGTCCGTGTTTTTTTCAAACGAGCGCTTTGTTTTTAGCGCGAACAATCCTCATAAGCTGCCATTTTGTATGGTATTTCCATTCCCGTTTTTTATTCCCGTTCTTCAACTTGTCTTATAGATTTACGAGGAACGGGGAACATTTTTTTGGCTTTGTTCGTTAAGAGATAAGCTAAAATTAAGTTTGGTAAAGCAAATTCTTTACTAAACTTAATCTGTTGAGGCGATACAGAGACCGTTGCTGACCCACGCGATCGCACTCGATATTGTTCCTAATTTGCTGCTTCTCTCATCGCCTCTCGTCCAATCCCAACCTATCCAACAGCACTATGGTTCTCTCCAAATTATTATCAAAAAAGTTGTCCAAGTTTCCTCGCCTGCGTTTATTTTCCGGTTTGGCGGCTCTCGGCGTAACCTTAGCGGGAATTCCCGCCGCCACCTTCGCCCAAAGCAATCCCGGTTTGGTGATCTTTAGCGGCGTGGGCAATCGCTCCAATATTTTGAACTATTACCTCAAAGACGGACGGCGCAACGTTCGCGATGATCGCTATCGGCTGCGAATTCCCGCTAATAAAATTGAAAATGGCGTTTCTCGACTCATCGTTTCCTATCCCGACTATTATGAAGGGCGCTTTCGTTTAGATCGCATTGAAGTGGGTTATGGCGAACGCTATCGCAACAAAGTCGAAATTGCCTACAGTGACATTCAAGAAGAATGTTATGCCATTGAAAATCAAAATGGTCGCCGAGATCTTTACCATTGCTTGAATATTTCCCTTGAAGAAGCGATCGAACCCGAAACCCCCATCGAAATCAAACTCTCACAAGTGCGGAATCCTTGGCAGGGAGGAACCTTTTACTTTGGTGCCCATACCGTAACCTGTCTGAATCACGATCGCGAACAACCCGACAGCAGTTGTTTTAGCGATCCCGATAATTCCCCCACCGTCGGCCGTCTCGATACCCCCTTCCGCGATCCTCGGCGCATCCAAATTGCTGATGTTGGGGTTTGGATTTTAACCATCGATTAATTCCCAGCGAATCGAAGACAAGCAAGGTATAATGGGAGACTGTGTAATTTGAGATGAAACAAGGAGACAGTCAGTGACCCAGCGTACTTTGGGAGGCACGAACCGCAAACAGAAGAGAAAATCGGGATTTCGCGCTCGGATGCGAACCAAAAATGGTCGCCGCATCATTAGAACGCGCCGCCAAAAAGGTCGGCATCGTTTAGCAGTCTGAACAAGACTGTCGGGCGCATTTTTCTCTCACCCCAACACCCAAATCAAGGATATGGGATTGCCTCGAACCAATCGACTCAAACACTGGCGGGATTTTCAGGAGGTTTACCAACGCGGCAAGCGTTATTCTGGTTCTTATTTAATCTTGCGGAGTTGGCAAGAGCCTCCAACTTCCGAACCCGGAATAATTTCCGAGATAGACGAGAAAAGCCGAACCGGGAAAACCTCACTCCCGCCAACTCGTATTGGCATTTCTATTGGCAAGAAGGTCAGTAAAAAAGCAGTGGTTCGCAATCGTATCAAACGCCAAATTCGGGCGGCTTTACGAGAACTCCTGCCCCAAATATCTTCAGGCTGGAAATTGGCGATCGGGGTAAAATCTACAGCGACAAAGTGCGAATACGAACATTTTTTGCGAGAATTAAAGCAGTTATTGACGCGAGCCGAGGTTTTGCATGGGCATTAAGGAAACAACTTTTTTTGAGGGAGGACCTCATATTGGCGATTTGATTATTAATATTTTGCTCGGGTTTACTGTCATTTGCCTGCCTTTAACTGTAGCCGCGATCGTCAGGGCATTATGGTTGCGCTATCGCATTACCGATCGCCGCATCTCCGTAACGGGGGGCTGGCAGGGTCGCGATCGCACCGACATTATTTACACGGAAATTGTTAAGATTGTTAAGGTCGCGCGAGGAATTGGCTTATGGGGAGATATTGTCGTCACCCTCCGAGATAACAGTCGTTTGGAAATGCGCTCTCTCCCTCGCTATCGAGAAATTTACGATTATATTGCTCAAAAAGCAGCCGACAAAACCGGACTCTCTCTCGAAGAGATTAAATGCTAAAGAGCGATCGCGCGACTTCCCCCAAACGAGCTAGAAAACAGTTCCAACAGTTCCGATCGTAACAATTCGCAAACTGTTCAAAAACTGTCGAGAAACACTATAAATCAAGCAGGCTGGACTACAGACGCATGGACTTTGGTATTGGGTTTATTTCCACAAATATAATGTTGCCGATCCTTGATTTTTTTCATGGGATCGTGCCGAGTTACGGTTTTGCGATCGTGGCTTTAACCCTCGTCATTCGCTTTGCCGTTTACCCTTTGAGTGCGGGATCCATCCGCAGCATGAGACGGACGAAAATCGCTCAACCCGTCATGCAGAAGCAAGTCAAGGAATTACAAGCGCGTTATAAAGACGATCCGCAAAAATTACAGCAGGCGATGGGAGATGTTTATAAAGAATTTGGCAATCCCCTTGCTGGATGCTTCCCCATTCTCCTGCAATTGCCGATTCTTTGGGCATTATTTACCACACTACGAGGGTCGCCGTTTACCAACATTAACTACACGGTTGACGTACAAATCCTTCCCAAGGCGCAGATCGCACAAATTCAGCCCGAGTTTTATTCGACAAAACCACAAAACATTTATATCGATGAGAGCCTGCACGAACCGATCGCGGCAACTCTGGCGACGGGCAAGCTTTTCACAGTTGGCGAGCAACGTCAAGTTCAATTTCAAACTCCTGAAGGATTGCCCCTCAATACCCTTGCAGCGAACCATCCCCAACACGATCTCCAACCTCAATGGAGCGTAACAAAAGGGGTGGAGAATGTGGAAGTCAAGCCGGATGGGACAATTGTTGCCCTCGCTCCGGGGAAAGCGACGATTCAAGGCACGATTCCGGGGCTTGCTTCTCAAGAAGGATTTCTCTTTATCAATGCCCTCGGGCGTGTAGGGGCTACAGATCCAAATGGCGGGATTCACTGGGATATCGTGATCATGGTGTTATTTTTCGGGGTCAGCACTTATATCAGTCAAAACTTAACGGGAGCAAACAAAAGTCAGGCAACAGATGATAGTGCCCAGCAACAACAAGCCATCAGTAAAATTACACCTCTGCTTTTTACGGGAATGTTTTTAGTGTTTCCGCTTCCGGCAGGGGTTTTAATGTATATGGTGGTGGCCAATATTTTCCAAACGGCACAAACATTTATTTTGATGAAAGAACCTCTACCCGAAAATTTGCAAAAACTGGTAGAGCAACAGGAAAAAGAGCAAAATCAACAAGCTAAAGGGGAAGAGCCTTTGCCTTTTGAGCGCAAGCGCTCTAAGAAGAAGGAAAAACCATCCGGTTAAAAAGCAAGAAGGAAGGTAGCGATCGCTGGCTTTCTTTTCCCTTGCTTGCTTTTCTCTCTAGCAAACTGTCTGTATCGCAGTGAAGGAAATTATGAAGGAACAAATACAACAAGGTCAAACGTGGTTGGAAGAACTCTTAAAATTAATGGGTTTATCGGCTTCAGTCGGAATTGGTAAGGGGAACGAAGACGGCGCTTGCTGGCTGACGATTGAAGAGTCTCATCTAGCCCCCGAACAAATTCAAGTTTTGCTGGGCAAACAAGGCAGAACCATTGATGCGATTCAATACTTGATTAATACGGTTGTTAATCTGGGCAGCGATCGCGAAGCTCAGCAACCTTTTACGGTAGAGCTTGATGGGTATCGGCTTCAACGTCAGAAAGAATTGTTGGACTTAGTAGACGAGGTATCTCAACTCGTCCGCGAAACGGGACGGGAAGTAGAAATGAAATCTCTTTCCTCCGCAGAACGGCGACAGGTTCATAATTTTCTCAAGGAATCTGAGGATTTAACCACAGAAAGTCGCGGACTCGATCCCGATCGCCGTTTGTTTGTCAAGTTACGTTAATTTTATAGGGTTATTAATTATGAATTAATAACCCTCTCTGTTTTTTCTTTAAGCAAGACCGATGGAGTCTATTTATATTCCTCATTTACTCGCCGTTCCGGAACAGACCCAAACCATTCTCGTTGAAACTTTTTTACCGAATTTAGAAACCCTGACTCCAGTTCGCGGGGTTTTGCAAATCAAGCATTGCACGACTTACTTAGAAGTTAAGTCAGAAATAGACGCGATCGCGACCTTAGTTTGCGATCGCTGTTTGCAAAATTACAATCATCGCTTGCAGGTCAAAACGACGGAGTTAATCTGGTTGGAAGAAGAAACAGAAGTGTTACCGCAAGAACGAGAAGTACGGGTTGACGATCTTTCGGAAACTCTTTCACCAACCGGGCATTTTGAGCCGGAAGCATGGTTATACGAACAGTTAAGTTTAGCGATGCCTTTGCAAAAAAATTGCGGGGAACAATGTCAGGGAACGACGCAACTTCCCAGCAAGAATGAGCCAATTCTCGATAGTCGTTGGGCGGGTTTGGAGGGACTTAAAGCTGCACTGGATGAATCGTAAATTCAGAGTTTTACCCACCCACTGAACTCGAAACAAATTGATTTATGGCGCAGTGGAAACGGCGCTTAAAATGCGATCGCTGATTATTCCTCCATCAACATCCAGAACTTTCAACCGATAGCGATCGCTCTCTTCTGCCAGAGAAAAAATATAGGTTGCATTATCTTGTTTCCAGATCATAGTATCGCCTTCTCGAGTGGAAATTTGAGGAATAAAAATACATTGGTTATCTACAGTACAACCTTGATAAGAAACAGTCGCACCGACTTCCTCAATGGTCAGGGTATATTCTTCACTTTGATAAATACCATTTAACGAGGAAAATGATGCAGGAGAAGGAGTAGAAGGCGGGGTTAAATTAGCTTGAATCTGGAGTAAAGGTTGTTGCGTCAATTCTCGTAAATATTTAGGTTTTTTAACTTTATCCGGTTTTAATTGCGTAATAGCAAAGAAAATATCCCCTTCAACCATCCCTTGAAACCCCAACACATATTCTTGCTCGATATTCGCGGCTTCAAACCATTTTCCGGCAAGATCGTAATCGGTAATGGGCAAGCGCACGAGGGTTTTATCTTGTTTGTTAACGGTCACAAAAAATTCTGGTACAAATATCCCGCAAATATTGAGCCAATACTCTCGAGTTTCCGCAAAGACAAAAGCCGTTTCATCGCCCTGACAGCGATTTTGGAATTGGCTTAACGTTGATGGGATGGAAGTCGGGGAAGATTGTTGATGAGAGGAGGGAGAGGCGATCGCCTCGGGTGTGGGTGTAATGGAAGCAGAGGGAGGGGGAGTCGAATGACTACATCCCAGCCCACAGAATGCCAAACTTAAGAGCGAGAGCGTCTGTAGATGTTGTTGCATTACCCTAGAAGCAGTTATTTAGGTCTCTTCCAAAAGATTAGTTAAAGCGATTTTCATCTCTTCAACACTCGTGGTTGCTGTACCAAAGTGTCGCACCACCAAACTAGCTGCCAAGTTGCCCAACACTGACGCTTCCCAGAAAGAAGCCCCCGCACACAAAGCCAAGGTCAAGGCTGCAACCACGGTATCCCCTGCCCCTGTCACATCGAAAACATCCGTGCGGTTAAATGCCGGAATGTGGTGGAGAGTCAAATCGCGATCGCACAGAGTCATCCCATCTTCCCCGCGAGTAATGAGAACTGCTTCCGCTTTCGTCAAGGCTAATAAATCTCGTCCTGCATTGGCCATATTGCTGTCGTCAATACCATATCCCACGGCATTTTCTGCTTCTGGTAAATTGGGGGTGAATAAAGTTGCCCGCCGATAGCGATGTAAGCCTTTTTGTGCATCCACAATAACCCGCGAGTGCGCTAAACCCGCTTCGATAACGGGGGGAGTCAAAACCCCTTCCCCGTAGTCGGAAAATACTACCGCATCGACGGTATCGAGTTGATTGCGGATCGCTGTAGCCAATTGCGCTTGGATCTCTGGATCTGGCAAGCGATCGCTCTTGCGATCGATGCGAACGATCTGCTGGGTGACAGACTGCCTTGCATGTCCGGCGATGCGAGTTTTAGTGACGGTGGGACGGGAAGGATCGACGATCGCATTCTCGCTATCAATGCCAGCCTCAGTAAAAATCTGTCGCAACGCTTCACCTTGGGGATCTCTGCCCGTCAAGCCGATTGCTTTCACCTTGGCCCCCAGTTTGGCAAAATTATAGATAGCGTTGCCCCCTCCTCCCGGAATTTGTCGCGTGTATTCGTGGCGCAGGATCAAAACGGGAGCTTCTCGAGAGAGGCGTTCGACTTGACCGGTGAGAAACTCATCTAATGTTAAATCGCCAATGACCAGAATTTTGGCGCGATCGAAGCGATCGAGCAGAGTGAAGAGTTTGGGAGCAGCAGATGCAAGGGTCGGCTTAAAAGCAGCAAAATCGGACATTTTCTAGGTTGTTGATTATGGGTTAGTGGGTGGTCTCTCATGATTTATCATTCAAGGATTGTTGTCCGGCGCAATCGTTTTGGGGTCTTTACTGGGGGATTCTGTGGGGGTGAGTGTCGGAGACTCGGTGGGAATTGCTGACGGTTCTGGCGTTGGGGTTGGTGCAGGGGAAGGACGAGGAGAAACCTCGGGAGAAGGGGATGGAGATACTGTCGGAGCAGGATTAGCTGGAGTAGGATTAGCTGGAGTAGGATTAGCTGGAGTAGGATTAGCTGGAGTAGGATTAGCTGGAGTAGGATTAGCAGAGGGCGATCGCCTCGGGGTTGCTGGGATTGTTAAAGTTGGGCAAATATTAGCATTGTAGTTAAAAGGAATAGTAATGCGATAGGAGATGGGAGTTGATTCTCTCGCTAAGCCCGCACCGCTCACTTGTGCGATCGCGGCTCGATCTAAAATGCGATATCCGGTACTGCGAATTTGCTGCACGTCGGTTTTTCTGCCATTAGGCTGCACGATGACCCGGTAAATTGCTGTTCCTTGGGCGCGATTGATGCAAGCCTGTTTAGGATACGCGCCTTGAAGGGTAATGCTGCGACTTTGCGCTCTTGCTTGAGGTTGATTAACGGACTCAAACCAGCGCCTTTCATTCTCTCTCTCTGCTTCTGAGGTTGTATTTTTGCGATTGTGACGATAATCTTCTCGTAAGCGAGCCATGCGATCGGCGGTGGCGTTATCTCGCTGTCGTGCTGCTAATTCCTGTGGCGATAAGGGGGGTTCTAGGGAAGGAGGCTGGGGCAAGTTGGGGGTTAAATTTTCTACTCTCGCACTCTCGCGCCCCGCAGCAGCCAAGCTATTGAGATCGGTCGGGGGTAATTTTGCATTTTCGTTGTTTTCAACCGCAAATAAACTTCGACGCAGTTGCTCTTCGCGGCTTAACCCATTATTGGGTGACGCAGGGTCTGAAAATGTCGGAATGTTTCTGGAAGGAGGGGAGGGGATATTTCTGGGATTGCGATTTCTGGGATTGCGATTTCTGAGATTGCGATTTCTCTGTCTGATGGTGCGATCGCGGGCTGCTAAGTTGAATAGGGAACGATTGGCTGCGGAAGGGGCGGCCGCTCCGTCGGGACGAGGGGGTAAATTGGGGCGAGATGCTCGGGGGCGTTGAGTGGGGCGATCGCGTTCTCGGGAGCGAGGAATGGCTCCGGTGGTAAAAGATGGCAAACTCGACTCTGACTCGGGGGCATTGGGCAGAGTGAAAGAATATTCAGCTTCAGGAGTCGTATAAAGTTGGGGCAACCGGGCAGTTTCTGCGGGGGTCAGTTCGATCAGTTGAACGTTACGAGGGCGGATCGGGCTTCCTCCACCTTCTGAGAAAAGCGGCAAAGTGGGTAAAGCGACTCCGATGGTGGCGTGCAGTCCCACGGAAGCAAATGCGGCGATCGTGGTGGGATGTCGCAACGAGAGAGCGAGAGCTTGCCAAAACGAATTTGAAGACATGGCGGAATTAATCTCGAGTAGCTCAATTTTAGCGCGAGGTGAGAAAATTCTACAGGCAAGCTGGGGGTTTAACTTGCACGATGAGGATCGAGAAATAACTTAACTCTAAGACAGGGCGATCGCGCAAGCAATAGATTTTTTGGTCGGGACAGGTTGCGCGTTCGACGATCCAACTCTCTGCTAATAGGTTTCTTTCTGCTAAAATTTTCCAGACTTTTTCATAAACGGAAGCGACTTTGAGCAGAACAATGGTATCTGCCCACTGCAAAACAGCGTCTAATTCATCCACGGTGTAGAGGGCGGGTAAAATGGCCAAGCGTTGGCTGCGAACTGTTAAGGGGATTCCCAGCATCGCCGCCGCCGCACAGGGAGAAGTCACCCCCGGCACAACCTCGATTTTGGCTTCGGGATGGTGTTCTTGTAAGGTTTGCGCTAAATAAGTAAAGGTGCTGTAAAAACTGATATCTCCTTCGCAGGCAAAGGCGACATTATGGCCGTGTTGAAGATATTGCCAGACGCGATCGGCGGCTTTTTGCCATGCTTGGTTGAGAATATGGCGATCGCTGACGTAAGGAAATTCGAGGGGGAGGGTCGGTTGTTGATAAGCCAGCCACGGTTCGATAATCTGTTGTGCAATGCCCGGTTTGCCGTCAATTCCTGCCGGAAATGCGATCGCACTGGCTTCTCGAAGCAGTCTCAAGCCTTTGAGGGTAATTAATTCGGGATCGCCCGTGCCTATGCTGATACCGTAAAGGGTTCCCATTTTCAATGAACAATTATTAATGACCGATTATTAATGACCGATTACTGATTAGCGATTACTCATTACCCAATTATGGTTTTGCCCACTGTTATTTTACCCGGATATTTTGCCCGTTGGACGGATTATGTCGCTTTGGCGGAGTTTTTAAAACAACAAGGAGTTCCTACGGCGATCGTTCCTTTGCGGAAGCGAGATTGGGTTCCGACTCTTGGCGGTCGTTCTATCGTTCCTATTGTACGGGGAATTCACACTAAAGTACAAGAAGTTTTAAGGGAGTCCCAAAGCGATCGCGTTAATTTAATCGGACATTCCGCAGGGGGATGGATCGCTCGCATTTATTTGGGTGATGTTCCTTATACCATTCATGGGGACGTGACGGCAACAGAGGGGGTTTGGCAAATTCGCGATCGCGTGGCAACTCTCATCTCTCTGGGAACGCCTCATATGAGCCAAGAGCGTTGGACAAAGCGTAATTTGGATTTTGTCAACAATAATTATCCCGGAGCGTTTTACAGCGATTTAAAGTATGTTTGCGTGGCGGGAAAGGCGGTGTATGGTAAGCAGTGGGCAAGTTGGTTGGCTTATAACAGCTATAAGTTAACCTGCGGCGAGGGTAATGCTTGGGGGGATGGTATTACGCCGATCGCGGCGGCGCATTTAGACGGGGCGACGAATTTAACGATCGAGGGGGTGAAACATTCGCCGCAGTCTTCTGGGTTGTGGTACGGCTCTCCGGACGCGATCGCAGCTTGGATAAATTATTTAGAATAGTTTTCGGGAACTATTAAACTTAACGCAATTATTGAGGAGAATCGAAACCATGCGAATGCTACACACCATGTTAAGGGTCGGTAATTTGGATGAATCAATCCAGTTTTACTGCGAAGTTTTAGGGATGAAGTTATTGCGCCAAAAAGATTATCCCGGGGGCAAATTTACGCTTGCTTTTGTTGGCTATGGTGATGAGTCGGACAATACTGTTATTGAACTAACTTATAACTGGGGAGTCGATCGTTATGAAATCGGGAGCGGTTACGGTCATATTGCCCTCGGGGTTGATGATATTTACGCCACTTGTGAAGATATTAAAACACGAGGGGGAAAGGTTGTCCGCGAGCCGGGTCCGATGAAACACGGCACCACAGAGATCGCTTTTGTTGAAGATCCAACGGGTTATAAAGTTGAACTGATTCAGTTGAAAAAACAAGGGTCTGGTTCTGACCAAGAAACAGCCGTTGCCGCTCGTTAAATTTGGTTTATCCTTGGTTTATCCTTGCGCTTTAATCTCTATTTTTAGGGAACTAGAGCGCAATTTTTTTGGTGCGATCGCTTTTTTCAACCCAGAGTGAGAATTCTTTGAGGATAATCTACGATTAATTTTCGCGATCGCAGCCATTGCAAACCCAAAAGAAGATTATTTAATTCATCTCCTCCTAATGCTTCAATTGTGAATTCTTCCCCATCAATTTCTATGTTACCGTGATAGAGTAAAAATTCGGCTTCTCCTCGGGCTGTTTGCATTTCTCTCGTTTCATTATCGGTGAGTTGCCAACCTAAACTTTCAATATCTTGGCGATCGAGAGCAATCCAACCTGTAAATCCTGTATCGAGTAATGCCATTGCAGGAAAAACATCACCATCGGCTGCAATTAAACCAATTTCAAAAAACAATTCTCCTCGACTATTAAATTCTCCTTCAATCATATTCGTCCGCAAGCTCCTGTTTCATTAATCCGCATGATTAAGCGTTTTTTATGAGGATATTTTGCTTGTGCTTTTTGTCTGGCAATCTGTTCGTCAGAATCGATAAAATAGTCCCCGCTATCGGGTTCTACAATCATAAACCAATCATAATACTCTTTGATGAGTTGGGGTTGTACGCGATCGAAAATAATGTGACAGCGTTTTAAAAAAGCGGCGCTTTCTAATTTGCGTCTTTCTCGTTCTTCTGGTGAGAGTTGTTTTTCGGGAAAAACTCTCCCGTATTTCGGTTTTTGTTTGGAGTTGGTTTGAGTCATGGCTCAAGATTTGCTGGCAATACTCTTACATTATAGCAAAAGTTCGTTCTGAAATTGCGATCGCAGTCTTGCAATTTTTCGTGCGATCGCGTGATTCCTCAATCCATTTCAATGGATTTTTCGTATGAGACAGGGATTTTCAATCCTTGGCGGATCTGCACTATTAAGGATAATTTTTAAATAGATTTGCGATCGCAACTTAAATAATAAACCAATATAAGCGATCGGATAAAGTTGGGTTGAAAAACAAAAATCAATCAACAGCTAAACCAAGATTGCTACTCACTTTTTTGATGATTCTTGAGTTTTGGGTTATCAGCAGATGAAACGGTTATAGATAAAAACCCTATGATTTCGTAGAAAAACACCCTATAAACTAGGTTTGACATCGACCTGAAATTGCTATATATTACAGGTTACAAGTCTCTGCGCGAGAAAAGAGAAAAATAAAAGTAATCCACCAACCCCAACCACCCCAACCCCCCCAACCATCGCCTAAAACGCCATCCCACGGTCCACGACGAAACGCAAAACGAAACGGTAGATGTCCCCTCGGAGCATCTTTTGAGAAAGTGATTTTGTCGAACCATTTACTATTCACATACCATTCAACTTTTTTTCCATATTCTTTAAATATATCATAATCATACTCTCCCGGTACACCGCCGACGCTCATCCAAATTTCTTTTTGAACAGAGAACCCAAAACGATTATTACTATAATCGAGCCAAAACTGATTAATCATGCGTAAATCTTCGCAAGGAAACTTTTCGATATCTTCTTCATCCAGCCATCCTCTTTCCTCTTTCCCCATAACTTGAAGCATCACGCGACTTGTTTCCCGATCTGCCTTTTCCCATTCCTCATTTTTCAAATATTCTTCTAGCGTTTGATAGAGAGAATGGGTCACTTTATTGCTGAGATTTTCTAACTCTTCCTTTAACTGGGGATCGATTTTTCTCGGTGCTTCTCGCAAGCAATTGTAAGCCAGATCGATCGCTTCTTGCGTCCCAATATTCAAAAGTTCTTGTAAAAAAGAATTAGCATTAAATTGAGCCGTATAGAGTAGAATCGTTTCTCGCCACCAAGATTCCTGCCAATGTTGTAAAAATAACTCTTCTTGTTGACTTTCTTTGATTTCCATCGCCGCCAAACAAGCCTGAAAACTCAGATGAGCAAACTCATAATCGGCATCGCGTTTAACTAATAATTCGCTCACCTGTTCGACTTGTCGCAAAAACTCCGACGGGATCGCAGTCTCATCCAAAGAATTGAGATAAATTGTTAATCGATCTAATAATAATTCTCGCTCAATTTGAGGCTTATTTTCCAATACCATATACAACGCCAACTTTTGTAAAATCTGCTGACTTTCCCGCGCCGATAACGCCATATTAATTTGCTTGACAAGAGGGCGATCTCCCAGTTGTAATTGAAAGATAGCGCGATAAAGTTCCGTGCGCCGTTCCGGTAATTGAATCGGACGAGAAAGATCGCTTGGATCGCTCGGCGCATAACTGTGTAACTTAACAATTAAATTCAACAATAAAGGATTTCTCGCCAGATCGTTGAGTTCCGATCGCTCTGCCAATTGTTGCAAAAGATTAGTCGCCTTTGCTATTGCCTCTCGATCGACCATCGGATGTTTTGGATCGGCACTAATATGACGTTCTCGACAGAGATACCAGCTTTCGATAAATCGCTGACGTTGCTCCCGATCAAACGCCTTAACAAACAAAGAATTCGGCTTATTTTCTGCTGTATAATTGCGATAACCAGAAGGGCGAGAAGTAATCAGAAAAAAGGAAGAAGAATAACGAGTCATCGCCCTGCCGATCCATTGACTGACAGACTCGCAACATTCCTCGCTCACCTCATCAAATCCGTCAAACATGACCAACATTTTTCCCTTTCGGAGATGCTGCCGCGCCCAATTTTCAGGTAATTTTAACCCTTCACCTTCAGGTAAACTGGGAATGTGATATTTTTCGATCAGAGTCGGTAAATCCAAGTTATCCCCCGTTGCAATCTCCTCCTGCCATTTGCGTAAATAGAGTAAAATCGGGAGAAGTTTGGGAACATCGCGACGTTGAATTTTATTCGCGTACCGATAGGTAATGTGGCGTAATAAAGTCGTTTTTCCGTAACCTCCCCAAGCCTGAATTGCCAAACAATGATAGCCGGGATTGTGTTTTGCGCGTTTGAATATATCCCAAATTTGTAACCCTTCTTGACGTGCAATTTGGGCAATAATCTGCTTATTCCATTGGAAACCCGGAGGCATAGGCAGATCGTTTCCTTCAGTCCCTCGGAAAAAATCACCGCTTAATTCTAAAGGCACAAATATATCCTTGAGTAAAGGCTTAAAAGTGCTGCTTAATCCTTCTGTTGTATCAAACTCGCAGGCATTTCCCTGACAGCGTAAATATTTATCCTCTGTTCCTGCTAATTGCCATTTAATAGCCTCATTAGCAGCATCCAAAAATGTCATAAATGATTTAGCATCTTCCTTTGCTCGCTTTTGATAAATTTCGTACAATTGCGTCAAAAAACTTTCCGTATAAGCTGTAAAAACAACAGTAACAATCATTACCGGAAACATAATTAACGCCAATAGCCAATCCTCTTTAAGTAAAAGAGAGAGCCAAACTGCCCCACTTCCTCCCCTCAACATCCATTGAGCAAATACAGCAAACTTTTGAATCCATTGGTCAGCTTTCTTACGGTGAGCTTCCAAGTTGAGATTGTTTTCCTCTTCCGATTGAGAAGACTGTGGTAAATTCGAGTTAGATTGTTGGTCACGCATAAAATTAATCTTAATATTTTAAAAAGTACACGATAAAAATAGACAATTCTCGATTATCTCTTCTACTGTTTCTCCTCGTCGCAATTTCATCACGAGGATTGAAATTGTCAGAGTGCAAGAAAAGTTAACCAAGATTCATTACAAAACTTAATGATATCTTGACTAGAGGAAACTAATTGTGAGAAAATCTTATAAAGTTTAGCATATAAACTCATTGCGATTTTAACTAGATAGCAAAAGCAAGATACGCGATCTTAATGAGAATGACCTTTATGAAAATACCTAAAGAAAAAAGAGCAGAACTCCACAAACAAATCCGAGAAGAAATTCGAGATGAGATTTGGGATGATGTTTGGGAAGAAGTCCGAGATGAGATTTGGGATGATGTTCGAGATGAGATTCGAGAAGAAGTTTGGGATGATGTTCAAGAAGAAGTTCGAGATGACATACTTCAAAAAGAAGAGGACAAACAATCAGAGCGTAATATTATTGATCTACTTTTTGGGTTAGTCTTTTAATCATGTCGAGAAGAATTGCTGAATTATTTTACTGAAGAGTAAGTATGATTGTAACAAAAAACAAAATTAAGATCGATCTATTTCTATTTTTTCTCAATAACAACAATAAGATCGAATTTAGATTGTAATAAAAAAAAGTTGATTTTGACCTCACTAAAAATGTATAAAGAATTCATTTTAGCATTTCGCCAAGAAATACGTGAAAAACTTCGAGAAGAACTTCGCGAGAAAGTCCGAGAACAACTCCGAGCAGAAATACGCGAAGAACTTCACGAGAAAATGCGAAAACAACTCCGAGAACAATTCCGAAGACAATTTTACGAACAATTCCGTGAAGAAGTCCGAGGGGAACTTGAAAAACAAACCAATCGCGATACAATTGAAACACTGCTACGATCGCGATTTACCATAATAGATGAGGAACTTGCAGAGATTATCGAGCCGATCCTCGAGTTACCCTCAGCAGAATTTATTCCCCTACTTGTACAACTCTCGCGAGAAGAGTTACTGACGCGATTTTCTGAAGCGTAAAAGCGATCGCAATCTAAAAAAATAAGAGATGCGATCGCCAAACCGCATCACTTAACAGTAAAAAAAAGTGAAATTTCCTTTCACTTAAACTAACGTCGCCACCTTTTCATCAGGAACTTGGAATAAAGGCGTACTGAGATAGCGTTCCCCAAAACTGGGTTGAATCATCACGATTAATTTTCCCTTATTCTCCGGACGCTTGCCTACTGCGATCGCAGCCGCTAGAATAGCCCCCGTAGAAATCCCCGATAATAGCCCCTCTTCCCGTGCCAAACGACGACCATAGGCAAAAGACTCTTCATCTGTAACCTTAACCACCTCATCAATTAAGTCTACATTCAGAATTTCCGGGATAAACCCCGCACCGATCCCTTGAATTTTGTGGGGTCCGGGATCGCCTCCCGATAAAACCGGGCTGTTTTCCGGTTCTACTGCGATCGCTTTAAACGAGGGCTTTTTCTCTTTAATAAACTCACTCGTTCCCGTAATCGTTCCTCCAGTTCCCACCCCAGAAATGAGAAAATCAACCTGTCCGTCGGTATCTTCCCAAATTTCTTTCCCTGTAGTGAGGCGATGGATCTCCGGGTTAGCGAGGTTATTGAACTGTTGCAACATATAGGCATTGTCTGTATTATCGACAATTTCCTGCGCCTTCGCGATCGCGCCCTTCATGCCTCCACTTGCGGGAGTCAGTTCCAACTTTGCCCCATAAGCCTGTAACATCGCCCGACGTTCCACACTCATACTTTCCGGCATGGTTAAGATTAACTCATATCCCTTCGCCGCCGCCGCCATCGCCAAGGCGATCCCGGTATTCCCCGACGTGGGTTCGACTAAAACCGTTTCCTTGGGTGTAATCAGTCCCTCTTGTTCCGCTTTATTAATCATATGAACCCCAATGCGGTCTTTTACCGAAGCGGCTGGGTTCATGCCCTCCAATTTAACGAGAATTTGTGCGACACATCCTTCCGCTTGAGGAATAACATTCAGCCGCACTAAAGGAGTCCGACCGATTAATTCTGTAATATTGTTAGCAACGTGCATAGATATTTTGTTATTCGATCTCGATAGACAATTGCAAGGATCGATGTTGACCCATGAGATCGAAGATACGCAGGAACTTGCGATCGCGCTCCTGAATTACAGATTGTTTTAATTTTGGTAATGGGAATGAGTAAATTCTCTGTTCCCTCCCAAAACAAGAAAAGGCATATAATAAATTCATAATAATTTCCTATCACAACCTTCCACTTAATCATCGATCGCATAAAAACGAATGCTTCAAGGCTCGATTCTCCAACAACTCACCGCCCGTTGCCGTCAGACCAATCGCGCTCTCAATTTGGGAGTTTATTATAAAAATACCCTGATTGCCCTCTGTCACGCTCTCGAAGATTTTATCTTGGAAACTGAAAGTAAGCCGATTGTTATCGCTGCATTTCAGCAAGGAAAATGGTACTTACAAGAAGCCGATCGCTATAGCGAAATGGCAGCAAAGTCCTCGGATATTGCCATTTTAGCCACCGCCGACACGACTTGGGCAACTCATCCCAGTGCCCAAAAAGAGAATATCTCCCTTGTCAGTCTTTCTCCCAGCGATCCCGTCTCCCAGGAATGGCATCTCATGATCCTCTCTCCCACTTATACGGCAATGGTTCTCTGTCAGGAGTTATCCGACTCAGACTATGGAGAAGGAGGAATCCCCGATAACGATCTGGAACGAAAATTTTACGGGTTTTGGACCTTTGAACCGGAATTAGTTCGGGAAGCTGTGGAATTAACTATCGCCCATATCGGCGAATACAATCGCGATCTGCAACAACACTTAAGCGATCTCATAAATACAATGAATGCAGAATTCGGCCATTGCCAGCGAGACGATCTGAATGCCGTGGTTGCCAAAGTGGTCGATTATTTGCAAGCCATTCATCAAGATTCTACGACGACAGAAAACGGATCGCGATCGCTAGACGAAAATTTGACCGCCAATGAAGTGCAAGCATATCTGCGAATGGCGCAACTCATCGATCGCACCGATGCCAAGAACCCCAACGCCGCCGCCGAAGTCGCCGCGATCGCCGAAGCAATGGGACAATTGTTAGACTTACCTGCATGGCAGATTAAGCGCTTGCGACTGGCGGGATGGTTGCATCGCCTCGCACCTTTACAAGGGGCAATGCAAGTCAGCGATCCGCGATCCAAAGCACAACAAGATATCCTACAAAAACAAGGACTTTTACCCAAAGCCTCGGTTTTGCGAATGATGCCCCAATTGAATGCGATCGCTCGCATCATCACTTATCAGAGCGAGCATTGGGACGGTTCGGGACAACCGGAAGGGTTATCCTATGACAGCATTCCTCTAGAATCGCGAATTCTGGCACTTGTCGCCCATTTTCAGCATTGTCTTGTCCTTCATCGAGAAGAAGGTCGCGAGAACCCTCTAGGAGACGCTTTGAGCAACTGTCAGAGCCAAGCCGGAACAATCTTCGATCCCAAGCTCATTGATGCCTTAGCCTTGTTATCAATGGGAATGCAGCAAGGAATGAACCTACAAGTCAGTCAACCGAAAATCTCAACGGGGCTTTGGCTGTTAGATGAATCAGTCACCAGTCACCAGTCACCAGTCACCAGTTAACCGTCACCAGTCACCAGTTAACAATTCAAAATCAATCTGCTTCTATAACAAATAACAAATAACCAATGAACATTGAAACAATTCGTGCGGGACAGCAAAAACAACTGTCGGGAATGAACTTGGAAGATGAAGATTTTTCAGGATGTCAGCTTGATAATGTTAATTTGGCGGGAGCTAATTTAGTGGGTGCCGATTTTTCGCGGGCGACTCTCAAAGGAGGGCGCTTAGATGGTGCGAATTTATTGGGGGCGAATTTGAATCAAGCTGATCTGCGAGCTAACTTTTTAGGTGCGAATTTGATGCAGGCAGATTTGAGTCATTCAGATTTGCGGGGAAGTAATTTGCGCGGGACAAATTTGATGGGAGCAAAGTTTGTTCAAGCCTCTCTTGCTGGCTCTTTTTTGAGTGGTGCTAATCTAACTGGAGTTAATTTACAAGGGGCAGATTTGCGCGGGGCAGATTTGCGTGGGGTTAATTTTAATAGTGCGAATTTACAAGGGGCGAATTTATCGCAAGCTGACTTACAAGGGGCGAATTTGAGTGAAGCGAATTTGGAGGAAGTAGACTTGCGCGGGGCAAATTTAGCCGGGGCAAGTTTAGCGGGAGCCAATTTACTTTGTGCGGAATTGGAAGGCGCAAATTTAAAAGGAGTCAATCTCGATCGCACTTGTTTGGTGGGTACGCTTGTCAATGAAACATGAAGAATAAGAAGGCGCGATCGCAGAGCAAATGACTTTAAACCCAATCTCGAGTTTCTTTATCCGTCATTGTTCTTTCTATTTTTACGCATTCGCTTTTTGATGCTTGTAGAAGGTGTTTCATTTGCACAGATTCATTGGCATCGGCAGCAAGTACGGCAGCATTCAGGGCAATATTGTGAATATTTCCTCCCGTTACACTCAGATTCGCTAATTTTGTATAATCTATCCCTTCTCTGGGCATATTGTGCGGGAAAACTCGTTCCCAAATGTGCTGTCGGTTTTGGGCATCAGGGAAAGGAAACTGAATAACAAAACGAATGCGACGCAAAAAAGCACGATCGATCGCAGTTTTTAAGTTCGTGGTCAACACCGCCAAACCTTGATAAGATTCAATGCGCTGTAATAAATAACTCACTTCCATGTTAGCATAGCGATCGCGGCTGTCTTTCACTTCAGAGCGCTTGCCAAAGATAGCATCAGCTTCATCAAAAAGTAAAATTGCTCCGCCTCCTTCTGCGGCATCAAATACCCGTTTTAAATTCTTCTCCGTTTCGCCGATATATTTACTCGTTACAGCACTAAGATCGATGCGATAGAGATCCAAATTCAACTCTCTCGCTAAAATACCCGCCGCCGTAGTTTTACCCGTGCCGCTTTGCCCGGAAAAGAGAGCGCTAATGCCCAACCCTCGTCGCTCTTTACGAGCAAATCCCCAGTCTTCGTAAACTCTCACGCGCTGTCGCAAATGTGCAAGCATTTCTTGCAAACTTTGCATCTGCTGTTTGGGTAAGATTAAATCTTCCCATGTTGCTTTTGTTGCAATGCGTTGAGCGAGATCGTCTAAGCAAGGACGCGCTTGAGTACGACAGAAATTCCAGAGGCGATCGCCCATTTCCACATCTTCATTTTGTTGGGCAATATGACTCGCGCTTTGGATCGTTGCCGGAGAGAGGTTAAATTGAGAAGCGATCGCCGGTAAATGACCGTTTAATTTTGTCACCGTATCCCCTAAAAATGATTCCCACAAGTTGAGTTGCTCTTGATAGGTCAATGGAGAAATATCAAAAGTCACAAAAAGATGGTATTGCGTGTAAAAACGAGTCGGAGAAGATAAAATAAGAGGTGTTTTAATGCCTTGCAAAAAGTTAGCGAGGGCTGTTTGTCTCTCTGGTGCGGAAAAATTGAGCGGATCGCATTCGACGAGTAAAATGCTCCCAGTAAGCTCAAAAGTGCGATGCCAACGGGCAAGTAAATATTGCAGATCTTCGCGATTGGTGGGTAAATTACGAGTGGAGATGGCCTGTAGTGCTAAATCTAAGCGATTGCCGATCCCTCGAGCGATCGCGACTCGCTCCTCAATATCGCCGCCACACAGTTGCACAGTCGAACTCTCAGCGCGATTCGTTTGTGAGGAGAGCAAACTATTCGTCGCTTCTTCTGCGATCGCTAAACGAGAAGGGAGTAGAGGAGAAGAAAGGCTCGGGGAAATCATTTCGATGATTCCTGCGAGGCGATAATCTTGATAGGGTTCCCCGAGAATATAGTGCAGGATGCTCTCATCAATTTGCAAGCGGGCTTGGGTGATATCTTCTCCGGCAGCGAGGTGGACTAAATTCCAATAACGCAGAGGCGATCGCGGTGTCAGAGCGTGCCAATTTGCCGAAGGAAAAAGCTGTAGAGCCAGTCCAAAAGTAGGATAATCGCGCTCGGGATTATTTTGAGCTAGAGTGCATAGATTGGAAAAATGCGGATGGATGGCTCTACCGACACAAAGCAGAAGAATTTGTTTCTCGAACTGGGATAAATTCAAGAGCTTGCAGAGATGCGCGATCGCAGGAGGAGATTCCATTTCTTCAGCAATTGCCTCAGACTCGCCAATCGGTTCGCCACGAGGGAATTCTGCTTCCTTTTTCTGAAGGCGAGCAATGTGGCGATCGAGATGGTAACGGATGCGATTGATTTCAATAGTAATATAATTAAAGTTATTTTGATGCCAATTTTCACGTTCTAAGTTATTTTGAGAAGAGAACATTATCTTACGATTTCGATAGAGTTAATTTTTAACGTTAATTTTTAACATTGATGCGATCGCTTCTATGGCAACCCAATTGCGATGGAAGAGTGTGATTTCTCCACAGCAGGGAAAGGAATAAAACTGCACAAGGGTCATTTATTATTCTAGAAGAATATAATTATAATGACACTAACTCAGATTATCAAGAGTATTTGCCTTGTTGGGCGAACTCGAGCAATTTCTTAAATTAAAATTAACCAAAAGTCTAATACACTTTCTTCTTTTTCTCCAATAAAATTGAGTATCGAGACGAGAATTTTCTTAAGTTTCCGGAGTAACTCTCATGGGTAATCGCCAGCGCATTCATTCGTCGCACCAAAAAAGTCAACAACCTCAAAACACTGGCCGCCTTAATTCTTCTCCCGTTCTACAGGCGAAAAAAGCGAAAAAAGCAGTAATGCCTGAATGGCAGCCCAGTACAGAAAATTGGCAAACAAACTTGCAAGATCCTTTAGGCGGAATGTTTGGCAATGCCAGAGTTGCTCCAGTACAGGCAAAACTCACAATTGGAGAAGTCGGAGATAAATACGAGCAAGAAGCCGATCGCGTCGCTACCGATGTCGTCGAACGAATTAACACCCCGAAAACTGAAGAAATCCAACCAGATCGGGACGATCGAGGACAGCTCCCTGAAAGCGATCGCCTACAACTGAAACCAGACTTACAATTACAAAACGCAATAGCAGGCGGAAGCGTCTCCTCAGAATTTGAAAGTTCCCTACAACAAGCCAAAGGAAGCGGGCAACCTCTAAATACAGGGTTACAAGAGACGATGGGAACAGCAATGGGCGCAGACTTTAGCAGCGTGAAAGTCCATACCGATAGTGCTTCCCATCAGTTGAACGAATCGATACAAGCCAAAGCCTTTACCACCGGACAGCATATCTTTTTCAAACAGGGAGAATACGCTCCCGAAAATCGAGAAGGGCAAGGATTGATTGCCCACGAATTAACCCATGTCGTACAACAAGGGGGAGCAAATGTACAGCGCCAAATCGACACAGAAGGCGTAGAAGTCACCCCGCAGTCAATTTCTATCGCCCGTCAACCCGTCCCCCAAATCCAAGCTCTGTTTACCAGCAAGCAGTTAATCGCGATGGGAGGAAAACCCAAAGACAACATTTTATTTGTTGGGATGAGCGAAAAATATAAAGCTATTATTGCAAAGTTAAACGAATATCATGCCTACCTGCATGACACAGAAAGAGCGATTTCAGACTCGGATTTTGATAACCAAGAACTGGAATTACATTTGCTATTGAACACTATCAAAAGCAATAGTTCGAGATACCTTGGTGCTCACAAAGACGAGGCAAGTCAGAAGCGATACGAAGCAGTTTTGAAAATACATAACGAAGTTGACGCAGAAAAAGCCGCGATTACCACTCTAAAACCCCAGAAAAACACCCTTGATGGCGTGAAATGGAGCGATGCGCTCTACAATGGCATGTATGGAGAATCTGGAGCACTAACAATTCCCGAAGAAGCAACAATTATTCGTAAAGAACCCGCCTTGGAAGGGAAATTCAAACGTAATGCCAATATCTATGAGAATGCAGATCTGACTGATGACGGAAATACTGTCATTGCTACGGCAAATAAAGGAGATCTGTGTATGGAACGAGAAGTTCCCGGAGTTGAGGGCGTACGACACGTTCAACCCTATACCATTGAGAAGAAAGACGATGATGACAAGAACGGTAAACCCAAATTTATCACGGAGAAAGCTGGATACGTTCCCGCAGGAAAAATCAAGCAAGGAAAATATGTGCATGAAGATGTTGCCAACGATGTTCCTATTTTCGACGGAGTTCCGGATATGGAAGACGTTCGGCAGGGGGCCATTGGCGATTGCTATCTGATGGCTGCCGTCGCCTCAGTTGTCAGAACCGATCCGGAATTTATCTACAGCATGATGAAAGACAATGGTTCGGGCAAAGTGACCGTGCGCCTTTATAGTGGCGGCTTACCGCAGTATATTGAACTGAAAAAGAATGTCGTCAGTAAGGGTCGTCGTTCTCGTGGGGCGTTATGGGTCAATTTTATTGAAAAAGCCTATACCGTGACTGCTGTGCGTTCGGAATCTTACTACGAAATGGAAGGCGGTCAAATGAGTGAGGCTTGGGAAGCTTTAACCGGACAAAATGCAAGGAAGGTGGATATAAGCGAACAAGGTGGATTTGATAGCAAACACAATTATAGTTTTTGGGATCAGGCAAATATTGGGGATGGTATGGACACAAAAGGAGCATACGAGTTAATGTTGACCATTCCCAAACTGAGAGCCAAGAGATTGCCGACATCCCAACCTTATAAAATTACGGGTGGCGATGACACCGAAGCGCTAGAGTTGATAGACTGGGCCTTAAATCCAGCGAATTTACTGCTAATCAAGAAATTCAGACAAGCAGGTGCAGCCAACAATCTTGAGGCTTTCCTGCCCGTAATTGATGACTTAAACGAAGTGAGCGATCTCGACGAAGGAATTAAACTAAAAATAGTCGATAGTATTAAGCGAGTATATCCCGGAACGGAAGCCGGAAGCTATAGTACGGGTCAAGAGGATGTATTTAGCGCCATCAAAGATGCCCTTGATGCCGGTCAATATGTCGGCGCAAGTACCTCACCAAAATTGCCCGAGCCCAGTCAAGGAGAAGGGCATAGCGGGGGAGAATCCAAAGCGCGAGGATTGGCTGGCAATCACGCTTACTCTGTTATTGGTTACTCGGAAGAAGACTCGCTCAAATTCCTTAAACTTCGCAATCCTTGGGGATCTTATGGTGTTGAGTATAAAAGAGATGAAGAAGACAAAGTGCAAATTGATGACACACAAACACCCGTTCGAGAAGATGATGAGGATACATTGAATAAAAATACCGGAACTTTTGACTTGGAACTGGGGGAATTCCTCCGGTACTACCAAGATGTTCATTTTGGCAATCGCGTCGTTTCTACTTAGCGACCTTATTCGTCTCAATTGGATTTGGGGAAAGACTCATGAACGCATTACTTTTCGGGATTAGTTTATTGCTCGGCATCGCGATCGCGCTAATCATTGCTCAACCGGCTCGGGCAGCACTTCCTCCCCGATCTCCAGAAGATTTACAAGAAGAGGCCGATTTTGTTCTGGTCGGTCGAGTAGAAGAGGTCTCTCGCGAAGAGATAAAGATGGCTGCCGGGACAGATTGGCACTATCGCGTTACGATCGCTGTTGAAGCGATCGAGCAAGACAACTTCCCCGAGAATCGAGAAGACCCCGAGGATGAAAACCCCGAAGCAATGCCCGCAGTCGGTCAACCTTTCACCATTTATTATCGGCAAACAGGAGAGCGTCCGGCAGGATGGGCCGGCCCGGTGGGTCAATATCAACAGCCTGCTCCCGGTCTTCGCGGTCGTCTCTTTCTCGAACTCGACCCGAGCGATCGCTGGCAATTGATGGAACCTAATGGCTGGGAAGAAATTCAATGAATGCAAAAGCAAAATTGCCCACGTGGGTTCAACCGATAGAATTAGAAGACTGGCCGGTACAAATCGTCGAGAATACAGACCTGCATTATCGCTTGCCCCTGCGACGAGGCTGGGAAACCAATCCTCGTGTTAACGAGACAGGTCTGGAAACCGAGCATCTTTTTCAAGGGAGGTATCGAGGAGAACTCTTAACGGTTAGCGCGATGACCCAGGCAAATCCCCAAGACTCGATCCGAAATTGGGTTGAAGCAATCGTGAAATTTACGGGCATTCCTCTTCTTTCTCTCAAAGAATACGAGCCTCAAATGCTGGAATGGGAATATTGCGGAACATTTCAGGAGTTGGCAAAGCGTTTGCATGTGGATGAAGTGCATTTATATACGGGTTTAGCGCAACTTTCGCAAGAGCCGGATTTGATTCGTTTGTATATTTTGTTGGCACGGCAAAAAAATTGGGCGTGGAAAATTGGGCTGTCCTTTCTTTCTACTTGCTTGCCGAGAATGCCAAGAAATATTGTTACGGCTAACGATAGCGTTCGTGCAGGGGCTACTTTTGGCGCTGTAGAGTTATGGTAAATAGTCCTTAAACCCAATCGCGTTTTTTTTTCGATCGATTTTTCTTTCTTCCTTGCGATCGCTCCCCCAAATTTTCAGTAATATATCTTAAAGAAAAATCAGGAATTGGGGAATAATCGTGATACGACGAAACTTGAGCCTCTGGATGCTGGCTGGCTCCCTTGCCTTAGCCCCGCAATGGGTTCTAGCACAGACAATAGAGCAATTACAAGACCGAGGAACAGCTGCCTTTGCTGCCGGAAATTACTCCCGCGCCCAACAAATTTGGCAGCAAATTATTGATAGCGATCGCACCAATGCGTTTGCTTATTACCAGTTGGGCAATGCCCTACGAGAACAAGATCGATACGAAGAAGCGATCGCGGCTTACGGGCGTTCCCTCGAACTTAACCCCAATGCCCCGAAAACCTACACGGGGTTAGGCATTGCTCTCATGGGCAGCCGCCAGTTAGAACGCGCCCTCGGAGCCTACCGCAATGCCATCGACCTCGATGCCGAATATCCTCTCGCTTATATCGGGTTGGGATTTGCTCTCACGGAAAGCGGCGATTTCCCGCAAGCAAAAGCACTCTTCGATCGCGTCCTCGCCATGCCGGATGCACCCGTCATCGATTTACCCGGAGTTGCCGCCAATACCCATGCCGTGGCTCACAATGGGTTGGGTTACATTTACGTTAAACAAGGACAATGGGAGGAAGCGATCGCGCAATACAATCAAGCCATTCAACTCGATCCCAATGACGCTCAATCTTACCTCGAACTGGGGAGCGCCCTCGGCAAAGAAGAACGCTATGACGAAGCGATCGCGGCATTACAAAAATCCCTCGCTCTCGATGCCGATAATCCTTGGACTTATTCGACTTTGGGACTGGTATTCCGGGAACAGGAAAACTATCCCGATGCGATTGCTGCTTATCGCAAAGCCATCGAACTCAAACCCAATGCGCCCATTTTCTACGTCAATTTGGGCAATGTTCTCAAACGTCAGGGGAATACGATTGCAGCGATCGCCAGCTACAACCGAGCGCTAGAACTCGAACCGGATTTTCCTCTCGCTTATGTGGGCTTGGGTTATGCAACCGCCGAAGCTGGCGAACTCGAGGAAGCCTTGGATTATTTCCAACAAGCCGCCCGCGTCGATCCCAATTCTGGGGTAGCATTCTTCCGTTTGGGGAGCATTTTTGCCGAACAACAACGCTTTGAGGAGGCGATCGCGGTTTTCCAAGCAGCAATTCAAATCTATGACGATCTCAACCGACAGTTTGAGCGGGAAAACGAACCCGACAACGCTTTGCAAGCTGCCCGAGGCAGTTCTACGGCTTATCTTGCCCTCAGTAAAATTCAACGCCGGCAAGAGCAAACCGATGCGGCGATCGCTTCTTTACAACAAGCGATCGAGCGTGCCCCGAATCCTTCCGCTTATCTCGATCTCGGTAAGCTCCTCACAGAACAAGGAGAAATTGAGGCAGCAAAACGCGTGTATCGAGAGGCATTAGAACGCACTCCTAACGATCCGAAACTTTACTTATTTCTCAGTTCTCTCCTGCAACAACAAGGTAATTGGCAAGAAGCCATCGAATTGACTTTTCAAGGGGTGAAGGTTGCCCCGGAATTTACAGTTTTTCACAGCAATTTAGGCTATTTACTCGAACGCGGCGGCAAGTTAGACGAAGCGGCGATCGCTTACGAACAGGCGCTCCGAATCGACCCCGAATATGCCCTCGCTCACAATAATCTCGCGATTATTCGCGAACAACAAGGGCGCACGGAAGAAGCTTTACAGCATTATCGACAGGCGATCGCCATTGAGCCGCGCAATGCCGGAGCTTATAACGCCATCGGCACGATTTTGAGTCAACAAGGTCAACTCGAAGAAGCGATCGCTGCCTTCCGGCAAGGGATTGAAGTGCAGCCGGATTTTGCTTGGAGTTATTACAATTTGGGAACGGTATTGGAAAAACGACAAGATTGGGATGGGGCGGTGACGGCCTATCGTCGTGCCATTCAACTCGAGCTTGACGATCCCAAGGTCTACCTGAAGCTCGGCAATGCCCTCGAACAACGCGGCGATCGCGAAGCGGCTGCGGCTTTGTTTCAAGAGGCGATCGAGTCTCGCCCGGATTCTGCGGAAACGCGCTTTTTTCTTGGCATGACTCGCAAAAATCAAGGTCAACTCGAGGAAGCTGAGCGAATTTTTCAAGAGGCTCTAGAACTCGCTCCCGAGGCTACTGGTATTTATTATCAATTGGGTTTGACGCAATTGGAGTTAGAAAATTTAGAAAAAGCGGAAGCCTCTTTCCGTCAAGCGGTTGAACTCGATGCCAGCAATATTCCTTCTTGGGTGTTACTGGGGACGGTTCTCCATCGTCAGGGCAATTTAGAGGAAGCGATCGCGACGTATCGACAAGCCTTACAACGGGATCCCGGTAATGCTTATGCTTACAATGCTTTGGGTTTGGCTCTGCGAGAACAAGGAGAGTTTGATGCAGCCTTAGACCAGTTCCGACGGGCGATCGAACTTAATCCCGATTATGACGCGGCTCGGGACAATCTCCAACAAACCGAACGGTTTTTGCGAGAGTAGGGATAACAATTTGAAATTCGCAATTTGCTGGACATGGCAAATTGCGAATACTGATTTGACACGCTGGTGTTGCATCATCTTTTACAATACTTGAGAATCTTTCTTAAAAAAACTTGAATTCTTAAAAAAACTTTCATTTAGCTCAATCTTTCTTAAAAAACCGTATTGCAAGGGTTTTTGCCTCTGTCTGAGGGAAGATAGGAAAACAATATTGTCAATAATTAAATCTTTTTGCTATTGTGGGGCTATCAACAAAATTCTTTAATGAGAAGGAGAGGGTTTCATGGTTGTCACTACTGGCTTATTGCGTTCTTTGAATGAAGTCGAAGAGAACGTTGTTGGGTTGGATAAAAATGTTACTGTTCCTGTTTGTGAAGGCTTAAACATGGTCTTAGCGAGTTTTCAGGCGTTATATCTGCAATACCAAAAGCATCATTTTGTCGTGGAAGGCTCTGAGTTTTATGCTTTACACGAGACCTTTAACGAATATCTCGGTGACGCACAAGGCCACATTCACGAACTCGGCGAACGCTTGAACGGTTTGGGAGGAATTCCCGTGGCCAGCTTTGGCAAATTGGCTGAATTGTGCTGCTTCTCTCCTGAAGAAGATGGCGCTTACGATATGCGTAGCATGGTCGAACACGATTTAAGGGCGGAACAAGAAATCATTAAGCTGTTGCGTTCTCAAGCCGCACAAACCGAAAGTTTAGGCGATCGCGCTACTCGCTATATGTACGAAAAGATTTTACTCGATACGGAGGAACGAGCTTATCACTTGAGTCACTTCCTCGCTTCTGATAGTTTAACTATGTCGTTTGTTGGTCAAGGTTAGAGTTTAAAGGCGATCGCGAAACCAGACATTTTTAAAGGTCAACATTTATTGACCTTTAAAAATCAGCAATGAACAATTAGACATAAATCACAATTAATTTAATTTAATTTAGCACCTTTCAAATTAGCTCCCGTTAAATTGGCATTGGTTAAATCCGCACTTTTCAAATTGGCACCTCTGAGATCGGCATGGCTGAGATCGGCATTTTTTAAATAGGCACCTCTGAGATCGGCTTTTGTTAAATCTGCCCCTCTCAAATTCGCATTTCTTAAGTCTCTACTCCTGAGATTCATTCCACTCAAATTACATCCCGGGCATTTATAAATTTTCCCAATAGGTTTAGGATTTTCCGGGTTGGGAAGACCGATCGCAGGAGGCGTTTCAATGGGTGATACAATGGGCAAAGGAGGACGGGTTAAAATACTGACTAATACCCCGACACTGACTCCGACTGCGCCTCCGACAGCGACTTTTAACCAAGGTTGAAAGGACAGTTTAAAAGTAGATTTTAAAGAAAATTTTTGCAAACTTGTTAAAGCTGTTTTAGCATCGAGATAGCGATCGCTCGGAGAAGTTGCTGTCATTTTCTCTAACCAACGCAGGAAGCGAGGACTAGCATCAGATAATAAATGCTTGTATTTGAGATGATTGTGATTATCAAATAAATTACCGACTTGTTGCGATCGCGTTCCCGTCAGCAAACAAATTAACGTAACTCCCAAACTATATAAATCTGAGGCTTTACTCAAAGGACGATTTAAGATTTGTTCTGGAGGCATAAAGCCCAAGGTGCCTTTAATGGTACTATTCGCAGCAATATCCTCGCGATCGGGACATGCAAAGCCAAAATCAATTAAATAAGCGCGAGTTGGATCTTGGGGATCGATGAGAATATTTTCCGGTTTGATATCGCGGTGAAAAATTGGCGGTTTTTGGGTCTGTAAATAAACTAAAATTTCTAAAATTGAAAGGGCAAGTTTTTGAACTTCTTTTGCCGGAATGGGAAAAGCGATCGCTAAAGGATGAGCGGGTTTATATTCTTGTACTAAACAAAATCCATCTTCGGTTTCAAAAGAATCGAGATACTTAGGAATTTGAGGATGATCCAAGCCCTTCAGAATCTCAATTTCTCGTTCGTGTGCCTCATAAGCCAACCACGTTGTTTCCAGTTTGGCAAATTGAAATTGCTTGATCGCGACTGGCATTGCTGTCGGAGTATGTTGAGCCAGATAAGTGACTCGTCCTCCGAGTTTATTTTGACCTAACGGTTTTTCGATTTGATAACCGCGATCGGCAAATTGCTTGTTTGTTATTGGTTGTTTGTTCATTGTTCATTATTGATTTTTCATTGCGGTTTGAACCAAACGAATAAACTCAGATCGATAACCTTCGAGATCCACACCTTGAGACTCTTGAGCTAATTTTAACACTTGTGCAAAACTGGCTTGACCTTTATCGGGAGAATCTCGTAAAACCATACCAAAGCTGGCTACGGCTGCTGAGAATTTAAAGTTTTCTGAAGCTGCATTAAAAGGCTTCTCGGTATCTCCGATCGGGTAGGAAATTAACTGAGAAGTATTGCTATCGGGTTGTTTGTAACGTAATTTTATTTCCATCAATTCATCGGAATTTGTCGCTTCACTATTTTGATATTTCGATGAATCAATATCTGGCAATTTAACATTGCTTTCGACACCAACGGGAACGATCTCGTAAAGTGCCGTTACGGTATGTCCCGCCCCTAATTCTCCCGCATCTTTACTATCGTCGTTAAAATCTTCATCTTTTAAACGTCGATTTTCGTAACCGATGAGACGATAGGCTTTAACTTTTGCGGGATTAAAATCGACTTGAATTTTGACATCTTTGGCAATGGTGAATAAAGTTGCTCCCATTTCTTTGACGAGAACTTTCTTAGCTTCTAGTTCGTTATCGATATAAGCATAATTTCCATTGCCTTTATCGGCTAGTTTCTCCATTTTGGAATCTTGTAAATTTCCCATGCCAACGCCTAAAACAGTGAGAAAAATATCATCTTTCCGCTTCTCTTCGATGAGTTTAACTAATTCCGTATCGCTGCTTATGCCAATATTAAAATCTCCATCTGTTGCCAGAATAACGCGATTATTACCCGAAGGATTAAAGTTCTCTTTTGCCAATTGATAAGCCAGTTTAATTCCTTCTCCTCCTGCTGTCGAACCGCCTGCTGTCAAGCGATCGATCGCGGCTAAAATAATATCTTTGCGATCGCCAGATGTCGGAGGTAAAACAACCCCAGCCGCACCTGCATAAACGACAATACTCACTTTGTCTTCTGGTCTCATTTCTCCGACTAATAACTTAAATGCCGATTGAAGTAAAGGTAATTTGTTCTGATTATTCATCGATCCCGAAACATCAATTAAAAAGACGAGATTATTAGGAGGTAAATCTTCCGTAGAAATCTTTTTCCCTTGGATGCCAAGATGGACGAGTTGGTGTTGGGGATTCCACGGCGATCGCGAGACTTCTGTAACAATTGCAAAAGGTTCATTCCCTTGGGGTTGGGGATATTCGTAGTTAAAATAGTTTATTAATTCTTCAATTCTCACCGCATCTTTAGGAGGAACTTGCCCGTTATTAATAAAACGGCGAAGATTACTATAGGATGCCGTATCGACATCAATGGAAAATGTTGAGAATGGGTGATTGGCTGCAAGTTTAAAGCCGGTTTCTTCAATGCGATCGTAGGTTTCCGTACTTTCTGCTTCTGGTTGTGTATTTCTTTGGGAAGTTGAGGGAAGATTGGCCGGGGCTGGTGCTTGTTGTGCGGTGGTTACAGGGGCTTCAGCAACAGATTCTGAAGTCGTGACTCTCTTTTCTAAAAGAGTGCGATCGCGACTACTTCCCCCGCTTTGGGGTGCGTCACAGGCGATCGCTAACTGTCCGACGATCGCAAAAAGACTGAGATAAGCGATCGCCTTGGTTCTGTTTTTCATCATCTCCCCCAACCGGAATGATTTGCCAACTCTAGGGTAGAACGATCGCGATCGCGATCGCTGCCCTGTTTCAGTTTTTGATACAATGGCGAACTTAGGAATTCCCTATTACACAGAATCTTTTTCAGAGCTAAAAAAAACCAATGCTGTATTCCCGTAAGTTTTTTGACGGCAGGTTTCTAAAGGAGCGATCGCTTCAGGAGTCCAAAATTTAGGATTGTATTCTACGGCAATTTCTCCGCTAGACTCAGCTAAAAGATTCTTACGAGCAACAATCTCTAAAACCGGATTGTAGAGTTCGCTTTGGTAAGGCGGATCGAAATAGATGCGATCGAATTGTTGTCCTCGCAAACGTTTTAAGGTTTGTCGCACGTCCCCGCGAATAACTTGGCAGCTTTGCGAAGACTGAGCCACCTGTTGCCAATTTTTCCGCACAATTTGGCAGGCGCGTCCCCTGAGTTCGAGTCCCACCACTACCGATGCACCGCGACAGAGCGCCTCGGCTCCAAGAGAGCCATTTCCCGCACAGATATCCAACCACCGACAACCAGAAATTTCCGCTTGCCATATATTAAACAACGCCTCTCGCACTCGGGCAGGAGTTGGGCGAATACTTCGTCCCGGCATGGTTTTGAGCGAGCGATTTCCGTAAATTCTCATCTTATTGTCCAGATTGCATTGATAACTTGAGAATGACGAATTGAGATAGATTCGTAAATTGTGAAAAAAATGTTAACAATTCCGCACCCAATGATAAGATAACCCATCAGGATTACAGTTATTGCGGGGTGCGATCGAGTTTGTCTTTATCCGCGTAATGCGTAAATTCCCTCCTTACTTTTGCATTGCTTATGTTGTCTTTACTATCTGCCCTCACCCTTGCCCAAGTACCCCAAACCTCCATCGACGCTTTTTATTTACCTCCTCAAGAAACCCAAGAAACAATTGTACAGCCACAGGAAATCAGAGTATTACCGGGACAGTTAAACGAGGTTCCCGTTTTTAATAGCAATAGTCCAGAAATTATCTACTCGGCGGGAATTTTATTATCCACGTTTCCCCCAGAAGGAATGTTAGCTCCCCGTGCTCATCTCGATTTACCCTTGCGAGGACGTTTTGATATCTTTAGCCATCATATTGCTCGGGGGCGGACTCGTGCAGATTGGTTGCCTAAATATCACGCTCTCGTTGTTCGCAATCCCAACGATTATCCCGTGGTCATGAATGTGTTGCAAGGAGTCAGTTATGTGACTAACCCCGACGCGCCGTTTATTGATTTGCCTCCCGTTGTGGATAATCGTGCGGGGACGGTGTTTTCTGGACCGGGATCGCGGTTGGCGAGTGATATTTTGCGGGGTGTAGATGAGGATGAGTTTCCCGATCGCTTGATTCTCGAACCGGGCGAAAGCAAAGTATTATTTAATTTGCCGATTCATTTGGGCAATGCACGCTCGACATTGGTGAAGGTAGAAACAACCGGGGAAGTGTATATGGCCAGTTTAGCCATGCCCGCTATCCAACGAGGTCGCCAACGCGCCCACCGTCCCCCGACCTTAGAAGAATGGGAAAAGTTATTGAGCCAAGGGTATTTGGCGTTTCCTCGCGATCGCCAGCCGACACCGTTAGAGGAAACGAGACGAGAGGTGATTTACGGTCGCGTGGCCGGTGTGGCTCGAGGGTCTCAATGGCAGACGGAAATTGTCGATGAAGGCAGTTCTCATTTAAGCATTCCTTCCCCCGGAGAGGCTTTTTCTTATCCGATTAGTACGGTTAATGCCGGAACTTTAGGGACGGGACAAATTCAAAGTGCGCCAATGTTAGTGCGCTATCCCGATACGGCCTATTTGGCTCATGGAAATTATGGGGTGCATTATCAATTTACTTTACCGTTAAAGAATAATGGCGATCGCCGCAAAACAGTTACCCTCAGTCTACAAACCCCCCTCAAACACGATCGCGAGATCGGAGAATTGGAGTTTTTAGAACCCCCTAACGATCGCATTTTCTTCCGAGGGAGCATCCGGGTCAGTTATAAAGATGAAATCGGACTGTTACGGGAGCAGTTTTTCCATTTGGTACAGCGTCAAGGAGAGCAAGGAGAACCTTTAGTAACCCTGAATTTAAAACCGGGAATGATGCGGAATGTGACGGTTGAATTGCTCTATCCTCCTGATGCGACTCCTCCGCAAGTTTTAACCGTGAGTACAGAAGATAATACGTTACAGGTGAATAAAGGAGCAGAGGAAAAAATCGAGATTAATTTCGAGTAATTAACCTCGAGTAAACAAGAAGCGATCGCATTTTGTTAGGCTAAGCAATGCGATCGCTTGATATGGTTTTAAGTTTTATCGATCGGAACTTTTAACCATTGACTAATTTCTTTCGCTAACCAGTCTTTCTCAGCAGAATTTATATTGGGGATATCAAAGATGCGATCGCGGGTTGTGAGTAACAATCTAGGGCGAGATAGTATACCTTTTTCAGAACGTAATGCTAAAAAATCGCGCCTAGATGCCTTTTTATGCTTGATTTTAATAATCATATTATTATACATTAAAATATTGACTGAATCAATTTTTAGATGTGTTTCCCAGAGCAAACACTTCATTAAAGGTAGCATAAAAGCGAAACCAATACTTGCTGGTATTATCGAGAATGGAAGTAACAATATTGCTGAAAATGCTCCAGTGAAAGCAGCAAAAATAGCAAAAATAGTTGAGAGGAGGAAAGGAGAAAACATAGGTAGGCCAATCAGAAAAAGGATAATATAAGCAATTTTATTGGTAAGAGTAAGTTGACGAAATCCGGGAGCGGGAATAATAATATGTAAGATGTTTTTCTGTTGATGCAGGATAATTTTACTATCGTTGGGTTTCCCAAATGTAGGAGGATTAACTTGCGAAGGTGCGGGAGGCAAACAAGGATTTTCTAATGCTTGCAATGCCTCTCGGGCAGAAGATAAGCGTAGATCGAGGCTCGGTTCTACCAACCATTTTAACCAATGGATAAAATCAGGGCTGAGATTCGTTGCTCCTGCAAAGTCAATTCTTAAGTTCTTTTGCGGTAAATCTGAGGGTTGTTTTCCGGTTGCGATCGCAATTAAAGTTGCCCCTAAACTATACAAATCTGAAGCGGGAGAAGTCTTGCCGCCAAATTGTTCGGGAGGCATATAACCATAAGTTCCTACAATGGTCATGGTGTTTCGAGGTTGTGCGGAACCGTGAGTTTGAATAGAATCAAAATCCACCAGATAAACATTACCAACATGGTTACCCGAGCGATCGCCTAAAAGAATATTACTGGGTTTAATATCTCGATGAATCACGGCAGGTTGTCGGCTATGCAAATAAATTAAAATATCTAGTAAGTCTTTCGCAAGCTGTTGCATTTCTGCTTCGCTAAAAGTTCGTCCTGAATCTAAATGTTGCTGGAGAGATTGAGCAGGAACATAACTTTGAACTTGAACGAATCCTTTGGCTTTGCTGGTATTAAGGTCGAAATAGCCTAAATAGCGAGGTATGCGGTCATGAGAGAGCGATCGCAGGGCATTTGCACCGCGTTCAAAGAGTTTGTGATCCTGCCATTGAAAATCATGGCCAAATAATAATACTTTGAGAACAACAGATTCTTGTGTTTCGATGTCTAATGCTAAAAAGGTTTGTCGAGAACCTTTGTTACTCAAGCGTTTTTTGATTTTGTAGCGTCCATTAATAATTGAATGGCTCATGTCAGCTTACTCGAAGACTGTAATTTTATGCTAATCGAAATAAAGCGATCGCGATCGCATCCCTTAAGGAATATTGATATATTTATGTAATTGAGGGGATAGTCGTGCTGTGGGAAACGCTTTCAATAAATTTAAAGTTAAAGGAATTGTGCGATCGCGATCGGTCCACTCGGGTTGAAAAAATAGAGGACATTGCGATCGCCAATATTGTTGATAAAAATAAGGTTCTTTACCATCACTAATCACAATTTTAACTTCATTAGCACGCTGCCAAAACTCTGGAATTACAGGAAATTCGGCGTTAAGATGTTCTTTCGGACTCAGAGTAATCCACACTTGTGATGATAGCAACTGCCAGCGAGAGCCAGAGGTTTCGATGGACACTTTTCTATCTGTTTTCAGAATGGCCTCGGTTAAAGGTTTAAGATTGGGTTGAAAAAAAGGTTCGCCACCAGAAATGACAACGCGATCGCTTTTTAATTCTTTGACTAAATCTTTAATCTCTATCTTTTTCACTGCGATCGCTTTTCCTCCATCAGCATATCCTGTATCGCACCACGGACACTTTACCGGACATCCATAAAGGCGAATAAAATCGCATGGCACCCCCAGCCAATACCCTTCACCTTGAATGGTTTCTTGAAAAGTTTCGTGAATTAAAAGGAACGTCATTTCAGTTATCAGTTATCAGTTATCAGTTATCAACTGAAATGATGTTCAGATGAATAGCACCGACCCATCTGAACATCATTGTTATAACTGTTCCAGTAATTGCATTTTCGCCGCTTCTAGCGCCTCTGACAACTTACTGGGATCTCGTCCTCCTGCTTGTGCCAAATTGGGACGACCGCCGCCACCGCCGCCACAAATTTTAGCAATTTTGCCGATAAATTTCCCGGCTTGCAGTTTCTTTTCTTTGTTTAATTTAGGACTGAATGCCGCAACTAAACTTACTTTTCCCTTTGCTGGAATTGAGCCGAGAATTACGGCACCTTCTCCTAATTTTTGTTGCAGTCGTTCGGCGGCTGTTTGGAGGGCTTTAGCATCGATTTCTCCCATATTAGCAACCAATAGTTTAAACTCACCCACTGACTCTGCTTGTGATAATAATTGCTCGGATTTTGCGATCGCTAATTCATTTTTAACTGCTGTTAATTCCTTCTGCGCTGCCTTTAAATCGTCCTGTAATTTGGTCACGCGATCGCACACCTCTTCCGGTTGAGATTTAAAGCGATCGCTCAATTCTCGCACAATGTTATCTCGCAAGTTCAAATAGGCCAAAACCGCAGGACCGGCAACAGCTTCAATCCGTCGCACTCCCGCAGAAATCCCCGACTCGGACATAATTTTAAAAAGTCCGATTTCTGCCGTATTCCTGACATGAGTGCCGCCGCATAATTCCATCGATACCCCCGGAACATCGATGACGCGTACCACCTCACCATATTTCTCGCCAAACATTGCCGTTGCACCCTTCAATTTTGCCTCATCTAATGACATTAGTGTCACCTCAGTTTCATGGGCTTCTGCAATCCAATTGTTAATCTGTGACTCAATTTGTTGCAACTCTTCTGAGGTTACAGAACGGGATAAATGAAAGTCAAATCGTAAGCGATCGAAGTCAACTAACGAACCTGCTTGAGAAATAGACTCATCTACATACTTTTTCAACGCAGCTTGTAAGAGATGGGTTGCTGTATGATTGGCTTGGGCGCGGCGACGACAAGCGCGATCGATTGTTGCTGCAACTTTCTCCCCCGATCGCAGATAGCCTCGTTCTACGCGACCATAATGAATATAAATTCCCGATTCTTTCTGAACATCTTCAATTCGAACGACCAAATTATCTCCCGAAAGATAACCGCGATCGCCAACTTGTCCCCCAGATTCAGCATAAAATGGCGTGCGATCTAAGACGACTTGAACTTCTGTTCCTGCATTGGCAACACTAACAGTTTTCCCGTCAACTAAAACCGCTTCAATCATTGCTTTTGCTTGTGGTTCTGTATAACCCAAAAACTCCGTAGGATGAACTTTTTCTGCTAATTTATCTAAACTTTCCTGCACAGTTAAATCGATCGTTTCATGCGCTCCTCGAGCCATTTTAATCTGCTCTTTCATGGCGCGATCGTATCCTGCCAAATCCACTTCAATACCTTGTTCAGCAGCAATTTCTTGAGTCAATTCTAAAGGAAAACCGTAAGTGTCATAAAGAACAAAAGCATTGTTCCCATCCATTACTTTCTTATTGATGCTTTTCAGCTTATCAATAATTTCTTGCAGTAATTTTTCTCCTCTGACCAAAGTTTTATCAAAACGGATTTCCTCATTTTTTAACTCATCTTTAATCGCTTCTTCTCTTTCTCGCACGCTGGGATAGGCAGCTTCAGATAATTGGATGGCAGTCTCGGCAATTTTAACGGTAAAAGCTTCTTCAATTCCTAATAAACGACCGTGACGAACAACCCGGCGAATGAGACGGCGCAAAACATAACCGCGACCTATATTCGACGCTGTTATCCCATCAGCAATCATGTGAACCACAGAACGGACATGATCGCCAATCACTTTCAAAGAAATTTGTGTTTTCTCATCAGCTTGATGGTAATCAATATTTGCAATTTCTGCTGCTGTTTTGATAATCGGAAAAATGAGATCGGTTTCGTAATTATTAGGAACGTTTTGTAAGATTTGCGCCATGCGTTCCAATCCCAGTCCCGTATCGATATTTTGCTTTTCTAACGGCGTTAAATTTCCTTCAGCATCCCGATTGTATTGCATGAAAACGAGATTGTAAAACTCGATAAATCGCGTGTCATCTTCCAGATCGATATTCTCGTCTCCTTTTTCGGGATAAAAATCATAGTAAATTTCCGAACAGGGTCCGCAAGGTCCTGTCGGTCCCGAAACCCAAAAGTTATCTTTATGTCCCATGCGTTGAATGCGATGTTCAGAAACGCCAATTTTATCTCGCCAAATGGCAAAGGCTTCATCATCTTCTTGAAAAACGCTAGGGACGAGGCGATCGCGAGGCAAGCCAAATACTTCTGTAGAGAGTTCCCATGCCCATTGTATCGCTTCTTCTTTGAAGTAATCTCCAAAACTAAAATTACCTAACATTTCAAAGAAAGTATGATGCCGAGCCGTTCGTCCTACATTTTCAATATCATTTGTGCGAATGCACTTTTGTGAAGTTGTAGCACGAAGTTGCGGCGCTTTTCTTTGTCCGAGAAAAATCGGTTTAAACGGAAGCATTCCTGCAATCGTTAACAGTACCGTAGGATCTTCGGGGACGAGAGAAGCACTGGGTAAAATTTTATGTTGTCGTTGGGCATAAAAATCTAAGAATTTCTGCCGAATTTCTGCACCAGCTAGGAATTTTGCTTTAAAAGTCATCGGTTTTTTTAGAAATACAATTTTGCGGACATTTTAAATATTGTGACATTTTTACTAGAACTTCTGTTGTCATTTTGCCGAGAAAATGCGATCGCATCTGTTATAGTACGTTAGCATCTAGTTCGCCGGGAACAAGGAATGACCAAAAAGGCCGATATCGGGAACAAACGCTTAATTAGTTTAGCGCCAAATCGTTGAGCGCGTTGGGTAACGCAAAATCCTGCGATCGAAGTTAGAGAGAGCGCCTCCTCAGATTTTCAATGGGTGAGTCGAGAGGGTGATGTTCTCATTCGTGCTTATTCTCCTGAAAATGGCGATTTTCTTTTCTTCGAGGAGGTGAGGATGAAAATATGATTCGGGAAGCCTTACGACGATTGCGAATTGACGAACAATTGAATGAGTTGGAGAATCTTTTGGCTTTTTTTGCTACTTTTGTCTTAGAAGCTCGTGTCGTACAACAAATTATGAGGTGGGATATGGCCGTACTGCAACATTCTCCTTGGTATCAGGAAATTAAAGAAGAAGGCCGTGAAGAAGGTCGTGAAGAAGGTCGTGAAGAAGCAATGATAATTGGTATTGCGATCGCCTTAGAATTGCTTCCAGAAATTCGTCAGATTGCCGACGGAGAAAAACTGCAAGCAATTTTAGAAGGAATTAAAACAGTAACAAATTTAAAAGAATTGCATCAAATCTATCATGTGAAATCATTATAAAGTTCACTTTTCTATTGATACAAATGCAATTCACGACAAAAAGAGGCAAAAAAACAAACTCACTTTTTTTAAATCAATTCAGTTTTATTAATCTAATTTCTCTTTTTTTGATTGCTGGCATTTTTTTAGGTGATTTTGGAAAAAAAGAGAAACTTGTTGCCCAAATTATTCCCGACAACACTCTCGATCGCGAAAGCTCGATTGCTAATCCTCAAGGCGGCCAAAATAATATCAACGTAACAGGAGGAGCAATTCGCGATACCGCTCTTTTTCACAGCTTTCAAGAATTCAATATCAATGCAGCGCAACAGGTTTATTTTGCCAATCCTAATGGAGTTTTTAATATTTTAACTCGGGTGACAGGCAATAACCTTTCCTATATTTTAGGAACATTAGGTGTGAGAGGAAATGCCAATTTTTTCTTGATGAATCCTAATGGTATTTACTTTGGAGAAAATGCTAAACTCGATCTTCGCGGTTCTTTTACGGCGACAACAGCCGATAGTATTTTTCTCGATAATTTTGAATTTAGTGCCGTACATCCTGAAATACCGCCACTCTTAAAAATTAATATCAATCCGGGGATTCAATATGGGAGCAATCCTCGCGATCGTGAAATCCAAAATACCGGGAATTTAAAAGTGGATTTTCAACAAAATTTAACTCTCTTTGGAGGCAGTATTATCAATACCGGAAATTTAACTGCACGAGAAGGAAAAATCGAAGTTTTAGGCGCAAAAATAAATTTATCTGATGGCAGCCAAATTGACGTTTCTGCATCAACAGAAGGAGGGATAATTCTGATCGGTGGAGACAGCCAAGGTATAGGTAATCTGCCTACAGCCGATCGCGTTTATATTGGAGAAGATGTTCTTATTAATGCTAATGCAGTGGGAGAAATTGGCAATGGAGGGAAGGTGATTATTTGGGCGAATGAAATGACAGGATTTTATGGCGAAATTAATGCGAGAGGAGGTTTCCAATCTGGTAATGGTGGATTTGTTGAAGTTTCTGGGAAAGAATATCTGATTTTTTCCGGTTTTGTTGATGTCAGTGCAGTCAATGGAATAAATGGAACAATTCTCCTCGATCCTCGAAATATTACTATTTCCAACGCGCCTAATTCTCCGTTAGTCATTCCAGCTTTAAGCGATAATCGCATCTTGGTTGGAGAACTTCCCAATACAGATATTAATATTCAGAAAAGCACTTTAGAGATGTTATTGGGAAACATTATTCTGGAAGCAACAGAAAATATTATCATTGAACCCGGAGTCGATCTGAACTTTACAATGGCTGATTCTATTGCTTTTAGAGCGAATGCAGACAATAATAACAGTGGCGATTTTGCAATGAATGCAAATAATAGTATTTCAACCCATGGAGAAAACTTAGAAATTCGAGGTAATAATCTCATTCTTGGCAATCTCAATACATCTGAAATAAGCGATAATGGAGGAGATATCTCTCTCATAGCAGCCGGTAATATTTCTACTCGAGATATTCGCTCTGGCTCAATTTTATCAGACGATGCAGGCGAAATTAATATCCTGAGTAATGGCGGTTCTATCGCTGTTTTAGGTACAATCAATGCCAATAGTCCAAACGATCGAGGGAATCAAGTTCAATTGGTCGCAGATGGCGATATTCGTATGATTAATCCTTCTCTTTTTGAACCGGCAATTGATACTCGGGGAGATGAAAAAGGAGGAGATATTAGCCTTGTTAGCCAAAATGGGACAATTTCTTTAACCAATGCAAATTTGATAAGCGGAACGCAAGAAGGAGATGCAGGCGATATTACAATTGTTGGTAATTCTCTTGAGTTAACGAATAGTATCATTGCCAGTCAGCTCGAAGGACAAGGAAAGACGGGAACAATTTCTCTAGAAGGGAATGAATCGATTTCACTTGAGAATTCATCCCTCATAACTAATATAGCACCGGGAAGCGTTGGAATGCCCGGAGATATCTTAATTAATGCCCCGCAAGTGACGCTTAATAATAGCAATGCGATCGCGCGATCGGGAGGATTACAAAATTCAGGAAATATTGAAATTACAGCAACTTCTTTCAACTTACAAAATGCTTCAACGATTGAAATTTTGAGTCCGAATAATGGCGGAAATATTAATATTACTGCTACCGATCTTGACTTGAGCGATCGCAGTCAATTAAGAACGCAAACTGGTGGTATTAATGACGGGGATATTAATATTAATGTAGAAAACTTGACAATGAGTAATAATAGTTCGATTTTTACAAACGTGCTATCGGCAACGGGAATCGGTGGTAATATTGAAATTAATGCCAGTGGCTTTATTGCTACCATTCTCTCGGAAAATAGTGATATTTTTACCAGTGGAGAACAAGGAAGACGAGGAGATTTAACCGTTACAGCGCGAACAATATTCGGTTTTAATATCGGAGACAATTTAACCGGAGACAGTGATATTTTAGGGACTGTCGAAGTCGTATTTAATGAATTGAGTAAATTTGATGAGTTTGATGATGAATTTGATGATGATTTCGATAATGATGATGCGAGAAATCCGCTAGCACTACGACAACCACGAGCAGAATTTGTTCAACAGTGTGGTATTAACGGGCAAAATGAGCTCGCGATCGCTGGACGCAATGGGACGAGAACAAACCCCAGTCAAATTCTGCGCGGAAGAGAAATTTGGGAAGATCGGCGAGATTTTTCTATTCCCCAAAATGCTCCAGAAACTGAGGAAATTGAAACGGATGAGACAAATAGCATGATTGAGTCATTAATCGAAGCACGAGGATGGAAAATCAACGCAAGTGGCAATCTTGAATTAATTGGCGACCAATTATCAATCAACAATTATCAATGCACAATGAATAATGCACAATAAGATTTTACCGATCGCATTGCATCTAAAGTATAGATTGTTTTAGTTTTTCAGTTTTATAACTTAATCCCTAAGACTTGGGTATGCGCCCCTCTCGCCTGCGTTACCCCAATTGTACGCTGTGCAGATTCGATCATGGGACGACGCAAACTTACCACAATAAACTGTGCTTGTTCTGCCTGTTTTTTAATCATTTTAGCCAACCGTTCTACATTTGACCCATCTAAAAACATATCCACTTCATCGAAAGCATAAAAAGGAGAAGGGCGATAGCGTTGCAGGGCGAAAATAAAGCTCAGGGCAGTTAAAGATTTCTCCCCGCCAGACATAGAACTGAGGCGTTGTACCGGCTTTCCTTTGGGATGAGCAATGAGGTTCAAACCTCCAGAAAAAGGGTCTTCTTCGTTATCTAAACCCAAATAACCATCTCCTTCTGAGAGGGTTGCAAAAATGCTTTGAAAGTTATCATTAACTGCATCAAAGGCTTCTCGAAAAGCGCGGAAACGCAGGGTTGTAAAATTCTCAATTCGCAGTAAGAGTTCCGTGCGTTCTCCTTCTAAGGTTGTCAGTTTTTCTGACAGTTCTTGTAAGCGTGCTTCCGTGCGTGCATGTTCCTCCAATGCCAACATATTAACTGGTTCCATCGCTTCGAGACGACGTTGGGCATTTTTGAGTTCTTTTTGCAATTGTTCGAGATGATTCGTATAAGTTTCTGCGGTGAGTTTTTCGCCTTCTAACGGAACGAGATCGGACACTTCCGGAAGCGGATCGGGAAGTTCTAATTCTTGTTCTTGACGCTGTTGTTGTAGAGTTATTAAAGATTCCTGTCGTTCTTGTTGATTCTCTTGGATTTTTTGCTGTTGCCAGATCGTTTTTTGTCGGCGATCTTGGAGACTGCGGAGAGTTTCTTCTGAGCGATCGCGTTCTTGTTTCGCTTCGATCAATTCACTGGATAAAAGTTGCAAAAGTCCTTCAGATTCTTGAATTTGTTCTTCAACTTTGGCTAAATCTTGAGTGACTTTAACTTGTTGTTGTTCTGATTCAATTTTCTTCTTTTCTTCGACAGCGAGAACTTCCCGCGATCGCTGAACTTTCTCTTGTAAGCGCAAGCATTGATTTTCCAGTTCTAAGAGTTTATTCTCTCCTTGTCGCAAAGATTGTTCTTTCCCTTGTAATTCTCGTTCTTGTTCCTTAATCAAGGTTTGAATTTCTTGCCATTCACTGGAAGTTTGGTTGGCTTCTAATTCAGCTAATTTTACTTGCTGTGCTTGCAATTGTTCTTCCAATTCAGGGAGAGTTTTTGCTAATTCTTGCAGGCGAATTTTCGCATTACCCGACTCTTGGCAATTATGGGTCAGTTGAACGGTTACTTGTTCCTTTTGTTTCGCGAGGCGATCTCGTTCTTTTTCTGCTTGTTCTTGACGTAAATTTTGTTCCCGTTGCTGCTGTCGAGTTTCCGTTAATTTTTGGCTCAATTCCTTGACAATTAAAGATTTATCAGATAGCGATCGCTCGCATTTTTCGAGAATAATTTCAATTTCATTTAAACGATTAGTTAGCGTATTAATCTCTTGAGATTTTTCTGGAACTGCTGTGCCAAAATGGAGAGAAGAGCGAGAATTAATGCTTCCTCCCGTCATTGCTCCACTACTTTCTAATAATTCTCCCTCTAAGGTGACAATGCGAGCTTTACCTAAATTCCCCCGAGCCTCTTCGAGAGTTTCAAAAACAACAGTAGTCCCGAAAACATAGGCAAAAACTCGCTGATATTGAGGAGCGCAATCAATTAAATTAAAGGCAAAATCGACAAATCCTCGTGCAAGATTCAAAGGTGAAGACTGTGGAATTTTTGGGGTTCTAATTTTATTTAACGGTAAAAAAGTTGCTCGTCCTCCTCGTTTTTGTTTTAGTAATTGAATTCCCAAAGAAGCAACCGTATCATCCTCAACGACAATATTAGCCAATCTCCCACCTGCAGCCGTTTCTAAAGCAAGTTTATAATGCGGTTCTACTTGTGCTAATTGTGCAACTAAACCGCAGACACCCGGAATATCGGCTTTGAGAATAATTTGAGATGCTTGAGTCCCTTGAGCTTCCTGCTGTGCTTGAACTTTGGCTTCTAATTTGTCTAGCGATCGCTGTTTTTCTCGCTGTTCGTTTAACAACCTTTTCTGCGTTTCTTCCGCAAGATTTCGCTCTTCCTCTGCCATAGATAGCTGTTGCGCGATCGCTTGAATTTCTATCGCTAATGATGTAGAATTAAAATTAGAGAAATCCTCATTTTGTGCCGTCAATTCTTCCTCAACCGATCGCAAAAGCTGAGTCTGTTCTTCTATCTTTTGTTCGAGTTGATTTTGGCGTTCTTGTAATTGCGCCCTTTCTGTCCGTTGTGGATCGATTAGTTTTTGCAAAGAGCCGATATGTTTACTTAAAGCAGCTTGTTGTTGTACCCAAATATCCGAAGCGGCGGCGAGTTCGTTGGCTTGTTCTTTATAAGCTGCTAAATTATTGCGATCGCGATCGCATTCTGCTGCTAACATCTCCATTGTTTCATTTTCCAGTACCGACTGCTCCTGACTGAGGCGATCGAAATCATTCCGAAATTTCTCGATCTCTTGAGTAGTGCGAGAAAGCGTTTCTTCAGTTTGTTGCAGAAGCGTTTTTAAATCTTGTTGACGTTGTTGTAATTGACTGCGTTTGAGTTTTTGACTGGCTAATTGAGAAGAGATAGAAAGTTGCTCATCTTCTCCTAATTCTTTTACTCGTGCATTGAGCTTCGTTAAATTTTCTGTGGCTTCAGCAATTTTTTCTATGAGTTTTTCTAATTTCTCCGCTAATTTCTCCAGTTCAGACTCTCCGGCGAAAATTTTCTCTTGTAATTCTCGTTCTTGTTGCTGTAAAGAACGCCAAAGAATAATAGCCTCCCATTGTTGCTTCTCGTGAATTTGCGCCTTGAGCTTTTTATATTTTTCTGCTTTAATACGATCGCCTGCCAATTTTTCGAGAGATTTCGTTAATTCCTGCTGAATAATATGACAGCGTTCTTCTTTTTCCTTAACTTCTTCTAGCGTTTTTTTCACCCGTTCTATTTTGCGATCGAATTCCGCAACCCCCGCCAACTCATCAATAATTTGCCGGCGTTCTTTGGAGTTCATACTAATAATACTGGTGACATCTCCTTGCAGCACAATGTTATAGCCTTCAGGATATATCCGCAGTTGTCGCAATTGTTCGTGTAAATCTCCTGCCGTAGCAGGCTCGTCATTGATAAAATAGTTTGAGGAATAACTTCCTCCCTTCGTCACCCGCAAACGCCGCGTTATTTTCCAATCTTTTTGAGTAATAGACAATGAGTTATTCTCTTCAGTTGCGAGAGAATTTTCACTATTTTCTGAAAACTCAGTCCCTCTATCTGTTTCTTGTTCTTCAACTGATGACTGATGACTGTTCACTGCTGACTGTTCGATCGCATCCGATAAATCAAACGTGACCGAAACGCTAACTTCTGAAGTCCCTTTTTGGTTAAGATAATTATGATTGACAAGATCGGGAAGCCGTTCTGCTCGCATTCCCTTAGAACTGGCTAACCCCAAACAAAACAGGAGTGCATCGAGAATATTGGACTTTCCCGACCCGTTGGGACCGGAAATTACCGTAAAACCTGTGAGTAATGGAACGTTCGTCGTCCCTCCAAATGACTTGAAATGAGACAGTTCGACGCTCTTAACATGAACCATTTATCAATGAGCAATTATCAATGAGCAATTATCGATTATCAATGCGATCGCACCTCAACGTACACAAGTATCGATCGATTTTAGCAAGGATAGTCGGGAAATGTGCGAATGACCAGGAAAATTTAGAGAATCTGTAGCGATCTGACTTGCTCTTGCTTATTTTAGTCGCGAGGGACTTTGCTAACGCGTCTTCAAGATTCAAGTTGTCATTGTTTGAATGTACTGGTGAAGAAAATTCATTTATCTTTATTCGATCTAATATGTTGACGGAGTTCTCTAGATCGTTCCAATAGTTTTTGAATATAGGTCTCTGTATTCCTCGACTCTTTTTCTTTTTGCTGCATTCCATCTAGAACATCTTGTAATTTTTGACGAAGACCTTGTTCGCGAGAGTAAACCACCTTAGCCATACGCTGGAAGATGCGAGCTAATTGTCCTAGCTCATCTCCGCGATCGGTGACGTTATTCAGTTGTTTGAATTCATGTTCATATTGTTGAGCAGATAGAGAACTAGAAGAATCATCTTCACTTAGATGCTTGGCGATTTTTGACATCGGTTGCAGAGGTTTAATAATAGTCCGTTTTAATAAGCTATTGAGAATAAATAAAGCGAGAGCAAAAATAGCCATAAAAATGCTAACAGCTAAGCGAGTATTTTGACCAGCACTTTGGAAGATTTGACTGGCTGGAACATAGATAATTTGAGCAGCAATAATTTCATTCAAATGCCAACCAAATCCTTTATCGGATCCATAAGTATTAATTAAACTTTTTGGCGCTTTTTCTGGGGTACTATGACAAACCAGACAACCTGATTCAGTAACGGCCAAAGGACGAGCTACATAAAAGAGAAGTTCTTGATTCAGAGTACGAAATCCTTCGAGCTCTTGCAAGTTAGAATCTTCTTTAAATTGGTTGACCAGTTGAGTTTCAAAATCATCAGATTGGTCGCGGGGATTAGTGGGATTTAAAGTCGCATCCTTGTAGAGATATTGTTGAAATTTGTCTTGTTGGCGGAATTTTTCAAACACTTGTCGAACAACATAACTAGGTACTAGTTCGGGAATAAATTCAGATGTTGCTTCTGTTTGCACGTCCATAAGAGGACGAATTTGGTTAACGTGATAAGTTCTCAGAGAGTTCAGCGTATTCATCAGGACAATAGCTTGTTTGTCCATAGTTTGTCTAGCTGTATTGGTTTGAATGTGGGCAAGAATAATATAGCTGAGCAAACTTCCACAAAGGAAAACTAAGCTAAGACCCAAGGTGAATTTAAGTCCGATTTTCAATTGTTTCCAAAACTTCTTCCAGCGTGCGATTATCATTATTTTTTCCTCTCGAATAAAGATTCAGATAAAGATCCAGATAAAGAGTTGATAGCAAGAATAATAAGATTGTCGATCGCATTCTCAACAAACTGTAACAAAACACCTTTAAGATTCTGTTAAGCTAATTTTGCAATATCTTTCACCTGTGGTGCGATCGCATCGGGAAGTACAAGGCAAATAGATGGGCTTCTGGGGAGCGACTGGATGAGTCCATCTCAGCTTATTATAAATCTTCTTTCTCTATTCGGCGAAATTTTTGGTTTCCTCGGGCGATCGCTGCGATTATCGAGAACCGATGCGATCGCTCTTGCTGCATCGTAACTGGTGGCGGTGTGCCAATTAATTGTCCCGCCACGACCGAATTGAACATTTTTCTGGTTCACAAATAGGTCTGCCCGGACATTTCCAACTCATCTTTGTTCCTCCTCAAGTTAAACAATATTGTAAGCGCGATCGCTGAAGAGTTGGGTAAGATGGAGAGCGAGCGAAAAAAAATGTTAAGCCTCTTGCCTTTTCAAGGATATCCCCAGAAAATCTTGCTGATGTTGAGCTTCCACCGTAAGCTATCGGTATTATTTGTTGTTCATCGTTTATTCTTCATTGCTTATTGAAATGACGGATATGTCTTCTGTTTCCTCCACAGATTTACGAAATCGCCGGGCGCAACTCAAGCGCCGTCGGCAGATCAAGTTTTGGCAAGGAACTTGGCGATCGCTATCGATCGTCGGTTTGACAGGGGCGATCGTCTGGGGGGTTTCTCTACCGGATTGGACGATCGACGCACCAGAAAAAGTTAAAGTAAAAGGGAATCAGCTGCTTTCGATCTCAGCAATTCGCTCGCTTTTACCGTTATCTTATCCGCAATCCATTCTCGAGATCGAACCGGAAAAACTCAGTCGCGAAATTGAAGCCAAAGCACCGATCGCCAAAGCCACAGTGACTCGCAAATTATTACCTCCCAGTTTAACGATTGAAGTCACCGAACGCAATCCCGTCGCGATCGCTTTGCCGGCTTTTTCTTCGCCAACTGCTAATAATCCAGAAGTGGGAATTGTGGACGAAAAAGGCTTTTGGATTCCTAAAAATAGCTATGCCGATCTCGAAAATACTCTCGAACTTCCCGAACTCATTGTTATTGGTTTGGACGAACAATTCCGACCCTATTGGCCAGACATTTATCGTGCGGTCAGTCGTGCGGGTGTTAAAGTTTTTGAAATTAATTTACAATCTCCCAGCAATCTCATTCTCAAAACAGAATTGGGTCAAGTTCATTTCGGATCGTATTCTTCATTTCATTTTCGCCGACAATTATGGATTTTAGCCAAGATGCGACAACTTCCCGATCGCGTTCGCACCAGTCAAATTGACTATATCGATCTCAGCAATCCTGATGACCCTTCGGTTCAATTAAAATAGTTATTGGGTCGTAGTTATTAATTATTGGTTTTTAGCCTTATTTTTCATTGTCAAGGTTTTGATTTGCCACGGGGAAATTGAGGAGATATTGCTATCATTTTGAGGCATTTCGAGGAGGTTAGTGGAAGAGGATATCTCAAACTTTAAATCTCCTTTAATTTTAATATCTGCCTTTTCTCCATGACATTCATAGCAGCGTAAAATATAGCTTTTATCATCGTCTTCGCTGGGCTTCAATGCCATGAGAATGATATTTTTTGCCGAGAAGTCTAACAAACTACTTTCAGTTGAAAGTGTCTTATACTTTTGGGTTTCCTCATTTTTACATTCTCCCACGATTAGCGGTAAATTTAATTCGTATCCCTTGCGAACAGTTTCAGCAACTTGCCAAGAATTACTGTGAGGATACAAGCAATAAGTAAAATGATGTTGACCGCGATCGGCTTGGGAGTCCGGCCAAACTGGACTTTTTAGTAAAGTCAAGCGCAAACAATTTGGGCTGCTATCATAGCCATATTTACAGTCATTTAATAAGCTTACGCCATAATTATCATCTCCTAAATCTACCCATTTTAAGGCAGGGACTTCCCATTTTGCTTTCTCGGCTGGAGTTTGGGGCTTAGTCGTGCGGGAAATTGCACCGCAAGGAATTTCATAAGTAGCGCGATCGGCTTCTAAATTAAGCGGAAACGCTGCTTTTACGAGAATGTGAGTTTCTTGCCAGTCTACATGAGTTTCTATGGTTAAATAGGGGGAATCAAGATCGAGAATATAATCTTGAGAGAATGTAGAGTTATTGATTTTCCGCACGACTCGGAGACGCGATCGAACTTTTCCATAATCTAACCATTCAATGGATTCGAGTTGGGTAGGAGGTAAAGGATTTTGTTGATAGTTAGGATCGATATTCCACGCATCCCAATATTGTCTCTCTTCCTGAAATGCTTGTAATTGATTGCCTTTTCCTTGTAATACTTCTCGTTGATTAATTTTGTCAAAAACGCGATCTAAATCCCCTGTTTTTGGTTCGACTTCAACGCGCAACATACTATTTTCTAAAATATATTCTTTCCTGTTGACTGTTTCTTGTTCCCTAACTGATGACTGATGTACGATCTCTTTTAGCCAAAATAAACGATAACCAATTGAAGGAATATTTTCAGCAAAGAAAAGTAAATCTGATTCGCTGGTCAATTGAGATTTCATGGGATTTCCTTCAAGATCGCAGATTTCCCAATCTTCCGAAGAAACCGAGAGTGAAACAACTTGCGATCGCGTCCAATTCAGAGAATTAAAAACCAGAATAGGTTGAGCATTGGGAAAAGGGGATGGGGGCAAAGAAATACAGCTTGCGATCGCGTCTAAAGCAGATGCTAAAATCTGCTCTCCTGTGGCGATCGCTTTTTGCCATTCCTGATTTGCCGTTACAAAGACTTCCGGAATCGAACTTCCGGGTAAAATATCGTGAAACTGATTGAATAATACTTTCTTCCAAGCGTTTTCTATTTCTTGCTGAGGATAGGTAAAATTAGCAATTATTTTTGCTAAAGTTGCAAACAATTCAGCTTGATATAACAACCCTTCGCATTGGCGGTTAAATTGCTTTTGATCGGCATGAGTCGTATAACTACCTCGATGCAATTCCAAATAGAGTTCGTCATTCCATGTCGGTAATGTTAGCTGAGAATCTTGCAGCGAATCTAGATATTTTTGTGCAGTTGTAAATTCAATTTTAGGAAAGAAAGGAGAACGATCCCAGCGTTGTTTGATCTCTAACATATCGCGAGTCGGACCGCCGCCATGATCTCCAACTCCGGGCAACCAAAAAATGTCTTGAATTCCGGTTTGCTTTTCCCAATCAATTGCAAAATTAGTCATGGTTATAGGATTGGTATCCATGACTCCTGTAAGATTGGGAGGAGACATTAAAGTTAATAGTTTTGTGCCATCGGGAGATTGCCACCAAAATACGCCGTAAGGAAATTCTGTACTATCATTCCAACGCAGTTTTTGCGTCACAAAATATTCAATTCCAGCTTGTTTAAAAATCTGAGGAAGTTGCCAACAAAACCCAAAACTATCGGTTAACCAAGCAACTTTGCTTATCTCGCCAAACTTTTCTCGGGTGTAATGCTGTCCGTAAAGGAGTTGCCGAATCAATGACTCTCCCGATGTCAAATTAACTTCTGGTTCGACCCACATCCCGCCCAAAGGTTCCCACAATCCGGCTTTTACCGCGTCTACAACGGCTGAAAATATCTCCGGATGATGTTTTTCTATCCATTCATAAAGAACGGGGCTGGTATGACAAAATGTTAAATCTGTAAAGTCTTTTTGTAAGTTTAAAACAGAGGCAAACGTTCTTTGAGCTACCTGATAAGTTTCTTGCTGTTCCCAAAGCCAAGCCATATCGAGATGAGCGTGACCCATTATTTTAAAACAGCGTTGTTTGAGAGAGTTTGCGAAGGGTTGTAAGTTGTTGCGAACAGAGAGAAGAGAAGTATGGAAGCGATCGCGATCGCTAACTCCGTCCCAATCTATTTTATTGCTTTCTTGGCGAATCGACGCGAAACGATCCGGCTCAAAATTCGCGATATATTTCTGCAATACAGCTAACTCATTGGCGACAAAACCCGGATCGATCGCATCGTAAGCAGATTCATAGAGACAATACGATCGCATCAAAGCACCGATATCGTGACCCGGACTAACTAAACGAATGGCCACCTGAAAAGTTTGACCCGGTGTAACCGAATGACTCAACAAGATGCGTGCGGAAGAATCAAATAAATCTCCTGCTTGGACAAACCTGCGATCGACAAAGATTTGCGTATCTTCACTCCACCACGTCAAACAGAGCCGCAAGGCTAAATTTTGTAACTGATAGCCATTGAGAGTGCGAGGAACAGTAATTTCTTGGATTAACCAGCGTATTTGTCGTCCTGCCGTCCAAACGAGATAACCTTTTTCATTGGGAGAAATTTTTTCACCCAACTCCGGATTAAGAGCGCCACAAATTCGATTTTCAGAATCATCAATCTCAAAATCTTCAGTAAAAACAGACCAATAATTCTGTACGTCAACTTGTACCAATTGCTGCAACTGCGTAATGATTTTCTCAATTTCTAAATTCATTATTGTCTTGTTGTTTAAGATTCACTGATAACTGATAACTGATAACTGTTCACCCGTTTGCGGTTAAAAACTGAATGCGGGGAATGAGAGGATCTTCAACTAAACCAACTCCAATAAAGCCCCAGCGCTTGATAATGCTTTTTAACTGCACATTGGAAACGGACTCAACACCAAAGCGATCGCGAATATTATCTCCATGAGCATGCAAATATCCGAGAGCTTCAAAATGTTCGCGAAACAGGAGTAAAAAGCCCGCCTCATCGCGATCGCCCCGAGGTCGAGCAACGAGATATTGACCGTCAAGATTAGAACGGATGAGATAATGTATTTCCACAAATCAACAGAATCGCAAAAAATGATTAACAGGTTGAGGGATGGCGAACTGAAATTGGCCCTTTCTTGACCTCGATTATCAACGAAGAATGAACAATTTTCAACAAAATCAACATTAAGTGTTATACAGGGAAAAATACCCGTTCTATATCTTGCAGCCAAAAGCATATGAGTTTTTCACGGACGATTCCGATCTATAATCTTAGGCGATCGCGATTTCTCTGATAGTGTTCGCTACTGAGAGCGCGATATTGAGAGCGAGATCGCTCGTTGCCCAACCCCGTGCCAAATTCCCAGAGGTTCAGTAAGCAAAATGTTGCAGTGGCTCAAAAATCTCTCTCAACAACTCAACCCGCAAACCGCGTCAACCAACGATTTTGTCCGAGATGGAGATGAAAGATTTGGAGACAAAGGAACGGAGTTCGGTCAACCTTTGACGGACAAAGATTATGAATTTTTATTTACCCAGTTATTGGAGGGGATCGCCCACGGTTGGCAAGCATCGAGAGTCGAACGCTTCATCGAGGCTCTCGGAAACCGAGGTACGAAAGAGCAATGGGTAGAATGGTTGCAGCGCTATGGGGCGCGAATTTTAGCCTCTCCTCCCCCAGATCCTGCCGTAGCAGAACGCATGGTCGCCTTGGGAGAAATTACGCGATCGCTTCCCTCTCTACAAAAATTGGGAGATACGGCAAGCGGAATCGGGCGCTTACTCATGGCTCGGGAAAAAGGCGGAGATAGCGATACGTGGTCTTATGAAGCCACTTCTCCCCCTGTCGTCCCCGCCAGTCCGACCCCGGAACCAAACGAACCCACTTCTTCCCGAGCAGAATCCCGCGAAGCAACAGAAGATTTATCTTTTCCCGTTTCCCCATCTCCCCCTGCTTCTCCCTCTCCCCCTGCTTCTCCCTCTGCCCCTGCTTCTCCCTCTGCCTCAGACTTCACTTGGGAAACCGCTCGGGAAAATGGCGCAAAAACCATTACCCTTGACGAACTTCTCGTGAAACTGCAACAAGATGAAAATCTGGTGCAGCAAGTGGCCCAACGTTTGGGGATCGAGAGTGAGGATCCCCAAGAAATCGTGCAGGAGTTGGTGCGACAAATCAATCAACGTCAGGTTTCTCGCCCTCCTGCGACCCCTCCTCCTCAAGAAGGCGATGAAGCGGAAGTCGCTTTTACCCAAGGGGTTCAACTCTACGAAACCGGGGAGTTTGAGAAGGCGATCTCGTCTTGGGACAAAGCCATCGAACTCAAACCCGATTATCATCAAGCTTGGGGCAATCGCGGCTTGGGGTTGAAAAATTTGGGACGCTACGAAGAGGCGATCGCTTCCTACGATCGCGCCATCGCCTTAAAACCGGATTTTCACAAGGCATGGTACAACCGAGGCTTGGCTCTCGACGAACTGGGACGCTATGAAGAAGCCGTGACTACTTACGATCGCGTTCTGGAATTGAAATCGGACTTTCACAAAGCATGGTACAGTCGCGGCAATAGTTTGGATGCCCTCGAAAAAAGCGAAGCCGCGATCGCCTGTTACGATCGCGCCATCGAATTGAAGCGAGATTTTTACAAGGCGTGGACGAGTCGCGGTAATAGCTTAAAAGCGATCGCCCGTTACTCGGAAGCCGTTGAAAGTTATGATGGGGCGTTAAATCTCAAACCCGACGACTACGATAGCTTATACAACCGAGGGGCCTGTCTGTTTCAGTTGAAGCGCTATGATGAGGCGATCGCTTCCTATGAAAGCGCCCTGCAACTCAAGCCCGAGGATTACGCATTGCTATGGTTGAGAGGCAATGCTCGCTTGGCTTTGGGAAATTATAGCGACAGTCTTGCCGACTTCGATCGCGCCGCCGCTATCAAACCCGATTTTGAGAAAATTTGGGAGTCTCGCGGGCAACTTTTTACGGAATTGGGACAAACGGAAGCCGCGATCGCCGCTTACGATAAAGCGATCGCCCTCAGTTCCAACCCCGAAGCTTGGCAAGGTCGCGGAGATTGCCTGAAAGCCGCCTATCGCTTCGCTGAAGCCCTCGAATGTTACGATCTCGCCCTGAGAATGGCTGCGGACTCTGCCGAACTTTGGGGCGCTCGCGGGTCGATTCTTTTAGAATTAGAGCGGGTGGAAGAAGCGATCGGCAGTTACGATCGCGCCCTGCAATTAAAGTCCGATCGCTGGGCGACTTGGCGCGATCGCGCTCGGGCCGTTCAACATTCGGGGGAAGCGGATTTACTTTTAAGTGCTTTAAGTCCCCTCGCCCGCGCTTGCCCCAAGCTCAATAAACGGAGAGAGGATGGCGTTCTCGCCAGCCTAGAGCGAGGATTGGAATGTTTGCCGCGCGATCGCTATCCGGAAGCTTGGGGCAGATTGCAGCAACATCTCGGACTCACTTACTATTATCAAGGCTTGGAGACGAACGAGCCGGGACGGTTTTGGCGTAAAGCCCTGCATTGTTATGAAGAAAGCCTCAGCGTTCTTACTCCCGAAGCCTTTCCCCTGCTCTATCCTCGCGTTCTGCAACAACAAATACAAACCTATTTGGGTTTAGAAGAAACTCAAACGGCCAAATCTCTTTACAAACAGAGCGTTAAACACCTGCAAAAGTATCTCGATACCGCCGATGAGAACAGCGATCGCCACCGGGATCTCGTACTGGCCCTCGGAGACTGCGATCGCTTGGGTGCAGATATTGCCTTACAACAAGGAGAACTCCTACAAGCCCTCGCTCGCTCCGAACGCAGTAAAAATAGCCTTTTCTCGTCCCGCCTCAATCTGCCTCGACTGCAAGAAGGAGGCTTTAAATGGAGCGAACTACAACAATTATTGAACCCTCGCACCGCAGCCATTGCTTGGCATTTAGGGTTTAACGGGCTAACCACCTTCATTCTCAAACCCAATACCCCCGAGCCGATCGTGCTGGGACATACCCCCAATGTCGTCTTAAATGTGGTGTTGAGTCCATCCTTGCGCTCGCGGGTGGAATTAGCCAAACAAAGCAGCGAAGAGTCTTTATCCATTCTCTTGGAACTTTTGGGACTGGACGAACACGATAATTCCTCTCCTGAGACGAACGGGAATGGCAGCGATCGCGCCAAATTAGAAGCCGTACCCCAACAACCAGAAGGTGGCACGGTAGATGAATCTGGCGCAGCCCGTCGGCGGGGACAGCGTTTTGAAACGTGGTGGCAAACTTGGCAGCAGCGATCGCGATCGAATGTGACCCTAACAGAACATTTAACCAACCTGCTCGAGGAATTAAGCGAAATCTTGCGAATTCCCGATTTGCTGCGAGAGTTCGAGAACGAAGAAATCGATACGCTGATTTTAGTTCCCGATCGCCAATTACACGCTCTCCCGCTTCATGCCCTCTTATCAGATCGTTTTAACATCACCTATCTACCTAGTCTCAAATTTGGCTCGATTTCTCCCTCTACTCCCGAGATGACCTTACCGGATCCTTGGCTCAAATCGGAGGGCGCAAAAGAAAACCCTGCCCCCATTGAGGCAGAAAATACAGCCAAATCGACCATTAACGCTATTCTCAGCGCCGGGATCGATGGGAATACACAGGAGAAAACAGAGGTATTAGCCACTTTACCTCATGCAGCATTAGAATCGGCAGCAATGTGTTATGGCTTTTCCGCCTCCCAGCACCTCACAAACCCGCAAACCGTCAAAGCAAGAATCCTTTCTGCCCTAACTAAAGGACAGCGATTTTGTCACTTTTCTGCCAATTTCACTTATAATCGAAAATCCCCCCAGCAATCTGCCATTTTGTTTCCAGGAAGCTCTCCTTTAACTTGGGGAGAATTACGCGAAGTATCCCTCTCCAACATTGAGTTATTGGGGTTGTCCGGCGTAGAAACCCCTTGTGGCGGTTTGGTTGCGCCGTCATCGCGGGACGATCTCGCGGGCTGGGGTGCCGCATTATTGGGCGCGGGAGTTGCCTATGTTCTCATGCCGCTTTGGTCTGTAGACTCCATCGCCCGCATTCTCTTCATGATTGAATTTTATCGCTGTCTCGCTCGTGGCTCGACTCCTCCCGTTGCCTTCAAACAAGCACAACTATGGTTGCGAACCGTTACCTATGCAGAATTAGTCGGCTGGTATGGCGATCGCCTCCAAGAACTAGGTAATACGAGCAGTTCCCATCGTGGGGTTTTCGAGGATGCGATCGCTCGTATCCAAAACGATCCCGCTAAACGAGAATCCACGAATCCACCTTATGCCCATCCCTATTATTGGGGGACATTTAAAATTTTTGGCAAACCCTCTCAATTATTAAGAAATTAACCAGAAACTGATAGCAAATTAAAGAGAACAATCTCAACCAGTAGCAGGATTATCAGATTCTCTTCAATCTGTAATGATAGGTTACAACAATAGATGATGTAGTTTTTCTCTCGATTCAAACCATGAGCGAAGTAAATTCCGGTATTGCTGAAGATCAACAACAGATGCCTCGCGAAATGCGGGTCACTCAACTGCAAAATCTCATAGAAACTCTTCGCATTGCCGAAGAAATTGCCAGTAAAGGCTATCTCATTAGCAGTTCTGAATTGGCAGATTTGATGGATGTCAATGCCAGTGCCGTGACCAGTCGCGGCGATAATTGGTCTTGGCGCAATTGGGTGATTTCCCGCGTGCGTCGAGAAGGAAATCAAATTCTCTGGCAATTAGAGCGGGTGGACTAGAAAAAAAGTAGGAGGCTTGAAACCTTACTTTTTGAGTCTGGCTTAAACCCAGATCTAGCCAGAGTTTTCCCATGACGAAGCGGGATAAACTCGCCCTCGCCATTGTCTCGGTTGTTGTATCGAAGAGAGGAAAATACGAAAAACAGCGAGGGGATCGGCCAAAGGGGAAAGCCAAAACAGCCAAGAAGAGAGAGTTTGCGTGACTCCCGCATAAGAGGGGGCGATCGCGATCGACATTAACCATCGCAGGAGGACAAGAAAGAAATTTAAAGCGATCGCGAGGGCAAGGACAAGGCTATGAGTGTCGAGGAGCCAAGCACTGGCAAAATAAAGGCATAAAGGCAATGGCAAGGCTTGTACCCCCGACAGCAGCCAGAGATCCCCCCAAATTTGACCTCGAGAAGACGCATCTTTGAGATCGAGCGATCGCCCCCACTCTCGCCATGTTTCCTTTGCCCCTTCATACATTCGTACTTGTAACACCCGCCGACCATCTAAAAAGCCGACTTTATAGCCTCGGGCGGCGATGAAACGGGCGAGGGTGACATCATCGCAAAATGACGCTTTCGCACTGTCATAACCGCCAACGGCTGCCAAGACGGAACGACGGCAAAAAAAACACTGTCCGTTCGCCATCACTCGTTCGGGGGAGGTTGCATCGCTCCCCGAAGGATGGAAACGATAGAGTAGGGTCATTAAAAGGGCGGGTTGCAACCACCATTCCCCGGGATATTGCAAGATAAATTGCGGTGAAAGAGAAATTAAATCATAATTTCCTTCCTCGGCAATGTCTAACAAACTCGCCACCAAACCGGGTTGCGGTCGAGTATCGGCATCGAGTCCTAAAACCCACTCACTTTCTGAGGAGCTTTGCAAAAATCCGTAATGCAATGCCCAAGGACGACCCACCCAGTCGGTGGGAAGGGGTGGATCGGTGACAAGGTGAAGTTTGGCAAAAGGGGTGGGGTGAGCCTCTGTTCCAGAAACGCGAATTTTTTCGACTAATTCCCGCGTCCCATCATGGGAATTGCTATCCACAACCAAAATTTCTCGCACAACTTCCCCTTGCTGGTTTGCCCCTGTCAAACAAGGGGCAATACGGCACACTTCATTGAGGGAGGGAATGACAATGCTCGCGGTTTGCGATCGCGCCACCGACTCCTGAGGAACGAGAGCCGGATGACGAAATGCGCCGGGTAACAAGCGCGACAACAAAATGAAAGTTGCCGGGAGAGTCCAAGCGAGGGATGCTAATGCGAGGGCGTTAATGAAGGGAAAGGGCATGGGGATGAGGGAGTGGGGAATGTACCTTGTTACTTGACGGCGAGAGGATCTTGGCTGCCCGTCATGCGGACTTCGGTGACGATGACATTTTGTTCGTTGTTCGCTTCGCGTAACTCGCTCTCAATTTGAACGCGAGATTTTGCCAAAGTGAAGAAAGCGATCGCGGGGATTGCCCCCACTAAAATCCCGAGACCGGCAGGAATCCAAAAACCGGCTCCCACGCTCATGACTAAGGCAAAGCCCAAATTCGTCAAATAAACTGTGAGGGGAAAAATTAATTGCGATCGCGACAACGAGATCGGCTCTTGCCGCCAAAATAGAGCGGCGACTGTCATAAATACCACCCCGGTTCCCAACCAACCGACAAAATTTTGATAGGGCATTCCGAAAAAGGCTCCCGGTTGTTCCCAAATCCAAAAGGGGACGCTCGTTTGACTCATGGCTGGGTCTAAAATAAAATCCCAAGAGGTTAAAAGGATGGAGCCAAAGGCGATCGCGCTCACCCAACGCAACCCCTCGGGAATCGCCAGTCCAGCCAATCCCGATCGCACCAGCAAGTAGGCAACAAAACCTAAATAAAACCAAGAGAGAGGGATGGTAAACGGCACTAAATCCGCGATTTTATAGCCTAAACCACTGAGATAGCGATAGTGGCCGAAGGGAAAACCGGTACTCGTGCCGAGGAGTTCGGCGCTTAAGGAAATCGCGATCGCCGGAATCATAAAGGTCAACCAACGTTTTACCCCCAGCAGGCGATAGGCATAAATCGCTACGGCTGTCGTTCCCAACAGCATATAAGTCACCCCGCCGTTAGCCATCGAAAAAGCAAAGGCTTTCTGACCGATCGGGGGCAAACTGACGATAAATTCCGTATTGGGGAGAACGAATAGCAAGCCTGCCAAACCAAAAACCATGGAAGCAATATGACCGATGAGAAGCGATCGCTCGATCGTTACCAATTTTTTCATGAATTCCAGCCCTCTTTAAGATATTGATGGCGATCGGAATCCTCGCAAGAATTTGACTCTTCGCGAGGCGATCGCGCCAGATGATAATTTTTTGCACAAGCACGCTAATCATCTAGTTTACATCTCTACACAATTTGTTTGAAGTTTTGTTGCTAAAAATGAGTAGATGGAGATAGGAATGGTAAAAAGCAAGGCTGTCAAGAGTAGATGATAGAATAGATTAAATCGATTGAAAGAACGAGAATCCCCCTGCTTCCTCGCCAAGTCGAGTAAAGATTTATGAACTTTTTCTCCCCCTCCAGCCACTCCTTCGTCATTCGTCCCTTGCAACTGCGTGATTTTGAAGCAGTACGAGAATTGATCGCGATGGCTTGGACCCGAGAGCGAGAGCGGGAATTGGTCGCTCTACAGGAAAAATTAGAGCAGTTTCAACAATGGTATGGAGTCTTAAAAATCCTGCGCTTATTGCCCAATCCCAGCCAGCACCAGTTTCATTTATACGTTGCCGAACGAGACGAAAAAGTGTGCGGATTAATTCGCGTTTCGCCGTTTAACCGCACGCGCAGTACGTGGCAAGTGCAGAATGTTCTCGTGAATTCTCTGGTGCAATGCCCCCAAGAAGCCTTAAATTTGAAGGATGTCGGTTCGCTATTGCTGCGCTATTGTTTCGAGACGATTTGGGAAGCGCGAACTTGGCTGCTGGAGGTAAATGTTAGCGATCGCGACACTTTGGCGCTTTATCGTCACAATGGCTTTCAACCCCTCGCACAATTAACGGCTTGGGAAATTGCGCCAGAAATTGTCGAGGAACTCGCTCAACACGAACCGACCCTTCCTAACTTGTTACCCGTCAGCAGTGCTGAGGCACAATTACTCTACCAATTGGATACGGTTTCCATGCCACCGTTGTTACGGCAAGTCTTCGATCGCCACGTCCAAGATTTTAAAACCCCGTTGCTCAAATCTGGTGCAACTAAGTTCGATCGCTTGGTCAATCACAAGGAAGTCATGAGCGCTTATGTCTTTGAACCTCAGCGCAAAGCTGCGATCGGCTATTTTAAACTCGAATCTTGTTTGGGGGATAAAAAAGCTCATAAAATCGATTTGACGGTTCATCCTGCTTATACGTGGCTGTATCCAGAACTCTTTTCTCATATGGCGCGTTTGGTGAAAGAGAAGATAAAAGAGGAATTTTTGCGATCGCTTTCAGTTGTTTCGGCGGATTATCAACCAGAACGGGAAGAGTATCTGGAAAAATTAGGAGCAGAAAGAAAGGAACATTCCTTGTTAATGTCGCGATCGGTCTGGCATAAGTTAAGAGAGACTCGTCGAGAAGGATTACAATTGTCCGATATGCTACAAGGTCTCAAACCCGCACGCACTCCGGTTGCCAGTCGCATTCACTGGTTAAAGTCTTTTCAGGTAAAATCCTCGGAGTCTCCTTCTCAGGAAAACAATAAACATAATCCTCCCGAAGCGACTTCTTAGCTATCTCTTTTCTATAACTCAACTTGCTAGTTATGAATCTCTATCAAGAACGACTAACGATGATGTTAAGCAACCAAGCTCTTGAAATGAGATTGCGGAATTTATAAGTGCGATCGCATTGTCTTCCCATAAAATGTCAAACAGTTGTCCTCAACAGAGTACAAATTAATGAAGATGAAGGTTAAAATTGCGATCGCATTAAATTAAGTATTTGCAACTATTCATCCCGAGGAACAATCGAACAGCAAGAGAGAAAAGGAGCTTGAGGAAGAGGGCTATTTTGACCGAATTCTCGTCTCAATGCTGTTTCCCAAACTTCTCGCAACTGTGGCGATCGCTGTTGCTCATCGGTTAGGAGCGCAAAAAAGTCATACCATAATCCTTCTTGACCGTAATATGTGAGTTGTGCGAGGGAAGAACTCGCACTAGCTTGAGCAGAAGAAGAAATACGTTCGATAATACCCACAGAAAGTGCATCTCCATGGCGATCGTTAATATCACAAATTAGGGCAAAATGCCATTCATAAGTTTTGCCTGCTTCTAAGGCAACGGGAAGGGAAAGACTAATAATTCCTGCTTCCTCGGGTAAAGGAAACTCCTGATAGTGAAGTTCTTTGCTCATACCGTCTTCAAGATGTTCGAGAAGGAGAAAATCAGCAGTTTCGGCAGTGGTTTCAGGAACATAAACGAACAGAGATGGAAAAGACTCTTGTGTGAATCCACCGCGTAGAATTTCCTGTTCGGACGATTGGGGTAATTTAGGCGCAAGAATGGTTAAGGGAGGACGATCTTGGGGATCTTTTAGGCATTGACCGCGACTGCCTCCGGCTCCAGTATTGCGAGGTTCCCCGATATGCTTGTCGGGAGGAGTAAATCCGATGGAGCTTTCAATTTGAGCGAGAAGGGGTAAGGAATGACCTAAAACTCCGCCGAAAAGGAGCAATGAGGCAATAATACCGTGAGAGAGACTACGAGGGAGACTACGAGAAAATTGACGCATGGTTCGTTAGAGGGAGATTCAGGCTATGTGGCCAAGAGTTGGGGTAGATGCAGCGATCGCAAGGTTAATGAGGCAAGGTTAACCAGATAAGATTGAAAATTGTGTTATTTTCTTTTCTATCTTAAACGCTTATTTGCTTTTGTGCTTTAATCCACGATCGCTTGCGGGAAGCTAGAATTAAAGAGTCAAGCAAGAATAATTTCTACCCGTTTATTTTTTGACGATAAGCCGCTTTTAATCGTTATCTGCGATCGCGCAACTTGATATTTTTTCGCCAAGACTTTAATTAATTCTTGATTGGCTTTACCATTCACGGGAGGAGATTTGAGATAGACGAACAAACTCCCATCGGTTTGTTCGATGATTTCTTGTCGTTTTGAGTTGGGCTTGACTTTAACTACTTTTTGCATGGGAAAAAAATCAAGAAAATATTTTTTTCATAGGAAAGAAATCAAGAAAAGGCTAAAATGGTCATTAGAGACCAATCAAGCCAATCTTAGATGAATCTTCCTACTCATTTTCATTCTCATCGCCTTCTAATCGTTGTCTCTCATCCTATTCCTTATATTATCCCTTTGTTTCGCCTCATGGTCAAACAAAAATGGGATTTTCGGGTGGCTTATTGTTCTCTGGAAGGGGCGAAATCTTACCGCGATCGCGATTTTGCTACGGAGGTAACATGGGATGTTCCTTTATTAGAAGGATATCCTTGGATTCATGTTCCTAATATCTCCCCTCAACCCGGATTGGGTAAATTTTTTGGCTTGGTTAACCCCAAATTAATGCAACTGGTTCGAGAAAGTGATGTCATTATTGTTTATGCGGGATATGCTTATGCGAGTTTTTGGCTGACGGTATTGGCTGCAAAATTGCAAGGAAAGGGGTTTATTTTTAGCACGGATACGAGTCGTTTATCCTCTCGAAGCGGTCAATCGTGGAAAGGAAAAATCAAGCCGTTTCTCCTCCCTAAAATTTACCATCTCGGCGATGCCATTTTAGTCTCGACTCGTTTTGGTCAAGAAGCGATCGCAGAGTTGGGAATTCCAGAGGAACGCATTTTTATCACGCCTTTTGTGGCGGATAATGATTGGTGGTTGACAAAGGCTGCCGAAATCGATGGCGCTAAGGTTCGTCAAAGTTGGCAAATTCCGATAGATGCAACGATTCTTGTTTTCTGTGCTAAGTTGCAACCGTGGAAGCGTCCGCAAGATATTCTCGAGGCATTTGCAAGGGCGAATGTTCCTCATAGCTATCTTTTGTATGTCGGCGATGGATCTCTGCGATCGCAACTCGAAGCACAGGTCAAAAAACTGGATATCTGCGATCGGGTAAGGTTCTTGGGCTTTTTAAATCAAAGTCAACTGCCTGCGGTTTATAAAGCAGCAGATCTACTTTGTTTGTGTTCTGAATACGAACCTTTTGGGGTCGTCGTCAATGAAGCGATGTTATGTGAATGTGCAGTCATTGTTAGCGATCGCGTCGGTGCGAGAACATTGGTCGAACCCGAAAAAACAGGATTTATTTATCCGTGGGGCAATATCGATAAGTTACGTGCCATACTACAATCTATTATACCTCAAAAGGAAAAATTAAAACAAATGGGGAAAAATGCAAAAAAAAGGATGGAAACATGGTCGCCAAAAGAGAATCTTCAAGCTCAACAAAAGGCAATTGATTTTATAATGGGTAATCGGGAATGAGTCATAGATTATTAATCAATAAACCAATAACAAAAATGCAGTTACTGACCTACTTAAATCGTCCCGAATATATTTTACAACCCCGACAAATTTATCGTCGTATTGGCCGTCCTCCCAATCAACCGATTGATGAATTTAAAAGCATTGAGTTACCTTGGGGAATACCTTTTCGCATTCGCCCCCATCCCAATGATAAAGTTGAATGGTCTCTGTGGATTATGGGGATTTACGATTTAGCTTTGAGTGAATCTCTATGGCGATTGACCACTCCCGGAGAGATAGCGATCGATATTGGTGCAAATATTGGCTATATGGCGGGAATTATGGCCGAAAAAGTCGGTAAATCTGGTCGAGTTATTGCCTTTGAACCCTGTCCGGGAATTTATGATGAATTAGAGTTTAATCTTCAAAGTTGGCGCGATCGCAAAGGTTGGAATTGTGTTGAAGTCAAAAAAATAGCATTGTCCAATAAAGTCGGCACGGGATTTTTAAGATTGCCGACTTATAATCGTGGAGAAGCAGCGATCGTTGAAACTCAGGAATCTATTGATGAAACAGAAACTTTAAATATTTATGAAGTCCAGTTAAATAAATTAGATAATATTCTCAATGATAACACAAAAATTGGTGTTTTAAAAATCGATATTGAAGGACACGAATTTCCAGCTTTTCAGGGTGCAGAAAATTTGCTCAGATCTCAACAGATTCGCGATATCTTCTTTGAATCTCATCAAGGCTATCCCACTCCTGCTTCAGAATTTCTAGAATCCTACGGCTATCAGATTTTTCGGCTATGGAAAGGCTTTTGGAAGCCTTTGCTCTATCCGGCTAATTATCCCGTTATTCACCCGTGGGAGCCGCCAAATTATTTAGCGACTTTAGAGAGCGATCGTGCCCAGAAACGCTTAAAACAAAGAGGCTGGTCGATCCTTACTGGAAAAACGAATCGATTTGCTTAAAAGAGAAAACAAGTCTAGCGATCGCATTTTTTGGCGATTGTGCTTTTTGAGGACAAAAGCCTGTAAAATCTTGAGATTCAAAGCACACAATTTAAACCCGAATATGAAAAAAGGATTTTTAGCCTTCCCTCCTTTGGGACGCTTTCTCAGTGTATTTTTCCTCTGTTTCTTCCTCGTTGTCGGTTGTAATACCACAACGCCAACTTCTCAAGAAAATCCCAATTCCCCTGCAACCAGAAATAGCGATCGCGTCACCCTCGGTACCACAGACAAACCTCGCACCCTCGATCCTGCCGATAGTTACGAAATTGCTGGCTCTGCGATTATTTATAACCTCTGTCAAACCCTCTATGCTTACGAACCTGGCACCACAGATTTAAAACCCCTCCTCGCTACAGAGATGCCAGAAATTAGCGAAAATGGGTTGACTTATACTATTTCTTTGCGAGATGATGTCACCTTCCATGACGGCACTGCTTTTAATGCCGAAGCGATGAAATTTTCCCTCGATCGCTTTATCAAAAATGGAGGAAAACCTTCTTTTCTCCTTGGAGATATTGTCGAAGCGATCGAGGTTTCTGACGAGACCACTTTAACGATTAAACTACAACAACCCTTTGCCGCTTTTCCAGCCTTATTAGGTTTTTCTGGAACCTGTGCAGTCTCTCCTGAAGCCTATGAAATTGGCGAAGGACAATTTAATCCCAGCGAATTGATCGGCTCGGGACCTTATACTCTTGCAGAATTTAATAGCGATACCATTCGTCTTGATGTCTTTAAAAAATACTGGGGAGATAAGCCCAAAAATAAAGGCATCGATATCCAAATCTATAATGATAATTCTGCCAATCTCTTCAATGCTGTCCGTACCTCTGCCATTGACATTGCTTCCCAATCTCTCGATCCCGACCAAATTTTCAGCCTATTAGAAGATACAGAAGCGGATAAATTACAAGTCATAGAAGCTCCCGGTACGGCAGTTGCTTTCATATCACTCAACCGCAACCAAGAACCGTTAGATAAACTAGAAGTTCGCCAAGCGATCGCGGCAATTGTCAATCGCCAATTGATTAAAGAACGGGTTCTTAAAGGTCAAGCGGATGAACTTTATAGCTTGATTCCCACTTCTTTTGATACCTACGAACCGACTTTTGAGAAAGCCTATGGGGATGCGAATGTTGACAAAGCCAAAGAACTCTTAGAAAAAGCCGGTTATTCCGCAGATAATCCCGCCGTAGTTCCCATTTGGTTTCCCGCTTCTTCTAATAGTCGTACCCTTGCCGCCCAAACCTTACAAGCCTTTGCCGAACAAGAGTTAGGCGGGGCATTAAAAATCGAACCAGAAACTGTAGACGGAGCGACTTTCTTTAAGAATGTTAAAGAAGGTATTTATCCAGCTACGATGGTCTTTTGGTATCCCGATTTTCTCGATGCCGATAACTACATGCAACCTTTTTTAAGCTGTGCGAAAGGGTCAGAAGAAGGCGGCTGTTCCGAAGGCGGATCCCAAACCCAAGGCTCGTTTTATTATAGCGATCGCGCCAATGAACTCATCGACGCACAACGTCAAGAAACCGATCCTGGTAAGCGCAAAGCAATTTTTAAAGAATTGCAAGAAACTCTCGCTGAAGATGTTCCTTACATTCCTCTCTGGCAAAACAAAGAATTTCTCTTTGCTCAAAATGGTATAGAGGGCGTGCAAATGGATGCAAGTCAAAATATTCCCTTCTGGGAAATTTCTAAAAGATAATACCTAAGACAAGGAGAAAGGAAAAAAGAAAGCGATCGCATCTGCAAACTTTTTAGCTAGAAATGCGATCGCTACAAAAAAATAGTACAATAACTCTAAGTTATTACGAGGTGCGATCGTGGTTATTGCTCCAACACATCCTCCCAATGTTATTCCAGATGCAACAGTACCTTGCATTACGCCAGATGAATACCGAGCAAGGGAAGAAATCGCAGAAGAACGCCATGAATATTGTAATGGAGAGATTATTGCTATGCCGGGGGGAACAGAAACTCACAGCGCGATCGCAACCAATATATTAATACATTTGGGATTTGTGCTGAGAGATACAGATTTTCGCTTGTATAATAGCGACTTGAGAATCTGGATCCCCCGTTTCAATTGTGGAACTTATGCCGATGTTTTTGTCCTTGATGGAGAACCGGAATTTAATAACAATCGTCAAGATGAAATTCTCAATCCTCGATTAATTGTTGAAGTGCTTTCTCCTTCAACAGAAGGATATGACCGAGGAGAAAAGTTCAGAAAATATCGATCGCTGGCCAGTTTTTGCGAATATCTTCTCGTCAGTCAAAGCGAAGCCTATGTAGAACGATATTACAACAGCGATCGCGCCAATGAAAATCGCTGGCAATGGCAGGTTTGCGATCGTCTTGAAGATGCGATCGTTTTACAAAGTTTGCATAATATTGAACTTCCGATGAGAGAAATTTATCGTCGCCTTGATTTTTAATTGAGCAAAAGACCGAGGTTTTTCGACCTTCTACGCATTCAAAATCAAAGAGGAATATCTTGCCAAGCCCGAGTAACTAAATCACTCAACCAACGTCTTTGGGTGCGATCGAGAACGCCCCGATCGCATAACACTTCCTCGGTTAGATCGTCTAAAGTTTGTCCCTGCGATCGCGCTACATTAACCACTCCTGCGATCGCTGTAGCGATTAATTCTTCATCAAGGGGACGTTTCTGCAAAGCGAGTATTTCTTCTGGACTTTTGGGGATGGAATAATTCATAATGCGATCGCGTTGAATAGTTTGGTTAAAATGTTAAGTTTATTAAAGAGTTTTAAGAATCGGTATCCGACAGTGTAGCGTAAATTGACCGCAACTCACTCCGTATTTTCCCTAAATTCAATTCCCGATAAAAAACAATGCGAGAACTTTTATATTTAGAGATTCCAACACCCAACAATCAAAAAGTTTGTGACTGGCTGCAACAGGAATGGCAACCTCGGGTTGGACAGAAAATAATAACACCCCAAGGAATTCGCTTGCAATTTACCAATAGGACTGAAAATAGTGCTTCACGACAACCCGTCTCAATTCCAGAAAGCGAACTGACAATTTTTACTTGGAGTCTTCAGCGTACCACTTATCTCAAAGTTTTTCGCTGGGGAGAAAAACCCGTTCCTTTAGAACGACAATTACAACAACAATTACAAACTGCGATCGAGACGCGCTTTCCCCAACAATATCCCCAACTTCCAGAAATTGATTTATCCCAACAGTCTATTTTTGAAGCTCTCACCCCCTATTATCCTCAAACTGTACGCTTTTTCCAAAAAATACCCCACGGAGAATACGATCTCAATCGTGCTTATTGGTGGGAAAAACGCTGGCGAGAAAGTGTCAAAAACCCTCAGCAACCTCAACAAGTTATCTTTCAAGATAATCAAAAATCAGAAAAGGAGCAACCCGAATACGATCTAATTTATATTGGCGGCGCATTGGGCGTTATTCATGCCGCAGTTATGGCACGATTGGGGTATCGCGTCCTTTTGGTGGAACGTTTAAAGTTTGGCCGCATGAACCGAGAATGGAATATTTCTCGCGGTGAATTTCAAAGTTTAATCGATTTGGGTTTATTTACGGTAGAGGAATTTGAATCGGTTATTGCACGGGAATACAAAGACGGATTTAATAAGTTTTTTGATGGTAATAATCCTGCTCATCTGAAGGCAAAAGTTTTGCATACGCCGACAGTATTAAATATTGCGATCGCTTCAGATAAGCTCCTGCACTTATGCGGGGAAAAATTAAAAGCAACCGGCGGAGAAATCTGGGATGAAACCGAGTTTATTCGCGCTAATATTGGCAAAAACAGCACGACGGTATGGCTCGAGAATCTCTCTACAGGAGAAGAAAAACAAGTCACAGGGCGCTTATTAATTGATGCGATGGGGACGGCTTCTCCGATCGCTTGGCAACTCAATGAGGGACGTGCTTTTGATAGCGTTTGTCCGACAGTTGGGGCAGTCATTGACAAGGGTTTTGCACCGGAGGTTTGGGATTCCACTTATGGGGACGTTCTCAATTCTCATGGGGATATTTCTCGAGGGCGACAGTTAATTTGGGAGTTGTTTCCGGGGGAAGGGGACGAATTAACTGTTTATCTTTTTCATTATCATCAGATTCATCCCGATAATCCCGGTTCTTTATTAGAGATGTATGAAGATTTCTTTACAATTCTGCCGGAGTATCGTCGTTGCAATCTGGATGAATTGGTGTGGAAAAAGGCGACGTTTGGTTATATTCCGGGGTACTTTAGCGTTGGCAGTCGCGATCGCGCCGTAGCTTTCGATCGCCTCCTTGCGATCGGCGACGCGGCATCCTTGCAATCCCCTCTCGTGTTCACCGGGTTTGGTTCTTTAGTGAGGAATCTGGGACGTTTGACGGATTTGCTCCATACCGCCTTAAAACACGATTTACTCACTCAAAAACATTTAAACCAAATCCGCGCTTATCAGAGTAATGTTGCCGTAACGTGGCTTTTTTCTAAGGGAATGATGGTACCGACGGGTAAAATTTTACCCCCTCAGCGAGTGAATGCGATGTTAAATACCTTCTTTGGTTTATTAGCCGAAGAACCGCCGGAAGTTGCCGATACTTTTATTAAAGATAAGTTTAATTGGCCAACTTTTAATCGTCTTGCCATAAAAGCAGCCTTGATGAATCCCTTATTAATTGTCTGGATTTGGAAACAAGCGGGTGCCAAAGATTTTCTACGTTGGATCGGCAGTTATTTGATCTTTACATTTGAGGCAATTTTAGGCTTTTGTTTTCAAGGTTTGCTGGCAAAATGGTTGCAGCGATCGCATCAGTGGTTAGAGTCAAAATATCCGGCTTTATGGTTGCGCTTGTCGAGTCTGAGCGATCGCTTATCGGCAGGAATGGGTTTATCTCCAGAAGTTGCCCGCAAACGACAACAAGCAGCTTTAAAACGTCAAAACAGTCTGCGATCGGCTTTAAAAACCACGTTAACTCATTAAAATTTGGCGATCGCTTCAATATCTTCCTCGCTAGACAATTCCCCCGAACGCGATCGCGACTGCCATAACTTCCTCCGATCCATTAAAATATGTAAAGCAAAAATTAACAGGATAAAGGGAATGCGGGTTGCGATCGTTGGCGCAGGACTGGCAGGAATGGCAACCGCGATCGATTTAGTCGATGCGGGTTGCGAGGTGGAAATCTTTGAATCTCGCCCGTTTGTGGGAGGAAAAGTAGGCAGTTGGGTCGATACCGAGGGCAATCATCTCGAAATGGGGCTGCACGTTTTCTTCGGCTGCTACTATAATTTGTTTGAACTCATGCAGAAAGTGGGAGCGATCGATAACCTGCGTCTCAAAGACCACGTACATACTTTTGTCAACACAGGGGGACGCATTGGGGAACTGGATTTTCGCTTCTTTACCGGAGCCCCTTTTCACGGTTTAAAAGCCTTTTTTACCACTTCTCAACTGAGTGCGATCGATAAAATTGCCAATTCCCTCGCCCTCGGAACCAGTCCTCTTGTCTGGGGTTTAATTGACTTTGAAGGGGCAATGAAAACTATCCGCGATCTCGACTCCATTAGTTTTGCCGATTGGTTTCGCAAACATGGCGGCAATAATGGCAGTTTAAAACGGATGTGGAACCCGATCGCCTATGCGTTAGGCTTCATCGACACGGAAAATATATCTGCAAGATGTATGCTAACCATTTTCCAATTTTTCGCGGCGAAAACCGAAGCCTCGATCCTGCGAATGCTAGAAGGTTCTCCCCAAGAATACCTGCACCAACCCATTCTCGACTATTTAGCAGCACATCACACCAAAATCCACACCCGTCGCCGCGTCCGAGAAATCCATTATACAGAAGGAGATTCCCCTCAAGTCACGGGAATAACCGTCGCTAACGGGGACACAGAAGAAACCATTACTGCCGATGCTTACGTCGCTGCTTGTGATGTCCCCGGCATTCAACGCCTTTTGCCTCAAGCGTGGCGAAAATGGTCGCAATTCGACAATATTTATCAGTTAGAAACGGTTCCTGTGGCAACGGTGCAACTGCGCTTTGATGGTTGGGTGACAGAAATGGGCGATCGCACTCAACGTCAACAACTCCAAAAAGCCGCCGGACTCGACAACCTTCTCTATACTGCCGATGCAGACTTTTCTTGTTTTGCCGATCTCGCCCTCACCAGTCCGGGAGACTATTACAAACAAGGACAAGGATCTTTAATGCAGTTGGTTTTGACCCCCGGAGATCCTTTTATTAAAAAGAGTAACGAGGAAATTGCTCACCATGTTCTCGAACAAGTGCGAGAATTGTTTCCGTCCGCGCGAGAACTCAATATGACTTGGTATAGCGTCGTTAAACTTGCTCAATCCCTTTATCGGGAAGCCCCCGGAATGGATGCCTACCGTCCCGATCAGAAGACTGCGATCGCTAACTTCTTCTTAGCCGGAAGTTATACCCAACAAGACTATATCGATAGCATGGAAGGTGCAACGATTTCTGGACGCAAAGCCGCCAAAGCAATCCTAGAAACAATTAAACAGTGAGGCAATAGGCAGCACTTCGGCAAAGCTCAGTGCAGACAACAAATAACCAACAATAAATAACTAACACAAATGACAGACTGGCTGGAACATAGCGTACAAATTGAAGTAGATGCCCCCATCGATCTCGTCTGGAGTTTATGGTCGGATTTAGAACAGATGCCTCGGTGGATGAAGTGGATCGACTCAGTGACCATTCAAAAAGATAATCCCGAACTCTCGCGGTGGAAATTGGCAACCACTGGCTTAGAATTTACATGGTTGTCTCGCATTCTCAAACTCGTTCCCGAGCAAATTATCCAATGGGAATCCGTCGATGGATTGCCCAATCGTGGCGCAATTCGCTTTTACGATCGCCATACCAGTAGTATCGTGCGTTTAACGATCGCTTACAGCATTCCGGGAATTGTCGGGCAAATTATGGATAATTTGTTTGTCGGTCGCGTGGTTGAGTCTACTATTAAGGCAGACTTAGAACGATTTCGAGAATATACCATTCGCGTTCGAGAAAACTCTTAATTTCGCAAACAATCTGGCGTTTACTGGCGTTTACTAAAAAGCTCATGGAATCACTGGCATATACCTATTCAGCACTGGCTTGGGAAGAAGAAACACCAGAATTGAGAAAGGTCAATTGGGTGGGGGCGACTTCTGCGTTAGCTGTTGTCGCTTCGGTTCATTCTGGGGTTGCTTATGGCAATGAAGTCCAGATTCCTCAAGCTTTTGATACGCCAGATTATACCCAGTTAGTCTCAGATTTTTCCGAGGATTTAGAGGCAGATTATTCCGCGTCAACATTTGCGGAAATGGCTGCACCAGAAGTATTTGAGCCAGAAGTACCCCAACAACCGCAAATTCAAGAGAATTTTACAGAAGCGATCGCGATCGCTCCTGAAACTATTCCTCCAGAAACCCTTTCTCCCGATTTTTCCTTAGAAAAACAAGCAAAACTCAACTCAGTTCAAATTCAAGAACAAACAACTCCAGAAGCGATCGAAGTTGCTAATAAAAGTTATGGCTATTATCCTCGCCCCTATTACAGCCGCACGAAAATTCCTGAAAAACTAAAAATTTCTCCGTTTAGTTTAGTTCACCGCGCTTATAATGGCGGCTTTCGAGATTCGGGGATTCCGGGTTACAACACTTTAATTCACTCTACTAAGTCGGGAAAAGTCAATGCAACGGATCTGATCCGGGCGGGCATTATTCAAGGACGATTGACAACACAAGATTTATACGATCCGGGCTATTTAAGTGCGGTTCGCGCTCATCTCAAGGATTTGGGGAGTAACTAGTAGATAAAATTGTTAAAATAACGTACATTTTGAATAAGTTAAGACTTGCAAATTCTTTCGATCGCGAACATTCTTAACTTCTCAACTGCATTGCTTCTTCATCAAATCTTTAATTTTCCTCTCGTCAATGTATTTTTTTCAATAAGATCGATCGCATCAATTTTCAAATCTAGAGGGAAATTCGTATAATTCATTCAGGGGTAGTAGTAATAAAGATGTAGCGATCTAGACACGCTATATCAAGGCTTACAGCTTCCAAAATCACTACTTATGTAACACTCCCATTCAACGGCATCCGAGGAGAGTTAATAGATGAGAGCCGACCAAAATTTCTTGTTTTTACGGAAAGCTAGCGATCGCGATCCTGAGTTCCCGACTGCATTTTCCAGTACATTCACTCCCATGCGGTATTCTAAGCTCCAAAATGTAACGCCTTTGCGCCCTCAGCACAAGAATTCTCTCGATCGCTCTGTTCGTCGCAACACAAAGGATTCTCAAACCGTAATTTGTAACTTTTTTACAGAAGTTGCCAGTAGCGAATCTCCCCAACGCGCGATCGATTACTTTAAAGATTTATTTATTCTTAAAAATAATCAAGTTGGTAAAGCGATCGAACAATCTTTATACGATTTAATCGTTCTCAATCGCGAAGAAGATTTCTTTACTCTTTTAGATCGGTGTTGCTGTATTTTAATCAAGCAATGGCTTGTGAGAAAACAAGAGAAATATATTGTCATTCTATTAAACCTATTAAAAAATGAGATAAATCCTTATAAAAATCTCCATCCCACTCGGAGAAGATTAAAAGAATGGGTTTTAGGGTTTAACCAAAGCAAATACTTTAAAAGTCTCCAGTTGTTTTTACCCTGCGATCGCCAAGAATTAGGAGAAAAAACGAGTTGGAAAAATCGTTACACTGCATATTTGTTAATGGCTCAATCTTTCAATTCCAACTATTCGAGAGAACATCGAGATGCAGCAAAATTGCTGGCTGCTAAATTTAATAAGCAATTTAAATTCAAATTGGCTTTGTGTTTAGCTCATGCCAATTTACCCAACTCTACCCAAAGAAGCGAGCGAAATCCGACACTTTTAAGCCTCCGTACTTTATGCCTGATTCAAAAAATTCTCGTCAAACGCAAAAATCACAATTATCGTGGAGTCGCCAACATTTTCCTCAAACAAACAGAAGGAATTATTTATCAAGATTTCAAACAAAGTCTTCTCAAGTATTTATTGTTTTCACTGAAACCCAGCAAAACATCAACATGGTTGCAAGCCAGTATTGCCAACTACTTAGAATCTCTTTATCCCCAATACAATGATAAAGTTGTCGATGGAAGTTTGTTGCTAAGAATCTGTAAGCGTTTAATTGCCTTCCTCCTCAAACCCGATTGGGAAAGTTCGAGCCATCCCTTTACACTTTTAACCAAATGTGGTAAGCATTTAACATTGGCAACCCTCTTACTCAAAATTATTCTGATCTGTCCGAGCAGTTACAAGCACCTCATCTTTTGTACGGTTGCCCTTATTAAAGAATGTGAGACCCAGCCCGAGGCAGAATGTCAATGGCTCATCGGTTTTCTCGAAACATTGCGGGTTGTTTTGACAATTACTCGCGACACGAAATTAGCCATAGAGAATGAATAAGCGATCGCTTGCCGTCCCTCTCTAGACTCGAAAAAAATAAAATTCTACAGATTGTCGAATTTCCTGATAAGATAATTCTTGCAGTTAAATTCGACACATTGTCAAAGATCATGTTCAAGAAACTTGGATTAGTTCTTTCTACCGTCCTTCTCGCGATCGCCGCCTTCGCCCTCTCCGCATCTCCGGCTGCGGCTGACTCTTACACCGTCAAAATGGGGACGGATACTTTCCAACTCAAATTCGATCCCGCCGAACTCAGCGTCAAACCGGGAGACACGGTAAAATTCCAAAACAATCAACTTGCCCCCCACAATATTATTTTTGACCAAGAACCCCTGACTTCCTTGGGAATGGCCCCAACGAAAACCTTAATTCGTCCCACAGATTCTCATTCCGTTACAATTCCCAACGATATTGCTGCCGGAACTTACACGTTCTACTGCTCTCCTCACAAGGGTGCCGGGATGACGGGTAAACTCGTTGTCGAGTAAAATTCATATCTTTCTCAGACAAAGGGAGGGGCATTCGATTGAATGCCCCTCCCTTTATATTTAAACTGTTGCAGCAGCCCCTAAAGCCTCTGATTTCAACAATTCAGCCTTATCGGTTCGTTCCCACGGTAGATCGAGATCCGTCCGTCCCAAATGACCGTAAGCGGCGATCTCTTGGTAAAAACGTCCGCCTCGTTCTTTGGGCAAACCACGTAAATTAAAGGTTTGGATGATACCAGCCGGGCGCAGTTCAAAATGTTTCTGTACTAATTGTAAAAGAATTTCTTCATCGACTTTACCCGTACCGAAAGTTTCCACCAAAACACTGACAGGACGCGCTACGCCGATCGCGTAACTGACCTGTACTTCGCATTTTTCTGCCAGTCCCGCCGCGATGATATTTTTGGCCGCATAACGACAAGCATAGGCCGCCGAGCGATCGACTTTGGTGGGATCTTTGCCGGAAAATGCCCCGCCGCCGTGACGAGAGTAACCGCCGTAAGTATCGACAATAATTTTCCGACCTGTCAAGCCCGCATCCCCTTGGGGTCCACCGATGACAAATTTGCCCGTAGGATTGACGAGAAAGCGAGTATTCCGATCGGGTTTGACCTCAATATCGGCAAAAACAGGTTTGACCACCGCTTCCATGAGATCGGTTTTAATTTTGGCTTGAATGGCTTCATTGTCCGTCAAATCGCCGATCGCGGGAGCGTGTTGGGTGGAAATCAAAATCGTATCGATGCCGACGGGTTTGCCATCTTCATAAATAACGCTCACTTGGGATTTGCCATCAGGACGGAGATAAGGGAGATCTCCGGTTTTGCGAACGGCGGCTAAGCGACGGCAGATCCGGTGTGCCAAACTAATCGGCATGGGCATCAATTCGGGAGTTTCGTTGCAAGCGTACCCGAACATTAGCCCCTGATCTCCCGCACCAATGCGATCGAGTTCATCATCGCTTAACTGATGCCGTTCTTCTTGGGCGCTAGTAACCCCCTGGGCAATATCGGGAGATTGTTCGTCGAGGGCGACGAGGACGGCACAACTATCAGCCGCAAAACCATTACTGGAATCAGTGTAGCCAATTTCAGCAATTTTTTTCCGCGCCAGATCGACAAAGTTAATGTGGGTCTGAGAGGTAATTTCGCCAGTGATCAGAACTAAACCCGTATTAACCACAACTTCGGCAGCAACGCGGCTGTATTCGTCTGCTGCCAGTAAAGTATCTAGGATCGTATCCGAAATTTGATCGCAAATTTTGTCGGGATGTCCTTCAGTGACGGATTCTGAGGTAAAAAGATAACGACGAGACAATATGTATTTCTCCTTTAGTTCATTAATTAAGATGCCAGCAAACACCATCATAATCTGAGTAGTCAATAATGACCTCTTCCCGATAATGAATGTTTAACGCTCTTCCTTTTGACAATATCATCCCCATATCTGAATTTTGTGACCATCGGTCAGAGAGGCGATCGCGATAATCCTTGGGGTTTATTCTCTTTAATCGCGGTTCTCTGTTTGTTGTTCCATTGATTGACAGACCTTCTCGCGATTTCATGACTCATTGATAATTATTCAACATTTCCGGATTAAACCGTTGCAAAATTGGGACGGCTTTGGTTTGGGTGGGTGTTGACCCTTGGACGACGACTAAATATTTACCTTCCTCCAAACGATTGCGATAGGGGAGTGCGTCCCCACCTCCTTGAGATAAGCCCACGCCGCCACCAACAAAAATACTGCCCATTGTTCCCCCCATTGCTCCCAAAAGTCCGCCGAGGATATTATTTCCTAACTGTCCCGTCCATGTAAAAACATTCGTGTGAGCGATCGCATTAAAGGTAAATCCTGCCGCAAAGCCAAAAGGAATCAGCCATGCCGCCATAAAAAGTGCTTGTTTCTTTGCCTGTTGCCCCGGGTCAATAAAGCCAAACTCATCAGCACTTTTGTAACCCCGACCTAAAATTGTGAGGAGATCCGTCGAGATGCCAACTTTTTCTAAAGCAGTATAAGCCTCTTCTGCTGAAATGCGATCGCGCAATACTGCGATTAAATAACTCATAAACCCTAGGAAATCCAAAATCTTTGCAATGAACTCCTTGATTATGGTGCATTTCTCGATACAATGCCTACTGCGTTACTGCAAAACTCATAACTCGTAGTTTCTTAAACTTGTTTTTATCGTTATGGCCAAAGTTCTTGTCTCCGACCCCATCGACCAAGCGGGAATTGACATTCTCTCCCAAGTCGCCCAAGTGGATGTCAAAACCAAACTCCCTCTAGAAGAACTCATAAAGATTATTCCCGAATACGATGCCCTGATGGTGCGATCGGGAACGAAGGCAACCCAAGAAGTCATTGATGCGGGAACGCAACTCAAAATTATCGGACGGGCGGGGGTAGGTGTTGATAATATTGATATTCCCGCCGCGACCCGTCGAGGAATTGTCGTGGTTAACTCTCCAGAAGGGAATACCACGGCCGCCGCCGAACACGCCCTAGCCATGATGCTCTCTCTGTCGCGCCATATTCCAGCTGCCAACCAATCCTTGAAGGAAGGACAATGGGATCGCAAGCGTTTCGTGGGGGCAGAGGTTTATAAAAAAATCCTCGGGGTCGTCGGTTTGGGGAAAATTGGTTCCCATGTGGCTACTGTGGCCAAGGCAATGGAGATGAAAATTCTCGCTTACGATCCATTTATTTCCTCCGAACGTGCCGAACAATTGGGCTGTCGTTTGGTGGATTTGGATTTTCTCTTTCGAGAGTCCGACTATATTACCCTCCACATTCCCAAAACTCCAGAAACGGCAAATTTAATCAATGCTGAAGCCCTCGCGAAAATGAAGCCCACCACCCGCATTATTAATTGCGCCCGAGGGGGAATTATTGATGAAGCGGCCTTGGCTGAAGCCTTACAAGCAGGCAAAATTGCCGGAGCCGCTTTGGATGTTTTTGATAGCGAACCGTTGGCAGAATCGCCGTTGCGAGATGTGGGAGAAAAAATCGTCCTCACTCCTCATTTGGGTGCTTCTACGGCTGAAGCTCAGGTCAATGTGGCGGTGGATGTGGCCGAACAAATTCGGGATGTTTTATTGGGACTTCAGGCGCGATCGGCGGTCAATATTCCGGGTTTAAATCCCAATGTGATGGAGAAACTCAAGCCTTATTTACAATTGGCGGAAACTTTGGGAAATTTGGTGGGACAACTGGCTGGTGGACGCATCGACCAGTTTACTGTCCGCTTACAAGGAGATTTAGCCACCGAACAAAGTCAGCCGATTATTGTGGCTTCCTTGAAAGGGTTGCTTTCCCAAGCGTTACGGGAACGGGTTAATTATGTCAATGCCAGTATTGAAGCTAAAGAAAGGGGCATTCGGGTGATTGAAACGAAAGATGCTTCGACTTCTGATTACTCTGGCTCTTTACATCTCGATGCCCACGGTTCTTTAGGAGAACATTCTGTAACTGGGGTCTTATTAGAAGATGGGGAAATTCGGGTAACCAATATTAATGGCTTCCCGATTAATTTACCGCCAAGTTCCCATATGCTCTTCACTTTGCATCGAGATATGCCCGGTATTATTGGCAGGTTGGGGATGTTGTTGGGGAATTTTAATGTCAATATTGCCAGTATGCAGGTGGGTCGCCAAATTGTGCGAGGTAATGCCATTATGGCCTTAAGTCTAGACGATCCTCTCCCGGATGGATTGTTACAAGAAATCACTGAGATTCCGGGAATTAGTGATGCCTATACGGTAATGCTTTAAAACAATGAATAGCGAACAATGAACAATTGGTGGGAAATTAATGTTCTGTGCGAGCCGATCTTAGAAGATCTGGTCTTTTGGCGGCTGGATGATTTTGGCTGTCAGGGGACGGCAAGCGAACGACAAGGGGAATCTTTGTCGGTGCGAGCATATTTCCCCCAAGAGTTGGCGCGTTCTTTGGATTTGGCGGCTTTGTCTCTCTGGTTGCGTCAAGATGCTCTCGCGATCGAGATGCCTCTGCCTTTGACTCAATGGAAGTTAATTGATGAGGAGGATTGGGGCAGCACTTGGAAACAATATTGGCAGGCGCAGGAGGTGGGCGATCGCTTGCTGATTTATCCGGTTTGGCTCACTCCTCCAGAAGATAGCGATCGCGCCATTATTCGCCTCGATCCAGGGGCTGCTTTTGGTACGGGAACTCATCCCACCACTCAACTCTGTTTGGAGGCTTTGGAAATGCGGCTCTCGGATGATGAGGATGCGATCGCGATCGCGGATATCGGTTGTGGTTCGGGGATTCTCTCCATTGGGGCAATTTTACTCGGTGCCAAGCAAGTCTATGCTGTAGATGTCGATCCCATGTCCGTTAAATCTACTACGGTTAACCGCGATCTCAATCAAATTGATGCCCAACAGTTAATTGTGCAAAAGGGAAGCATCGATCGCATTTCTCCATTGGCTGGCGGGCAAGTCGATGGTATTGTTTGTAATATTTTGGCGGAAATTATTATCGAAATGATTCCTCAAATGACAGAAATCACCAAACCCAAAGGCTGGGGCATTCTCAGTGGCATTCTTCTCGACCAAGCCAAGCCGATCGCCGATCGCCTCGAAGAACAAGGCTGGGTGGTGGCGACGCTCTGGAAGCGAGGAGAATGGTGCTGTTTTAATGTGAGGAAACCTTAATTGAATTTTTGAGAAGAGTCGCTCGACTCTTCTCTTTTTTTCCGCTCTATCTTGCCAAGTCGAAGTCATTATGACTATGATATAAAAAGCGAACTCGTTATGAGTTTGCTCTATGAGTTTGCTCTCATAGCCACAATTAATTTACGATTTCTGAAAAATTACAGACACTAACAAGGAGATGCGATCGTGACAGCAGCACAAGTCGTTCAGCCTCAAACCGATTTCTATCCCACGCGGATCGATCTCGCCGCCGATATTCGCACCACCGTGGTGAGTATTCTCAGTCAAACCCTCGCCAGCAGTTTGGATTTGAAAACCCAAACCAAGCAAGCACATTGGAATGTTAAAGGAATGGATTTTATTCAACTGCACGAAATGTTTGACGAAATGGCAGGCGAATTAGAAGAATTTGTTGATATGGTAGCAGAACGAATTACCGCCCTCGGAGCTATTGCGAAAGGGACGGCTCGCGTTGCTGCCGAAGCGTCAATCTTACCCGAATATCCTCTGAATGCCGTGAGTGGGAAAGAACATCTCGTTGCCCTCGCCGATCGCTATGCTGCCTATGGCAAACACCTGCGCGAGGCGATCGATAAAACCGATGCGGCAGGAGATGCAGATACGGCAGATCTGTATACAGAAATCTCCCGGGCGATCGATAAACGTCTCTGGTTTTTAGAAGCTCATTTGCTCGGGTAAAAAATCGGGTTAAAGAAAAAGTGAAGGAAGGCGATCGTCTTAAACTAGACTTTTGCCTTTCCCGAATTTGTCATGCTCGAATTTCTTATGGGGAACTGGTAATGGGTAATTCTTCGGCAAGATTGCCATCAAGTTCTGAACTTGTGTATTGACTGGCAGTTGTGGTTAAATTCTGAAAAGAATAACCCATTCCTCGTTCTGTGACTATAAATTCGGGTTGTTTGGGATCGGCTTCAATTTTGCCTCGCAACCGAGAAATATGAACGTCTACCAGCCGCAAATCTCCCGGTTGTCTGGGAGTATAGCCCCAAATGGCTTGCAAAATATTTGCACGAGAAATAGGCTCTCCAGATTGAGCAATAAGCAACTGCAAAATATTAAATTCAATTTCGGTTAAACGAATCGGTCGATCGCCAAGAGAAACCCTCCTTTTATTGGGATCGATCTGGAGAAGCCCCATTTGCGTGACACCGGGATCGCTACAATTTTGCCAGCCAATCTTTTTAAACCGACGCAAAATGGTTTGAATTCTTGCCTCTAATTCTTTGGGAGAAAAGGGTTTTACTAAATAATCATCTGCTCCAATTTGCAATCCTGCAATACGATCGGCTACATCAGCTAAAGCTGTTAGCATAATGATAGGAACTTCAGATTCTTTGCGAATTTCTTGACAAATATAATACCCATCTTTTTTGGGCATCATCACATCAAGAATTACGAGATCTGGCGTTTCTCGAACAAACAAAGCGAGTGCTTCTTCGCCATCAGAAGCGGTAACGACTTCGTAGCCTGCCATAGTCAGGCGAGTTGTAAGAATTCGTCTGACTGCTGGTTCGTCGTCTACCACTAGGATTTTCCCCTTGTGGTCTGTCACGTTTCGCAAGAATTAGTTAAACTAATTCAGATAATAAACTGAGTTTTTTACTATTCTGAATCATATCACGATCGCTAACCTTTAAGCAAACAAAATATTCCCTCTAAAACTCAAAAAATATTGTTTTTGTCTTTTTTCTGTCTGAGGAGAGAGATGAATTTTTCAGAAAGTTAACAAATATTTACATCAAAAGAATTGACAGGAGTTGAGAGGATGATTTATAGAAGTTATTTATAGTGATATTTTAGACGAAAGAGATAGATAGCTGCTATAAAACTCAGCAGAATATTTGTCAAGAAAATCATGATGATTTTTTTCAAGTCGTTTTTTCAAGTCAATTTTTTAGGTCTACAGAATGTTGGGTTTTCTCAACCTCAATAAATCTTCCGGATTCACATCCCATGATTGCGTGGCCAAGGTGCGGCGACTGCTCAAATTAAAGCGAGTCGGACATGGAGGGACTCTCGACCCCGCCGCAACAGGAGTCTTGCCGATCGCGATCGGCAAAGCAACTCGCTTATTACAATATCTACCGAAAGAGAAAGCCTACCATGCTAAAATTCGCTTGGGCATGCAAACGACAACAGACGATCTCGAAGGAGAAATTTTAGAACAGCGATCGCATTGTGCGATCGAGTTAGCACAAATTCGAGCAATATTACCGCAATTTATCGGCAATATTGAACAAATTCCTCCCATTTACAGTGCTATTAAACGAGACGGAAAGCGGATGTACGAATTAGCTAGAGCAGGGGAAAAGGTGGAAGTCCCAGCCAGAATCGTTGAAATTAACAGCATTGAGATTTTAAATTGGCATTTAGGAGAATTTCCCGAAGTTGAGTTAGCGATCGCTTGCGGAGGAGGAACTTATATTCGCTCAATTGCACGAGACTTAGGAAAATTACTCGAAGTGGGAGGGACTTTAGCAAAATTAGTGAGAGTGAAGAGTTGTGGTTTAGAATTAAAAGATAGCATAACTCTGGAAGATTTAGAAAATGCGATTCAAAAAGAACCATTTCAACCCATCGCCCCAGAAATTCCCCTCCAACATCTAGAGGCGATCGTTTTAGAAACAGATACTGCTAAACGATGGTGTCAGGGACAAAAAATTGACAGACAAGAGAAAGATCGAAAGCAAGAGAAAGTAGAAATATGTGTGCGAGTTTATGATGAAGAAAAGAACTTTCTTGGTATTGGTAAGCAAGTCAATCTTGATGGAGAATGGCAACTTATTCCCAAAACTGTTTTAGTTTAGCAAATAAAACAATTCTATATCCTTTCAAAGGAAAAGAAAGAAGAAAACCAATAACAAACAACTAATAACTAATAACCAATATGAAAAATCTTCTGATTATTTTCTTTTCTGGTGGACTGGGAAGTACGAGTCGGTATCTTGTCGGCACTTGGATCGGCGATCGCTGGCAAAGTAACTTGCCTCTTGGTACATTTACCGTTAATATTATCGGCTGTTTTTTGATTAGTTTTTTTATCGGCGCGATCGAAAGATATAATTTACCGCGCGAATGGAGTTTATTATTAGTAACGGGTTTTTGTGGCGGTTTTACAACTTTTTCTTCGTTTATTTACGAACAAAGTCTCTCTCTGAAAGATAAAGCTCATATCGATTTAATGCTCTACTTGATGTTGAGTATTTTTACAGGTTTGACAGCAGCATTATTAGGATTTGAGTTGGCTAAAAGATAAACTCGCTGATAATTGCTATATCAAGATGTTCTTTCATTATTTCTATCTTGCCATTGTTGTTCAAGAGTTTCGAGTTTCCATCTAATTTGTTTTATTTCTGTTTCTTTCATTTCCAACCATTGTTTTTCCTTTTTTTTATCACTGTAAATTGAATCTAGTTTAGAAATAATCAAGCAGATTATCATAAAAACAAAACATAATGTATACTGTTTTAAAAATAGAGCGATCAAATAAATTATCGTTAGTAAATCAATAATAACTATCGAGTGTTCCTGTAAACTGTTCAAGATGGATTTTGGTGTTTTTTTCTCTACTTCGATCGCTTTTTTCTGATTCATTTGACTTTCTTTTTTCTAGACTATTCTGTTGGTTTAGAATGGTGTTCTATTTTTTCTATTTGAATCTTTAGTTCCTGAATTTTTTCTTCCAATTGAACGCGATTTTCTCCATTTTTGACAATCCGAATGATATTAATAATCACGTCAGCAGCCAATAAAGAAAATAGGCTATACGCTCCTACTGTTTCCAAATTCATTAGACTTGAATTCCTTTTTTCTTAAATCTTAAAGTTTTATTTTTGCTTCATCTTTATCGTTGTCTGTTATTCTAACATAATAGACAATACCCCGATCGCGATCGCGCCACCGCTCCTGATGTCGATCTCTGGTTTAATGGAAATATTGTCATGACTCAACTCATAGTTGGTAATGCGTAATCGATCGTTGAGAGCAATAGCAAAAAAGGAGGGAAAATGCGAATTTTAATCATGGGTGGAACTCGTTTTATCGGGGTGTCGCTGACCAAGATTCTCGTCGATCGCGGTCATGAAGTTGTATTATTCAATCGAGGTAGCAAACCCGCACCCGTAGACGGAATTACACAAATTCACGGCGATCGCAAAAACGCCAGTGAGTTAAAAGATAAACTGAAAAACGAGAATTTTGCGGCTATTTTTGACAATAACGGGCGAGAAGTAAGCGATACGCAACCGCTTGTAGAATTATTTAAAGATAAAGTCCAGCATTTTGTTTATGTTAGTTCTGCTGGCGTTTATTTGAAATCTCAACAAATGCCCCATATTGAGGGCGATCCCGTAGACCCGAAAAGCCGTCATAAAGGCAAGCATGAAACAGAAAGCTACCTCGAAGAAATGGGACTCCCGTGGACTTCCGTGCGTCCGGTTTATATTTACGGACCCGGCAATTATAACGATGTCGAAGCTTGGTTTTTCGATCGCATTGTCCGAGATCGCCCCATTCCTATTCCGGGAGATGGTTTAGCCATCACGCAATTGGGTCACGTCCAAGATTTAGCAATGGCAATGGCGGCAATTTTAGGCAACGAAAAAGCAAAAGGACAGATTTATAATATTTCTGGCGATCGCTATATCACATTCAAAGGTTTGGCTTTAGCTTGCGCTGAAGCGGCTGGAAAATCGCCAGAAGACATTAAACTCGTTCATTTTGACCCGAAACAATTTGATTTTGGCAAGCGCAAGGCTTTTCCATTACGAGTCCAGCATTTCTTTACCGATATTCATAAAGCCAAAATAGAATTGAATTGGCAACCGAAATTTGACCTTGTTTCCGGCTTAAAAGACTCCTTTACTCATGATTATCTGGTCTCGGGACGCGATAAGAAAGAGATTGATTTCTCAATTGACGATGAAATTTTAAACGCAAATTAGCCGATCTGGCGATCGCATTTTCTGAACTCAGGGAATGCGATCCCTCAATAAAAGGATGAGAATTCATTAATATTTTGAGAATGTAATTTCCCCAAAAAGAGCGCAAAAAATGAGTAATTTAGTTTATTATGTGGCGACCAGTCTAGATGGCTTCATTGCCCGAAAAGATGGTTCTTTTAATGATTTTGAATGGGACGAGCAAGTTATCGCCGACTTTTTTTCGGATTTGGAAAGTTTTGGGACTGTACTGATGGGTCGCAAGACGTATGAAGTGGGGCTTCGCGAAGGAAAAACAAGTCCTTACCCTCATTTAAGACAAATCGTATTTTCACAAACTATGAAAATAAGCCCAGATAAAGCAGTTGAGTTAATTCAGAAAGATATCCCCAATTTTGTGCGGGATTTGAAGGCCACATCTGAAAAACCACTTTGGTTATGTGGAGGCTCCCATCTTGCCTCAACTCTCATGAATGAAGCATTAATCGATCGCGTAATTATTAAACTCAATCCTCTCGTTTTGGGATCTGGTATTCCTTTATTTCAAGAATATATTAACCCGTACAAATTAGCCTTATCGGATATGAAAAAATATGATTGCGGAATCGTTAAACTCTCTTACAATGTCGTTCCAAAGAATAACAAATAGTGAACGGAGAAAAAGAAATAGTACCGATCGCTCACAATTGATACTTGATAATTAATTACAATGCCTGCGCTCTCAACCATGCGATCGGGAGGTAGCACATTTTTGTCCATTTGGGAACAAAAGCACGCTGACTAAACACATCATAATCATTGCGCTCGATAATATCCAAAATCCCTTGATAGAGCATCAGCGCCGACCAAACCGGCCAGCGTGCATCCCGCGTCAGGGCGCTAATTCCTCGCTCTGCCGAGCGATAAAACTTGCGAGCGCGTTGAATCTCAAAACGCATTAACTCCCGCCAGCGATCGTCCACGACTCCATTCAATAAATCCTCTTCCGTATAATCAAATAACGCCAAATCTTCCAAGGGTAAGTAAATGCGCCCTCGTCCAGCATCTTCCCCGACATCTCGCAGGATATTAGTGAGTTGATTGGCAATCCCGAGAGCGATCGCTTCTTCGGTTGCCGTTTCTGTTATTTCACCTGTTATTTCGCCCACTTTGTTTTGATTCCAAGGACACAAAGCGCGATCGCTGGCAAAACCCAACACCGGACTCGTCATGAGTCCAACGGTTCCTGCGACGCGATAGCAATAAAGCTCTAATTCTTGAAATGTTTCGTAACGACAGCGATACAAATCCATGTGCTGTCCGGCGATCATATCGCGAAAAGGTTGAATTTCCACCGGAAAGCGCTCGATCGTATCGACAAGGGCTACATCGGGCAATTCTACTGGATTTCCCGCAAAGACCGATTCTAAATTTTTCTCCCAGCGCTCGAGAGTATCGGGAGTCGTCAACCGTGCCTTCGGACCATCGACTAACTCATCAGTGCGGCGACACCATTCATAAATTGCCCAAATTGCTCGACGTTTTGCCATCGGCATCAGTAAAGTACCGAGATAAAACGTTTTGGAATAAGTGGCCGTCACTTGGCGGCAGTATTCATAAGCCTCCGCGAGGGATGCGAGAGAACTTTGCGTTTTTTGTTCGGGTCTAGGCAGTTGCAGCATTCATCCGGTGAAACGTTTCCGAGGGAAGAGTGGGTGAGATTTTATTGACCGAAGGCAATTGGCCATTAGGATTGTCCCATTCAAGGGGGACTGAGGGAAATTTTAATTTCCAATCCAAGAAAGGTCAACGATTAAGGGGTTTATCCTTTCACGAGCAAACTGTTAAGAGTTTGCCAAAGAAAATTGAGGATTTCCCCGGGTTGTGGCATCTGTGGCGATCGCAGCCGCCGTCAGTTTGCCGGATAGGGTCGCGCCTTCCATACTTCCCAAATATTGTTGCATGGTATAGTCCCCACTCAAATAAAAATTTGCAATTGGGGTCACTTGAGAAGGACGATAGCTTTGGCGACCCGGGGTGGCTTTATAAACCGAGCGCGGAGTTTTGACGACATGGGATTTCAGCAACTGCGCCGGATTTTCCCCGGTAAAATGTTGTGGGAAAAGTTTTTCTAACTCCAACATTGTCGCGGCAATAATCTCCTTGTCCGGTTGGGAAATCCAATCTTTGGCCGGGGCGAGAACCAATTCCAACATGGAGCGATCGTCATTGGCATAAGCCTTACAGGTGTTGCTCATATCCGCATAAACACTCAGCAGAGGCGATCGCGAGAAAAGCAGGTGATCGATATCTGTGAGCTTGCGATCGAACCAGAGGTGCAGGTTAATCACTGGAACCCCTTCTAATTCTTCAAGCTGCTGGAAATAATCCATTTCTCGCCACGCTGAGGGCAAAATGACCTTGAGAGGGTCTACCGGCATGGCCGAGACATAGGCATCTGCCTCCAATGTCCAATCGGCTTGCCCGTTTATCCCCCGTAGGAGGAAGCCTTGTACCGAACCCGCTTCATTGAGGAGAATTTCCTTTAAAGGGGAATTTAACTTCACCTCACCGCCGCGATCGCTAATATAATCCACAATCGGCTGGCAAAGGCGCTCGGTAGGAGAACCATCGAGAAAAGCCATTTTCGAGCCTTCTTTCTCTTGCAAAAAGCGATTTAATGCCGTGAGCAGAATTGTGGCAGAAATTTCATCGGGATTAATAAAATTTAACGCCTTCGACATGGCAATAAAGACTTCTTTTTCCACCCGAGGCGGCACATTTTGTTTCTGCAACCATTCTGAAAAGCTATATCGATCCATTTCCTCCACATAGGATTGACCGCGAATCATCGCTGGAATTAAGCCAATACCAAAGCGAATTTTTTCTGCCCAAGTCAACATATCGTTGTTGCGAAGAATGGCAATTACCCCATTCCAAGGGGCGGGAAGATCGGGAAAATTAAAACGGGAGTAAGTTCCCGGGGCGTTGGGTTGATTGAAGATCATCGCATGCTCTTTCCATTGCAAGCGGTCTTCAATGCCCAATTCCCGAAACAATTGCAGAAGATTGGGATATGCGCCAAAAAAGATATGTAGACCGGTTTCGTACCAGTCCCCTTCTTCATCTTGCCAAGCCGCAATTTTCCCCCCCAAAACGTCCCGACGTTCGAGGACGATTGGGATATGCCCGGCATCCGTTAAATACTTCGCGCAGGATAATCCCGCCAAACCTGCTCCGGCGATCGCAACTCGCATTTGAGGATAATTCTTAAAATTTGTTTACATTTTTTTCATCTAGCCATTATACGTTGCAATTTGTTACATTTGCTCATTCTTCGGGGAATTTTCCTGAAAATGCGTTAAAAGCGCCTGCAATCGCATCCGCTCGATATAAGGCCAACCGCCAGTTTCTTCAATATCGCGTAAAACCCGAGCCAACTCTCGACGATTATCTGGCAAAGCCGCCAAAAATAACTCCTCGCGAATTTGGCGATGGATAGACTCGAGCGATCGCAAGATTGAAAGTAAAGCGCAAGCGTCACCGCGATAGTCTTGCGCTAAAGACCCAATCGCCTCTTGAATTTCCGCCAGTTGAGCCGCAAGCTGCTGCAATTCTAAATTCTCTGATTCGTTCATGGGTCTCCAATTCGGTTTCAGTTCTAGATTGCGCGAAAACGTCTCGGATTCCAAGGGGATATCGCCTGCGCTAGGGAAAAGCGGCGCTCCCGTGTACAATTCTCTATCAGTAGCTCAATAAAGCAATTTGAAATTTAAGAAACCCTGCTCGAATAGGAAACGAATCCTGTCGAGCTTACTTTTCGGGTTTCATTTTTGGAGTTATGGAGAAATCTTAAGACGCGATCGCATCTTGTTTCCCCATTATTCCCCAAACTTTTTCGACATTCGAGATTGACAAAAAAGAGGTTGATTATTATGAGATATTATCGGGCATTTATGGCTGCTTTCCTAGCCCTTTGTTTGGGTTTTCTCACAGCTTGTAGCGAACCCCCCAGCGCTGCCGATGCGACTTCGGGACGGCTGACCTACGATGAAATCCTGAATACTGGATTGGCAAATTTATGCCCCGCACTCGATGAAACCGCTCGAGGTTCCATTCCTCTCGAAGTCGGTCAAACCTATAACATTTCTGGAATGTGCGTGGAACCCCAAATCTATTTTGTAGAAGAGGAAGGTGCCAATCGCCGCAAAAAATCTGAATTCGTTCAGGGTAAAGTGCTAACGCGCTATACCTCCAGCCTCGATCAAATATCAGGAACTCTCGTCGTTGATTCAGAGGGAGTATTAACGTTTACAGAAGAAGACGGGATTGACTTCCAGCCCATTACCGTACAACTCCCCGGTGGCGAACAAGTTCCTTTCATGTTTACCATGAAAAAACTCGTTGCCAAGAGCGGGCCGGGATACGATTCCCTTAATGCTTCAACGGATTTAGAAGGCGAATTTTTCGTTCCTTCTTACCGAGGCTCAGTTTTCCTCGATCCCAAAGGTCGTGGGGTTGCTAGTGGTTACGACAATGCCGTTGCGCTTCCGGCTGGAGCCGATTCGGAAGAGTTTGAACGTGCCAACGTCAAGCGTTATGAAACTGGAACCGGGGAAATGTCTTTGCAAGTGACCCAAGTTGATGGGCGAACTGGAGAAATTGCCGGTAATTTCGTCAGCTATCAACCTTCGGATACGGATTTGGGAGCCGACGATCCTGAAGAAGTGAAAATCCAAGGCATATTTTACGCACGGGTTCAACCCTCCTTTGAGTAATCTGAGGGATTAGGATTCGGTTGAGGGTGTCGGATTTAGAGGGGCTCGATCGCCGCCAAAATCTGACACCCTCAATTATTGAGATTTTAAAGTTGTCATAAATCGTGTTGAGAGAATAAACTTGAAAAGCAGAAAAATAATTTTGAGTTCACTTCTTTTTGATGTTCGATCGGTGTTAACTGGGTGACTCTATCATGTCAACTTCTCTTTCCGATAATCTGAAATGCCAGAGTTTGCAGTTACTGCACGACTACAGTCAGCAACCGCAAACCCCCCCCATGCGCAATCAAATCCGCAACCAACTCGTAAAAATTAATTTGGGTCTCGTCCGCAAAGAGGCGCATCACTGGGTCGATCGCTGTAACGAAAGTTATGAAGATCTCCTACAGGTGGGATGTTTGGGATTAATTCGCGCCATCGAACGATTTAATCTCGATCGCGGTCATGCTTTTAGTTCTTTTGCCATTCCTTATATTCGCGGTGAGATTCAACACTATCTCAGAGATAAAGGATCTTTTGTTCGCATTCCTCGACGCTGGTTAGAGTTACGCCAACAATCGATCGGGATTGCCCGCAAAATGCGATCGCAACTCAACCGCCAGCCGAGCGATCGAGAATTAGCCGAGGCACTGAAAATCTCCCTAGAAGAATGGCAGGATATTAAACTCGCCCATCAAAATCGAGAACCCCTCAGCTTAGATCTTCCGATTGGCAATGAAGGAGAAGGCCGCACGAGTTTGGGAGACCTCGTTCCCGATCGCCGATATTACAGTTTTCAACTGGCAGAAGAAGACCGAATTCGCCTGCAACAAGCCCTCGTCCAACTCGAGACTAAAACCCGAGATGCGCTTGAATTTGTGTTTCTCCACGATTTAACCCACAAGGAGGCGGCAGAAATATTGGGAGTTAGTGTCGTGACTGTTTCGCGTCGCCTTAAAAAAGGACTGAACGCTCTCAAACAATTAATGGGAAAAGGATAAGATAATCGTAATGCCATCTAACAAGATCGCATTTTGCTCTCGCGATTTTTAGCTAAGATTGAAGTGTAAATGATTCTTTAATAATAATTTGCATCGTTGTTGGTCAAACGGGGAATGAATGATGAAGAAATTATCGATTTTGCTGGGTTTAACGTTCTTAGCTTTTGGCTTAGAGGGGTGCGAAACCTTATCTTCATTACCTTTTTTAGGAGGAGGATCGGAAGATGCTGGGGACGTTTCTGTTAGTCCGGTAACGACAGCCCCCAATACACTGCCCGCAAATCCTTCTGGAGAGAACGCTCCCGATGGTCAAGATCCTAATAATCCCGAAGCCGGCGATCCTGAATTTGAAGATCCCGTGGTTGAAGGAGAAGATGCAGAATTACCCGCCCCAGATGGTTTGATCCCCATCACCGATCGCGATACTGCTATCAAAATTCTCGAACAAAATCAAGGCCGACAAAATCCTTTTGCGACGCTTCCCGTTCCCGCAGAAGTTGCTCGGAGTTTTGCGGGAACCCTCAACCCCAAACTCCCTATTTTTCCCTATCCTCCGAGATCCCCTCGGGCTCAAAAGCGAACGCAGCCTTTTAATACACCAGGAGCAGGCTCTCAAACTCCCTTTAACACCCCACCACAAGAACCGCAGACTCCCGAACCACCGAAATTGCCAGTTTTTCCTTACCCTCCCATTCCACCTCAAGCTGAAGAACGCCCAGTCCCACTTCCACCTCAAGCTGAAGAACCTCCAGTCCCGCAAAGTCCCAGCAATACACCTTTGGAGTGGACTGGAGAAGATGAAGAATTCAACCCCGACGATCTTCCCGCTTTACCAGAACCGACGATTGCCAATGGTTTAACCGTGACGGGGGTGGTCAATCTCGGTGGGAGTGTTAAAGCAATTGTTCAAGATGGTGAGGGGAAAAGTCGCTATGTCAGTCCGGGGGAGTATTTAGGGAGTGGACAAGTACTCGTCAAGCGCATTGAAATGAATCGAGGACCGCAACCCGTTGTTATTTTTGAAGAGTTGGGAATTGAAGTCACGCGAGCGGTTGGAGAGCCTCCAGCCAATAATACGAATGCCTAAACGAGAAATAATCTCTTGTCAAAAGATGTCTCTTGCTATTTATCGCGAAGTCGCAGCGCACTTGCAGCAAGTTTTAGGTATGAAAGTTGAAATCTTATCTCAGTCTTCGCAAACTTTTGCGTATTCTCAGAGTCAAATTGAAGGATTATTGCTCGCCTATCCCCAGAGTTTCCCTGACAATTCTCCAGCCAAGACACCTTGCGATCTCCAAGAGCAAAATTGCCAAGATCGAGTTGAGGCCATTTTAGCTTATTACGCAAAGCGTCATGGCCAATGGGAACGTAATGAGGAGGAAGTTCAGAGAGAAAATTGAGCTTGTTATGAGGATTAATTGCTGCCCAAATTACCAATCGGATTCCCTTCACGAAATTCACCGTTATAGGTTCGTCCGTCAGCATAACGTATGGTTCCCATGCCGTGAGGCTGACCGTCTCGAAGTTCTCCAGAATAGCGATTGCCATTACTATAAGTACAATTAGCGCGACCACTTAGGGTCAAATCGTTAAATTGTCCCTGACAGCGATCGCCATTGGCAAACAGTAAAGTCCCGTTCCCATTGGGTTGACCTTTAAAAAACTGCCCCGACCACCGCTTGCAGCGTACTTGTTGTCCGACGACCGCACATTCGGAATAAGTAAAGGTTCCTTGACCGTGGGGCAAACCATTGCGAAATTGTCCATCGTAGCGATCGCAATGCGGAGAATCTCGATAAATTTCACAAGTTGCATAAACAAACGAACCTCGTCCGCTTGCTAATCCTTGGTTTATTTGCCCGTAATAACGATAGGAATATTCTCCTTCAGAGCCATAGATAAATAGACCCGTCCCGTGGGGCAAACCATTTTTAACTTCGCCATCGTAACGCATATCGTTGCCATAAATAAAACTGCCTCGTCCGTTGGGAAGACCGTCGCGAAAATCTCCTTCGTAAACGTCCGCATAAATTTCCGAAGGTAGAGGAAACGCAAAAATTGTCGAACCTTCCAGTGTATTTTCTATTTCAGGAACATTGAGTTCGGCTTCGGCATTATCGCGATCTCGAAAGTAGAATACCCCTCTCCCGTGGCGCTGACCGTTCAAAACCTGTCCTCGATAATAAGAACCATCTGTATACTCGCAGATACCTTGACCTGTATAGCCTTGAAATTGACCTTCGCAGCGCGTTCCATCGGGAAGGGTAATGATATACTGCGCTTGGACAGGACGGGACGCTTCCAAAGCGATCGCGCTGGATAAGCCAGCGATCGCAATTCCCAAACTCAGTTTCCGAATAGCGTTTAACATGGCTCGATGCAAGATGAATTAAAATTGACGGGAATTTAATTTCGCCCTGATTTTAACATCGATCGCGGCGAGGGAAGGTGAAGGGATATTTTTATCCCATGGCAAACTCAGTATAATGTCTCAGGTTAGGCGGATCGAATGCCAACACGATTTCTTGTGGAGAAACACCTAACTCGACTAATTGATTGGCAATTCCCACTTCAGTCCCATCTTGCTGTACCCAAATTTTGCCCTCAATGATATCGACATGAAGCACTACGCCATAAAACCGTTTTCCATCGCGCCAGCCCACATAAACCAATTGGTAGCGATCGCTTTGCAGATCGAAAATAGTTTCAGCTTGAATGCGTTTATCCCAAACTAACTCTGCTTGTTGAACGAGCAAGGTTTGGATATACTGCCGATAAGTTTCTAGGGTATCCATTCTTCAATTGTCTCCTGTTCGACATCATAAGTGAGAAGATAAAGCTGATTTTCTTGAATGAGCTTTTGAATAAAAAGGGTCAGAAAAAATTTTTCATAGATATCGTTAGAAACGGCCAAATAAAGCGATCGTTCTGGTTCTTGAAGACTCAAGGCAGAACGATAGGCGATAAATTGTCCTAACGCACTACAAAACTCAGAAATCTTTGAAGCTCCCAAAAAACTTTTAATTTTAACAGCAATTTTTTTGTCTTCTCGTTCGGCTGCAATAACTTTCTCTGCTCCTAGATCAATGGCTAAATTAAAACCTCCTGCTTGAAGTGGATAGGGATCGTGGGTAATGTTCCATCCATCCTTATTCAGTGCAGTTTTAACAACTTGATGAAAAGTATCTCTAGCCGACATTACTCTCTTCTTTTGCTACGAGCGATTGAGTTCTTCAAATCGTACCCGATCGCTTTACCTTTTCTAATTTTAACACAAAATGGCTCATTCTTTCGATTCGTTGCTTTTTCTTGATATATAACACTTCTCAATCAGAAATTTCTTTGTATTGTTTTCAAGCAGTGTATTCTAAATATCGACTGACCGTTTCTTCTGGCTCTCCTTCAAACATCAACTTTCCTCGATCCAACCAAATCACTCGCTCGCAATACTGTCGGATAAAATCCAAATCGTGAGAGACGACTAAAATCGTGGTATTTCCTTGCCAAAAGTTATTAATACGCTTTTTGCATTTCATTTTAAAATGTTCATCTCCCACGGATAAAACCTCATCGAGAATGAGAATATCTGGTTGTACGTCTGTCGCGATCGCAAATCCCAATCGGGCTTTCATTCCTGAAGATAGTCCTTTGACTGGCAGTAATTTAAACTCCTCTATCTCCGCAAATTCTAAGATTTCTTGCGCCCTTTGTTTCATTTCCGTGCGAGAAAATCCTAATAAAACCCCGTAGAGAATAATATTGTCATAAACAGAAATATCTTTATCAAATCCTGCTTCGAGTTCCAATAAGGGTGCAATGCTTCCTTTCACACGAACCTTTCCTTTTGTCGGCTCTAATATACCGCAAATTAATTTTAAGAGCGTCGATTTTCCCGAGCCATTAGAGCCAATAATCCCCACCTTTTCGTGAGCGCTCACCGTCAAATTAACGCGATCTAAAACCAAGCGTTTGACGGGTTTGCGATATTTTCCTTCTAAAATCGAAAAGAAGGTCTTTTTCAGATCGTAAGAGAATTCCTCTTGTGTCCGTCGCAATAGCGATATATTATCTAAACGAATTAACTCCATTGATTACAGAAGATCCATAAACTGCGATCGCCACCGTTGAAAACACAACCAGCCGACACTCAACACTAACATCCCATTGAGTAAAGAATGCACGATCGGGTACGGTGCGGGCAGCGTACCCGAAATAGCAATATCTCGCAGACTCTCTAAAATGGGATAAAGGGGATTGAAAACGAGAAATTGACGCAAATTTGCAGGCACGATTGTGGCAGGATAAAAGATTGGCGTACTCAATCCTAAAACAAAAACAATCACCTCGTAAAAATTGGGTAAATCTCGGAAAAAAACATAGAGTGCGCTGACTAAGAAAGCAACTCCCACACAGAGCAGGAAAAGCGATAAAACGGGGAAGACAAGTAATAAAACATTCAGAGGATTTTTGGAGGTAAAAAGAGTAACGATCGCCAGTAAAGGGACTACTCCCGCAACAAATTGAAACATATTCGCCATAACCATTGACACGGGAAAGACGCTGACAGGAAGGCGAATTTTATTGAGTAGTGGACTTCCCCAGACGACAATATTAACACTTTGGATTGTTGCTGAGGAATATAAATTAATCACCGTCAATCCTGTAAAGGCGGCGAGCATATAGTTTAATAACGAATTATCGTAATAGGAGGCAAAAACATTGCCGAAAATGGCGGCGTATAAACCCGTCATCACGAGAGGATTCAAAACCGACCAATATATTCCCAAAAAAGAGCCTCGATATCGCACCTTTAAATGTCGCGCTGACAGGACGTAAACTAAATCCCAGTAGCGGCGAAAATCTTCCCAAGTTGCATTGCGAGGAAGGGAAAGAGCCATGAACTTACCATAAACAGTTAACTCTCAACAATAAACAGTTAGCTGTCAACCGTCAACATGATTCAGTCACCTGTCACTCGTTAAGGAGGAAAGAAGCCTTGTATCCTTATATTTTTAATTCTTTATCCTTGCCAAAGTTATGAGTTTAGCTGACAAGTTAGAAACGCTGAAGTCTATCCAGAAAGAACAAGGGACGCTGAGGGCGATCGCTTTTCTGGGCGATCGCTTGTTTGCCAAGTTACGCGGGAAGATGAGCTATCAGCAATGGCGAAAACAGCATCGTATCACAGAGACAGATCGGCAAATCGCCCGAAAGGAAATCGCAACATGGTCTCATTTGCCCTTATTTTCCATTTTGCTGCCTGTTTATGATGTAGAAGAGGTTTGGCTCAAAAAAGCGATTCAATCGGTTAGAGCGCAAATTTATCCCCATTGGGAGCTTTGTATTGCTGATGATGCCTCCCCTGCTTCCCACATCCATCCCCTTTTGGAGCAATATCGGCAGTGCGATCGCCGAATTAAAGTGATTTTCCGCGAAACAAATGGGAATATTTCTGCGGCGAGTAATTCTGCTTTGACATTGGCGACGGGAGAATATATAGGGTTATTAGATCACGATGATGAGTTGGCGATCGATGCTTTATTTGCAGTCGCTAAACTGATTCAATCTCATCCTGATGCTGATTTGATTTACACGGATGAAGATCATATTGATACAAAAGGAAGACATTTCGATCCGGCGTTTAAACCCGATTGGTCTCCCGAATATTTTCATACTCAGATGTATACTTGCCATTTTGGGGTCTATCGCACGCAATTAGTTCGAGAAATTGGCGGTTTTAGAAGCGAATTTGATGGGGCGCAAGATTACGATTTGGTTTTGCGTTTAAGCGAGAAAACCAAGAATATTTATCATCTCCCTAAAATTCTCTATCATTGGCGTGCGATCGCTTCTTCTTCTGCATCTGGGGTAGAAGGAAAACCTCAAGCCTTTCAAAAAGGAAAAAAAGTATTAGAATCCATGTTAGCACGAAATAAATATTCGGGTTTTGTCGAAGAAACGGATATGGCGGGGGTGTTTCGCGTGCGCCGTCAGTTACAGGAAGAATATAAAGTTAGTATTATTATTCCCAGTGCGGGAAAACAAGTACAGGAAGTAGAAAAGACAGTTTGTTTATTAGAAAAGTGTATTCAGAGCATTTTAGCAAAAAGCACTTATCGCAATTTTGAGATTGTTGTTGTCGATGGGTTTGATATTCCTGATGAGATTTTACTGCGTTTGGCTGGAAAGATCGAATTAGTCCGCGATCGCGATCCTTTTAATTTCTCGACTCGCATTAATCTTGGTGCGGAAAATGCCCGAGGAGATATGCTGTTAATTCTCAATGACGATACGGAAATTATAACTCCGGATTGGTTAGAATCGATGTTAGAGTTTGCCCAACAAGAGGAAATTGGTGCGGTGGGAGCAAAACTATTGTTTCCCGATGGTAAAATCCAACATTCAGGGGTCGTTATTGTTGAAGAAGTTCACCCGATGCACGTTTTTTACGGTTATGAGGGAGCGCATCAAGGTTATAGTTTTTCTAATGTGGTGAATCGTAATTATATTGCTGTCACGGGTGCTTGTCTGATGATGAGAAAGGCACTTTTTGAACAATTAGGAGGGTTCGAAGAAGAATTTGCCTTAAACTATAATGATGTCGATTTATGTTTAAAAGCACATCAAGCAGGATATCGCAATCTCGTTACGCCTTATGCTCAATTAAGTCACTATGGATCCGCCAGTCGCAGCGATCGCAAAGTCAGACCGGAAGAGCGTCATAAACTCGCTGAGAAATGGGGGGAATACTTGCAAAAAATCGGCGGCGATCCTTATTATAATCCTAATTTTGCCCCCAATAATCCTAATTTTGAATTATAGGACAGTAAGAGATTCTCAGGCTTTTTACACGATTAGCCTTCTCCCGAATTTTCAAACAAAGAATTTTTCTTATGCTGCTTTACAAGTTGTTGGTTTTGGCAGACTTTCCCCAGTCGCTTCATATGCAATAACAAGAGATTCTAGGGCTTCAATTCCGTTTTGTATTGCTTCCTCGTAGGTTTCACCATGCGATCGCCACTTTTGACCCGGAAAATCAGGAAAACCAACTAAAAAGCAGTTATCTTCTTCTGACCATTGAATGAGGATGGGGTATTTAAGGTTCTTCATCATTTTGTTTGTCCTCAATTTCTGCGATCGCGTCATCCACGATCTTTTCTTGATAGGGTTTTGCATCCGATCCATCTTTGCCAGAAATAGTTAATTTCCCAGCATATAATGGGTGTATCCAGTTAGTGTGACTTCCTTTTCCCGGAAGTTCTGTAAAACCTATTTTACGGAGTATTTTTTTTAATTCCCGTATCTTTTTAGGCATCGTATTAATTGTAACTTGGTTAATCAAAAAGGGCGCAATTGCTTGCGCCCCTACGAACTATTCTGCCCCTTCAATAGGTGCAAAACCCTGACGTTGAATATTTTCCGTTACCGATCGCGGTTCCAAAAACTGCAATAAATAATCGGGACCTCCTGCTTTTGACCCCACCCCAGATAACTTAAAGCCTCCAAAAGGTTGACGGGCGACAATGGCTCCGGTAATATTACGATTCACGTACAAATTCCCGACTTCAAACTCCTCAGTTGCTTGTTGAATATGAGAAGGAGTGCGGGAATATAAACCCCCAGTTAAGGCGTAATTTGTGCCGTTAGCAATGTCCAATGCTTCAGCAAAATTTTTGGTTTTAATCACTGCAACCACGGGTCCGAAAATTTCCTCTTGAGCAATAGTTGCATCCGGTGCAACCTCGGTGAAAATGGTGGGAGGAATGAAAAAACCCGTTTCTGGAATTGTCCCCTCAAAGGCTAATTTCGCCTCCTGTTTGCCCTTCTCGATATATTCGCGAATGCGATCGCGTGCCTTTTCATCTACCACAGGTCCCACGGTGGTGCTGGGAATATCCGCAGCCCCAACATTAAGAGATTTTGTCGCCTCAACTAAGCGACTCACAAAAGCATTATGTACGGGTTCGAGAACGACAACTCGCGAACAAGCCGAGCATTTTTGTCCCGTATAACCAAAAGCCGAAGAAACAACCCCTGCTACAGCTTGATCTAAATCTGCACTTTCATCGACGATAATGGCATTTTTGCCCCCCATCTCGGCAATGACTCGTTTGAGATGCTTCTGTCCCGGTTGTAACTTAGCTGCCTCTGCATAGATATGACAGCCGACTTCCTGCGACCCGGTAAAAGCAATTAAGTGAACGTCGGGATGAGTCACTAAATGATTGCCGACCGTTGAGCCACGTCCGGGAACATATTGGAATATACCTTTAGGAATGCCAGCCTCGACCAGAATTTCGGCAATTTTGGCAGCAATAACGGAGGATGGGGCGGCGGGTTTAAGTAAGGCACAATTACCCGTGACTAAGGCAGCAACTGTCATTCCCAATGCGATCGCGATCGGGAAATTCCAAGGCGAAATAATGACGGCAATTCCTCGAGGTTGATAGAAATAACGGTTAGTTTCTCCTGCTAAATCATAACTTGTTCCCTCATCTAATCGCTCCATTTCATCGGCATAATAGCGACAAAAATCGATCGCTTCTGAGACTTCTCCATCGGCTTGTGGCAGAATTTTTCCGACTTCAAAACAGAGCCAAGCATTTAACTCGTGACGGCGAGATTCCATGATTTCCGCAGCTTTTCGCAGGACTCCAGCCCGTTCTCGTACTGAGGTTTTCTTCCATGCAGGAAAGGCATTTTTTGCAGCTTTTAATGCCTCTTCTGCTTGTTCAATGGAAATCTGCCCAATCTTGCCTACAACCTCCCTTGGATTGGCAGGATTGACCGAATCCAATAACTCAGAAGTTTGCAGGTATTCCCCATTAATTAACGGCAAATAAGTTTTACCCAAACTATTGCGAACTTTGGTTAATTCTTGTTTGGCTTTTACGCGTAAATCCGTATTCGCATAGTCAGTATTGGACGCATTCGGCCAAGCAGATTTGGCAATTAAAGGACGTTCTGATGCTATTTTAGGCAGGGAAATTAACTCTTCAATGGGGCGTTCCTCCATATTTTGTCGCAGGAAAGAACTATTTGCTGTATTTTCCAATAAACGACGGATTAAATAGGACATTCCGGGTAGTAAATCCCCATAAGGTGCATAAACTCGCACTCGATGTCCGCGTTTAACTAATGCTTTTGCGAGTTGGTCGCCCATCCCGTATAAAACCTGCATTTCAAAACAACGAGAAGGAACGTTTAACGTCTCTGCGATCGCGATCGCTCGTGCTTGCGTGCGAACATTATGAGACCCGATCGCAGCATATAAATGCTCGTGATTTTCTAGCAATAGCTGCATTAAGTTTTCATAATTGCGATCGGTTGCCGCTTTCTGGTTGAAAACCGGTTGCGGCCAGCGCTCTTGTATGGCGATAATAGTTTCTTGATCCCAATATGCTCCCTTTACTAAACGAATGGTTATTGGTTTTCCTCGCTGTTTTGCCCAGTCGATAATTCCTTTTAAATCTGCTTCCGAGTCTTGCAAGTAACCTTGAATTGTCATACCGATATCCGTGCGATCGCAAAACTCTTCTTCCATTAACAATTCTTTCAAAATGGCGAGCGTAATATCTTTATAACGATATTGTTCCATATCGAAATGAATAGCAGCACCGACTTCTTTAGCACGACGCAAGAGGGTGCGAATGCGATCGCAAACTTTAGCTTTACTTCCTTCAGGATCGAGGGGATCGAATTGGGAATAAAATGCAGTTAATTTAACCGAAACTTGAACCTTCGCTAAAGCTTCGCCGTCTGCTGCATCAATTTGAGGAATAGAAGACCATTTTTTCGCCGCTTCTCCTAACTCTTGAATCAGATCGAGATAGCTTTGTAAATACTTCTCTGCCTCAGACTCGGTTATCACGGCTTCTCCGAGGAGATCGAGAGTAAATGCCATCTTATCTTTTCGCAGGCGATCGATGGTTTTCAAGACTTTAGGAACAGTCTCTCCGGCAATATATTTATAAGCAAGGGTTTTTACAGACTGTTCTACTGTTGTCGCTGCAATTTGTGCGGGAGGAGAGTTCGCATCGGCAAAATTCATCATTTTTTTGAGCATTTCCGGCAATTCTACGGATTCAACGCTCATATACTCTTGAAAATGACGGGCAATCTCGCTTTTACTCCGCAATGCGGGCAAACAGTCGATAAAGCTAAAGAGTTGATAGCGCAATCCCGGATTGGCCATTGCCCAGTCTAGGAGCTTATCATCGAGACGCATCTGGTCTTGCATCCGTGCGAAAAAAGAACGTTTTTCGCGGGTTGCAGCGATGAGTTCTTTGGCAATTTCTTGGGTTTTGCTTTCGTACTGAGTTTGAGGAATTTCGATAACCACGGCTTGTTTAACTCCTGAATCTTGCATGGTAGAATGCGAAAACTGCATATTAAGATAGTGGAATTATTTTCTTGATTTTGGAGTTGCACTCTACACAAACTTCCTAGCTTATCTTCTATTGTCGGTTCTGAAAAGAATATTATGCAGAATAATGGATAAAATGTTACGATGTTTAACTTTTGTTCAAAAAATAAAAGAATTTCGGTTTTATTCGGTTAGTTCTATGTTAAGAGTTTTTCTGACCCAATCAAAATGCTCTTTAATGAATATTGATGAAAGAATATATTTTTTGAACCTTTTTTCTACAAATTGTTTCAGATATTTTTTACAACGATATTTTGTTTTTTTATGATGAGTGTTCCCAAAACGAAGAGTCTCAGCCAAAGAACTTATCAATGCCTAAAACTTCATCGCGAATAACGCAGGGCTAAATATTTATTGAAGGCTTACTGAAGGCTTTAGGACTAGCACTAAGATATAGTGGGGTGCATAAAAATCAATGTCAGAGGAGAGAAAGCCCTCTGCATTGGATTGGGGTCGAGGGACGGTGAATCGAATTCAGCATCCCTCGCGCTCATGTCCCATCGCCATCTTTCTCTGCATCTTCATCGTTCCGAGAGCCAGACTAATATTAATATAGATAAGTCGCTTTGTTCTGGGGAGCCAACCGTGCGAATTCCGCTCGACTACTATAGGATTTTAGGGGTATCCATTCAGGCAACCGCCCCCCAACTCGGTCAAGCCTACCACGATCGCGCTTTGCAATTGCCGCGTCGGGAGTACAGCGATATTGCAATTAATTCTCGCAAGCAGCTACTCGACGAAGCCTATTCGATCTTGTCCGATGCAGAAGGGCGATCGGAATACGATGCGAGTTTTTTGGCCAAAACCCAACCCCTTTCTACTCAACCCCTTCCCCAAGATTTGGCTTGGGAAAATGAAAGAAACGCCCCGACAGCATGGCTGGAAATTAACAACGAGCAATTTATCGGTGCCTTATTAATTCTCCAAGAACTCGGAGAATACGAACTGGTTATCAGTCTGGGAACCCCTTTACTCGATCGCGAGAATTTGGCCCCAGAACAAGAACGGCTGATTAGTTCCGAACTGGTTCGCGCCGATATCGTTTTGACCATTGCCCTCGCCTGTTTAGAATTGGGACGGGAACAATGGCAGCAAGGGCAGTCGGAACGCGCGGCCGCCTCGGGACGCGTAGGACAGGAGTTATTGCTACGAGAGGGGGTATTCCCCAGCATTCGCGGCGAAATTCAGGCGGATATCTATAAACTCCGTCCCTACCGCGTTTTAGAATTACTCTCTCACGAAGAAACCGCCGTCAACGATCGCCTCAAAGGGGTACAACTCCTACAAGAAATGCTCCAAGAACGCGGCGGCATTGATGGCAATGGCGACGATCGCTCCGGGTTGAGCGTTGACGACTTTTTACGCTTCATTCAGCAAATTCGCGGCTATTTAACCGCCGCCGAACAACAAGAAATTTTTGAACTCGAAGCGCGGCGACCTTCTGCCGTCGCGACATATTTAGCCGTTTATGCGCTGGTGGCACGAGGATTTGCTCAATTCCAACCCTATCTCGTCACCCGTGCCAAGGAAATGCTACAAGTCTTGGGGCGGCGACAGGATGTTTATCTCGAACAAGCCGTCTGCGCCCTGTTATTGGGTCAAACCGAAGAAGCCAGCCGCGCTTTAGAGTTAAGTCAAGAATACGAACCCCTCGCCTTTATTCGCGAACATTCTCAAGGATCGCCGGATCTGCTGCCAGGATTGTGTCTTTATGGAGAACGATGGCTGCAAACAGAAGTCTTTCCTCATTTTCGCGACTTGGCCGAGTTGCAAGCTTCCCTGAAAGATTATTTTGCCGACGAACAAGTGCAAAGTTATTTAGAGCAACTTCCCAGCGAAACGGAAAATCCCGATCGCTGGTCCGTGGTCGATCCTCACCCTGTTGAAGTTTCTCCCTCCCAGCAAGGGAATATAGGGACAACGGCCGCAGAACGTACTCTTAAAGGGAGAACCGCTACAGGAGCAGCAACCTTGACCCCTCCTTTAGCCGCCGAACGCATTTCCCCACCCTCTCAACCCCATTCCCCGAGATCGCGTAGCGTCTCCAGAGGAGAATCGCAATCTGCACCCACCGCCCAACGTCAAACCCTTTCTCAACCTCCGCGACGACGAGGACGAGAACGACAAGAAGAAGGAGAAACGGGAACGCCTCCCGTAGCACGGCGCAGCAACCGACGGAGATCGCGTTCTGCGAGCAATTCTCAATGGGTTCGCTGGCTCTTATTTGGTGCAGGGGGCATTGTGGCAATTTTTCTGTTGTGGTTGGCGATCGCGCAAGTTCTCAAAGTCTTAGTGGGTACAACAGATAATGTACCGGGGTTAGAGGCCGAGCAACCGTCTATCTCTCTCAACAGTCCTATCGTTGCCATTCCTGAAGAAACTGAGGAAATTGCCCCTAATGCCGCACAAGGCGCATTAACCGAAGAACGGGCCCGCGACATTGTGGCCATGTGGTTATCGGTTAAGAAAAAGGCATTGGGAGAAGAGCATCAGATCGCTTTGCTGGAAACTATTCTTGCCGAACCCACATTAGGAACTTGGCAGGATACGGCACAATCTCTTCAACAAGAAAATGCTCATCGAGAATACGATCATAACGTTCGCGTAGAAAATGTGGATTTTAACGCCGATAACCCCAATGTGGCGAAAGTTGATGTTGCTGTGCGAGAAACAGCCCGTGCTTTTCGGGGTGGACAGCCAGATACAGGTAAATCTTACGATGATAATTTACGGGTTCGCTATGAGCTAGTCCGCCAAAACGATCTTTGGCGCATTCGCAGCATGACAGTGCTTTAAGATGTTGCGATTCACAAACCTCTGAGATGAAAATGAAAGAGCGATCGCGAGAACTGGCTCGGTTCTTTTTTAAGTTAGGTGTTATGGGTTTGGCTGTGGTGATTTTTTTATCGCCTCAGCAGTCCTGACGACAGGAATTTTAGGAATTCTGAGGGCAACGGTGGCGATATTAGGGATTTTTCTGCCTTCTTTCCTCTTAGTCGCAATTTTAAATCCCATCGTTCCCCTCTTACGGCGATCGCCTTGGAGTGCTGCTTTTTTGGATGCCGTGAATGCCAGTGCCGTTGCCTTGATGGTCGCAGTCGCGATAAGATTGGTGCTGGCCATTGTGGGGCAACCGAATTTAGGACTGCCTTTCGATCCAGTGGCTTTATTCATTGTTGGCTTGAGTGCGATCGCCCTCTTTCGCTTTCGACTGAAGGCGATTTGGTTGGTCATGGGAGGGGCTGCGATCGGATTTCTCTCCTCATTAATTCTCTGAGTTTTGCGGTTTCCAGACTGTGAAAATAGCGATCGCAAGCTAAAATTGCAAATTAAAGTTAAAAGTGTTCGTAATGTTTGGAAAAATTCCCCTCGCTTTACTCGGTCTCTCAGTCGGCGGTCTCTTAACAATTATGGGATTTGTGGCTTACGCACTCGGAAAACCTACCCTAAACTTAATTGGCTTTTTTTACGGACTGCCTTTATTACTCGGGGGTTTAGCGCTGAAAGCCTCAGAACTCAAACCCACGCCCTACAGCCAACCAACTTCCCCGGAAGTGTTAGCTTTGCGCGAGGAACAAGCAACAGAAATTCAAACTAAACTTCGCAAAGATGTCACCCGTTACCGCTACGGCCAGCAAGTTCATCTCGACTATTCCCTAACCAAACTCGCGATCGCCCCTTCTGATGACGAACTCCCCAACCTTCAGGCATTACGAGAAGAAGCGATCGACGGCAACTATACATTAATTTTAGAATTTTACTCCCCTTTTGTCACCTTAGAGCAGTGGCAAGACAAACAAGAAAAAATCGAAAAATTCTTTGGTCCCGGCATCCGGACTACCCTGACTCAAGCCCAAGAAGAATGGATCGAACTCGCACTCATTAATACAACGAAAGAGATTGAATAATTAATACTCGTTTTCTGTTCGCTGTTTACTTTTTTTCTAATCTTGTCACGTACCATTGTAAGTATTGACCGGGAGCAACATCAAATTCGCAAGCCGTATCTAATAAATATTGCGCTTGTTCTGCAAAAGAATTAAACTTTTGCAGATCTCGTGGTAACTCTTCCTGTTGTCGTAGAATGTCCTGCAATTTTTCTAATAACTCTTCTTTTGAGAGAAATTTTTCCGGGCGATCGGGTTCGAGGATAACATAACAATCCTCTTGATACATAATTGAATCTGCCATCTTTTTCAGTAAATAGTTATCAGTAAACAGTAAGCAGTGAATAATGTTATTATTCTATTAAACTATAAAGGAAATTTGCCTCCACACGATCGCTAATTTTTCATCTTTCACCATTCATTCTTCCTATGAATCCTTTTCTCAACCTTAAGTACGAAACTGCGATCGAAGACTTAGGCGACGATTATAGCGATCGTGTCTCTGCGGCTTCCTTTCCTGAATATACTTTGCGCTTTAGAGGCGATCGCCTTCTCCCTCTCATTGATTTAGATCCCCAAAATGTTAGCGATGATGACTTTATCGAAGCATTTGGCTTATTCCAAGGGGTACGTCCCTTTCTCGCCTTACGTTATCACGGTTATCAATTTGGTGAATACAATCCCTTTCTCGGGGATGGAAGAGGTTTTCTCTACGGACAAGTCAGAGGGACGGATGGGGAGTTATACGATTTTGGCACGAAAGGTTCTGGGAGAACGCCGTATTCAAGAACCGCAGACGGACGCTTGACCCTCAAAGGCGGGGTTAGAGAAATTTTAGCCGCAGAAACTTTACATCAACTCGGGGTAAAAACGTCCCGATGTTTGAGTTTAATTGAAACCGGAGAATCTCTATGGCGAGGGGATGAACCCTCTCCGACTCGCTCTTCCGTGATGGTGAGATTCAGTCTTTCTCATATTCGTTTCGGTACATTTGAGCGACTGCATCATATCAAGCGTCCCGATTTAATTAAGAAACTCCTCGATCGCGCGATCGAAATTTACTATCCAAATATTGCTCAAACTGAAGAGAAATATGCTCGATTTTATACTGAATTAGTACAACGTATTGCAACTTTAGCAGCACAATGGATGGCAGCCGGATTTTGTCATGGGGTATTGAATACAGATAATATGTCAATTACCGGAGAAAGCTTTGATTACGGTCCCTATGCTTTTATCTCAACCTATAATCCTCGTTTTACTGCTGCTTATTTTGATTATGGCGGACTCTATTGTTATGCCAATCAACCGGGAATTTGCAAGTTGAATTTAGAAAGATTGCAAACTCCTTTAGCAATGGTGATGGAGAAATCAGATCTTGAAGCCAGCTTAGCTCGATTTGAGGACTATTATTACAATGAATATTATCGTTTGATGGCGAGCAAGCTGGGTTTTACTTCATTACCGCGCCCTCAAGCACAAGAATTAGTGTGGCAAACGGTTAAGGTTTTAGAAGAAACACAAATCGGTTATCATGCTTTTTTTAGCGAGTTAGCTGAATTATTTTCGACCTACTGGCGCAAAGATGTCGATGAAGTGTTCAAAAATGCTTCTTTTTTTTTAGAACCTTGGGAAATCTGGCGAAAGTTATATTATCAACTCTTAAATGATTTCCCGACCGAAGAAATGAACAAGATCAAAAGTCATCTCCAATATCAAAATCCTAGAACTGCATTACTCAGACCGATTATTGAGTCCGTTTGGGAATCCATTACTCAGGAAGATAATTGGCAACCTTTTGCAGATTTACTGGAGACAATTTGGGCACGAGAATAAGTTAATTCAGAAATATTTTAGGTTCAGACTAAGCTTGGCCTTCGATAAGCCTTTTTTAAGTTTTCTGGGATATAAGGCAGAATTTCGTCAATGGAACAATTCAGTCTTTTGGAAGCAGTGATGAGGGTCTCATCAAGCTGTTTGGGATCGTCGGGAATGTAGATCATAACATCCCAAACTTGCCTTCCCATTGCTTGACAGATTTGGTTAAGAGTCTCAAAACCTACTCCTCTGGCTTTACCTTGTTCGAGTTTGCCAATAAGTTGCTGAGAGCGATCGCTCAACTCGGCTAACCTTTCTTGAGTTAGTCCGCATTTTCTTCTAGCAATGGGTAAAACAATAATAATCGGCATTTTTGTACTGGTTTTTATAATGAGTAATTCGTCTGGAGAGGCGATCGCCGGACAATCTCGGAGCGGTCAAATATTTCGCCCAAATACGCGGCTGCTCGCTGCTGATTTAAATTTAAACCAAAAAGAATTATTTTGCAATCCTTGTCAGAAAAAATTTATCAAGTATTCTGGTAGAAAGTGGTTTAAATTGAAACGATGGCAACCGTGGAATCAGAAAATTTCCCGCACCCGATTTGCGAACGGACTTACCAATTCATCAATAAAAAGCGTGGCGATCGCGGACTCAATGCGTTTATGAGAGAATGTGGCTTAAGCAAAAGCCGCTATCATAACTTAAAGCGATCGATTCCAACAACAGATTTGTTGTTGGACTTGCTGAAAAAACTCGGTGCAACTCAGCTAGAAATCATGGAAGTACTCGGTCTGACTGAAGAGAATATAAATGAGTCCGGCAACGGAAAGAAAAGTGAGGGACATGAAGGGGGGGAAGCGATGCTGAAAATGATGACCATCCTTTTAGAAGTTCGCAATGATATCAAAACTCTAAAGGAGGCCAATGTAAACAATCGCGTATCGGAAACAGCAAGCAGTAGATTGACGGAAATGATTTCTGAATGTATCGTCGGTAAAACTGATGATGATTTAAAGGCACAAATGGATTTCCTCTGTCTTAAAAAAATTAATTGGGAAACCTTTCAGGCAATAGCGATAGGCAAAAAACAGCCTGACAATATAACAGAAATTGAGGAAATTAAAGCAATAGTAGATCCTGAAAATCCCGGAAAATATGCACTCCGTGAGTGGTTTTGTGCATTGGTGACCAATAATAAATAGATATAGCAGTTCTATTGATTTTGTGCAGCTACTTAGCTTGCTCCGCATTCACGTATCATTTAAGATTGCTATAGCCAGATTTTTATGGGCAGATAACATTTAGCCCGCAAAGCACTTTGATTAATCCAAAAAACGTCTGGTTTCTTCAGCCCTTAAGTCGATACCTATTCGACACTCAACATTACCAAAATCTATCTTTTGGTAATTTGCAACAAAGTTCATTTCTTTTCGCCGCCATATCCCATCATCATTATACCAATTCATTGCTTTGTATTCATAGTTCGTTAATTTCCCATCCAATCGGAGCATCCGATGCCGATACTCTAATTCATCTGGATAGCTTAGAGCCGCAACATTCTCCCCAATAAACTCATCGGGTTTTTTTTGATTCGCTAATAATGCAGCCGGGTTGGCGAACAGAAGTTTATGATTGTGCATTGCTACGATGAAAACAGGATCTGTACAATGATACAAACTGTTTAAATCTATCTCTAGATTACTCATGGCCTCAAGAATAAAAATATAGTTTGAAAATACTCGAAAAAACCGATTTCTAACATTGATTTGTATTTCTGCTAGATTTAATCTTTGCATTGCCGCAATAAAGATACTGTAATGCAAGATTATTTTGTTCGCAAGAAAAGAATCCGAGCAATCAATTATAACTCCATAGTAACAGGGATCGATAGAGGTTATTTCGAGTGTTATCGTATTCGTATCGATTCCTGCATACATTTCGGGAATCTCGCACAAATCAATAAATGTTTGGATGAGAGCGCTAAAGAGCTTCATTTCTATTTTAAGGAAGGATTGATAAGCAGCTATTTACCAGTATACTTCTTTTGGTTGTTATTTTACGTGATATTTATCTAAAGTGGTAGCGCGTCTGACCCAAATTTAGTCTGAACTGACTCAAGGTTAATCCGATCGCATGAAATTGTCAAACAAATCGATGTATTATTCTCAGTAGCCACTTCTAGATGTTTAGTAACTTCCCTAGGAACATAAAGTTTTACGTCCCTACGGATAAAAACAAGAAAAAAGGGGAAATTGGTTATGATTTTTCTCTATCACTTAATTTTCAGATTGAACTTGCATCGCTTCTTCGATCCAACTGTCAAAGATTTCTTGATTCTTTTCAATCCACTCGTCTGCATGACGAGAAATATCTTCCGGTTTGTCTTCTCCTTCCCGCATTCGTAAGTTTTGAGCACTAATATCTTCAATGGGAATTTCAATGAGTTCAAATACTTTTTTTGCGGCAGGATTGGCGGCAATAAATTCTTTATTGGCAGTAATCCGAATGCGATCGATGGCAAAACCGAGATTTTTACCTTGGGCTGTGGTGTCTTTTGTTGAGATATCTCCTTGTTCTTGTGGTAAGTCTGTATAGGGAACTTCCAACCAAAGAGTATCTTCACCCGGTTTTAAGACTTGTCCTAACCACATGGGAATCCAAGTGTAAAATAAAACTGATTCTTCTTGTCGGTACCGAGCGATCGCATCGGCAATTAAAACAGCATAAGTTCCTTGATCGAGTTCTACGGTATCGCGCAAATCGTAAGCATCTAAATGATGCTCGACAACTACCTCACAGCCCCAACCTAGAGGACATCCAGTTAAATTGGCTTTGCCATTGCCATCGCTGTCGAAAAGTTTAGCAATTTCAGGATCTTTGAACTGGTCTAAATGAGTAATGTTATATTCCTCAGCCGTTTTTTTATCAATTTGATATCCTTGTATTGTATTGGAAACGATAACACCTATTTTTGCTAATTTTTCATCACCACCACTCTTCTCATAAAACTTGGTGAAGATTCGTTCCCAATGAACTGGTGTATAATCTACATCTCCGTTAGTAAGGGCAGTAAATAGGAGAGACGGTGAGGAAACTTCGGCGGTTTCTTCGATCTTGTAACCTAATTTTGCTAAGGCTTTGTTGACAACTTCGGTTTGAAAGTGATCTTCCGGTACGCTGATACGAATGGGTTTCACGGTTATCCCTTCTCCTGGAAGTTCTTTTGAGGAGGGTGAAGAAATTTTGTTGTTAGAAGCTGTAGGTTGACAAGCGATCGCGCCCGATAGCAAACTAGCAAAAAGAACTGTAAGTGTGAGTTTTTTCATGATGCCCTAGGTTATAAATTATAAATATATTCCCTTGCTTTTCTCCTTATTGTCAATTCTTAAATATTTTCTCGCTTCTTCAACCTAAGCCTCACCATTTTCTTGATTCTTTTCGATTGACTCGTCTGCGTGATGAGAAATATCCTCGAAAGTTCTGTCTCACTTTTGTAATCGAAAGGATAAAGCCAACGAAGCCGCGCTTTTGCCAAGGAAGGGCATGGGGTTTACCTAGGGCTTGAGTAAAGCGATCGAGTAGAATTGCGATCGCGACGATACCGATCCCTCCGACAACAGCCAATCCGACATCCAATTGCCCAATTCCTCTCAATACTGTCAATCCTAAGCCTCTAACGGAAATCATGGAAGTTACGACAACCATAGCAAGGGCTTGCATGATCGTTTGGTTCACTCCGACCAGAATAATGGGCATTGCGAGGGGAATTTGTATTTCCCAAAGAACTTGGTTAGAGTTTGCACCAAAGTCAAGGGCTGCTTCGACGACTTCAGGAGAAACTTGGCGAATGCCAACACTGGTTAAGCGAATCAAGGGGGGAAGGGCAACAACCAAGGTGACAATCACTCCAGGAACTTCTCCGATGCCAAATAACATCACAACGGGGACGAGATAAACAAAGGAAGGAAGGGTTTGCATTGCGTCGAGAAAAGGACGCAAGATTTGTTCAAAGCGATCGCTCTTTGCCGCGATAATCCCCAAAGGAATGCCGAGAACAAGACAAAAAATAACTGCGGTGGTGACAAGAGAAAGGGTGGTCATGGCTTCTGGCCAGACTCCGATAAATCCCACAAAGCTGAGCGCTGATATACTGTAAATCGCGATCGCCCAGCCGACGAGTTGCCATGTTAATAATCCCAAGACGCTCAGAAATATCAGAGGAGGTATTCCTCGCAAGCAGGATTCAATTCCCTCGAGAACAAAGCCAACAGGAATACTCACTGTTGTTTGCAGGAAGGGACGAAAGCGATCGACAAGAACATCAATGAGCGGTTCGATCCAGTCTGCTAATGGAATGGTGTAGAGTTCAAATGGGTTCAACATCATGCGGGATTTTCGATCGCTGATTATCCATTTGAGTTCTAACACAATTCTGTGATTTTTGTCAACAAATACAACTTAAGATATATTTGCAAAAAAAATCAAAAATTCTTTTTTTGAGAGCAAAAGTTGCCATAAAAATTATCTCTCCCCTTGCTGTCGCACTCGTTCTTTGGTTCGCTGAATAATACTATCTTTATACCAATTGAGTCGGATGTGACATTCTCTGAATATTCTTATTTTTTCTTCTCGTGATAGATGGTGCAAAAACAGATGTTTTTGAGTTAATTGTTCAGTACGATCGCTCATTATCCAACAATATTAAATAACATTTTAAACATGAAAAAAGGCGAGCATTGCTCGCCCTCTAAGATTATTTCCAGCCAGCACGATCCATGACTTTAACTGCATCGGCATTCTTTTCACCGTAACTTTCTACGTCAAGTTCTGACTCTTTGAAATCCCCTAATGCTTTGACGATTTCATTTTCGGAAACCCCTGCAACAGCAGGATATTCATTATTACCATCAGCAAAGATCTCTTGTGCTTCCGGAGTCGTCAAATATTCAATAAAGGCGATCGCATTTTCTTTATTGGGAGCATTGGTTGTGACTCCTGCACCGCTAATATTAATATGAGCGCCTCCTGATTTTTGGTTGGGAAAAAATGCGCCAATATTGGCAACAATTTCTTGTTTTTTGGCATCGTCAGAACGCTGCAAGCGGGCAACATAATAACTATTAACTAACGCTACATCGCATTCTCCAGAAGCAACAGCTTCAATTTGCGCCGTGTCGTTTCCTTCGGGTTCGCGTGCAAAGTTTTCTACCACTCCTTTCACCCATGTTTCGGCTTCTTCTTCGCCCAATTCAGCAACTTTTGAAGCAACAAGAGATTGATTGTAAATATTACTCGAACTGCGAATACAAATCCGTCCCTTCCATTTCGGATCGGCTAAGTCTTCATAAGTCGATAATTCTTCAGCTTTGACTTTATCTTTGTTATACACGATCAGTCTTGCCCGTTTGGTTAACCCAAACCAATGCCCTTCATCTTCTCGTAAATTGGCTGGGATATTCTCTTCTAAAACATCTGAAGAAACGGATTGTAAAATTCCTTCTTCTTGTGCCCGCCATAAATTGCCAACATCAACTGTAATGAGAAGATCGGCAGGGCTATTTTCACCTTCACTTTTAATCCGTTCGATTAATTCATTTGCTTTTCCTTCAATGAGATTAACTTTAATCCCTGTTTCTTTTGTGAAGTTATCATAGAGTGCATCGTCAGTATCGTAATGGCGAGAAGAGTAAAGATTAATTTCTCCACCTTGACTAGAGTTACTATCCGTGCTGACAGGTTCGCTGCTGCTGCAACCCACAGCGATGAGCAAACTCAGTCCGGTAGCAAGGGATAATAGAGTACGGGTTTTAGGGATCATTAACGTTGTCTCCAAGGTTATTCAGTATTGCGATTTCCTATTGTACGTTTAATGCAACTAATTCTCAATTGAAAAACAAAATTTTTTCTAAAATTTCTCGTTAAGGAGTGAAAAGCATTGGAGAAAGAACGCGCCTACTGGGTGGCTTGGTCGCAAATTTCAGGAGTGGGTCCAACTTCCCTCAAACGCATCCAAGAACATTTCGGCAGCATGGAAATAGCATGGAATGCTCCCACACAAGCCTTTTGGGAGATTAATAACTTTGGCGAAAAATCCACCCAAGGGATTGCCACGGAGCGATCGCGCCTTCATCCAGAAGAATTGTTAGAAAGATATCTCGCCAAAGGCTTTACATTTTGGACTCCTGCAGATCTGGATTATCCTTCCTTATTGCTAGAGATTCCTAGCCCACCGCCAGTGTTGTATTATCGCGGACAAAAGGAGATTTTGGGTTCTAGCCAACCCGCGATCGCGATGGTCGGGACGCGCAACGCCAGTGAATACGGGAAGCGATGGACGCGAAAAATTAGCCGCGCTTTAACGCAACATGGATTTGCGATCGCCTCGGGGTTAGCGGCGGGGATCGACACTGAAGCCCATAAAGCCTGTTTGGTTGCAGGGGGAAAAACGATCGCTGTTTTGGGAACCGGGATCGATGTTATCTACCCCCAACGCAATACCGGCCTTTATCACAAAATTTGCGAACAAGGCTTAATTCTCAGCGATTATCCTCCCGGAACTCAACCCGACGGGAGAAACTTTCCCCCGCGCAACCGCATTATTGCCGGCATCAGTCGTGCCATTTTAGTGATGGAAGCCGCAAGGCGATCGGGGGCTTTAATTACCTCCCGCTACGCGAATGAATTCGGGCGGGATGTTTATGCCTTACCGGGATCTCTCGATAGCCCTCAATCCTCCGGCTGCCTGCATTTAGCCAACCAAGGAGCGCATCTGATTTTAGGAGAAGAAGCCCTATTAGCCATGCTGGGGACAATTCCTCAATTGGATCGCAGCGATCGCCAACCTCCTGCCGATCTCAGTCCCGAATTAAAACAAATTTGGGATAATATCGCCCTGCAACCGACTCCCTTTGATGCGATCGTGCAAAATTGCGGACGGCCACCGGGAGACGTATCCAGTGACTTATTAACCTTAGAATTGCAAGGATTGGTAACGCAATTACCCGGAATGCAATATCAGAGATTATGATAAAAAATAGTGCTTCTCAAAAGCGGAGTTGTTGAACGATGACCCAATCCCGTCCCCCGGCCCCTCCTCGCCGTCCCCCGGCCCCTCCTCCCGGACGACCTCCCGGTGCAAAAGCCGCTCCTACTGATGCCACTCAACAAATGTCGAGAAGACCCTCTGTCCCTCCTCGTTCTAGTGGCATGCAACAGGCCAAACCTAAAGGGCCTCAACGTTCCCCCGGACAACCCAGTATGGAGGAAATTATTAACCGCGCTCACGAGGATGGCTATTCAGATATTCACTTGGGAGTTGGCGAACAACCTCGGGTTCGCGATCGCGGCGAAATGAGCAATCTAGAGGATTATCCCGTCACCGACGAGCCTACGTTTTGGAGTTGGATGCACGAGATCGTCAGCGAGCAAGAAATTCAGCAATTTAAGGATACAAAAGAACTCGACACGGCAAAACAATACGACTTTGCCCGGGTACGGATCAACGTTTTTGACAGTCTCACAGGTCCTTCCATTGTCATGCGGTTGATCCCGTTGAAAATTCTGACAATGGAACAATTGCGAGCGCCGGAAGTGCTGCGAGATATTTCGGATGCTCATAAAGGTTTGGTTTTAGTGACAGGTCCAACGGGATCGGGAAAATCAACGACGATGGCAGCCATGATTGACTATATCAATAAGGAACACGCCAAGCACATTATTACGATTGAAGACCCGATCGAATTCATTCACAAAAGTCGTAAATCTCTGGTCAAACACCGGGAAGTGGGAACGCATACTTTGCTATTTGATAATGCCCTCAAAGCGGCGTTGCGGGAAGATCCGGATTTGATTCTGGTGGGGGAAATGCGCGATCGCGGCACCGTCAATACAGCCCTGAAAGCAGCACAAACCGGTCACTTGGTTATGGGAACGCTCCACACCAATAGTGCGGTCAAAACCATCGAACGGATTCTCAACCTTTATTCTGCGGAAGAACAGCATTCTATGCGTATTGCTTTAGCAGAATCCCTCGTCGCAATTATTGCTCAAGGTTTGTGCCGAACAACAGATGGCAAACGGGCTGCCTTTCACGATATTCTCATTAATACGGAAACTATGAAGGAATATATCGGGAAAGGGCAGTATGAAGAGATGCACGAACTGATGAATCAAAGTGAATATGATGGCATGACCACAATGAATAAATCCCTTTACAATCTCTATGAAGAAGGTCGCATTACGGAAGAAACAGCGTTGGAAAAATCCCCCACACCCAATGAAATGGCACAAATGTTACGCGGTCGGATTTAGCATAATTTCCGAGAATCCCTCTATCGTAATCTTTGATTCGATAGGGGATGAATCGGATAAAAAATTGGGTTCGATGCCCAATTTTTTATGGAAAACTCTTGTATTTAACCCTGAATTTCGTTAAAATATTGCTCAGACAGTTCGATTGATAAAATGCTGAAAGCAATCAAAGTTCGATTATATCCAAATCCAGCACAAAAAGAGGCTTTGTCTCGGTCTTTTGGTTGTGCGCGTTGGTATTGGAATTTTGCGCTTAACGCTTGTATTCAGTATTATCAAGAAACAGGTAAAACCTTAAAATTATCTGTCTACAAAGGAATGCTGCCTCAACTAAAAAAAGAGTATCCTTGGCTAAAAACAGACTGTTACTCTGCTGTTCTTCAGTGTGTAGCCATTAATTTAAACAAGGCTTACAAAAATTTCTTTGAAGGGAGAGCCAAATTTCCTCGATTCAAATCCAAACATCACAAGCAATCTCTTCAATATCCTCAAAATGTTGTTATTGTCAACAATTGCTTAAAAGTTCCGAAAATCGGTGAAATCAAAGCAGTCTTTCACCGAGACATTGTTGGCAAAATCAAAACGGTGACAATTAGCCAAACCCCATCAGGCAAGTATTACGCATCTCTCTTACTTGAAGTAGAAAAAGAAACCCCAACAACTAGCACTGATGGAAAAGTGGCAGGAATTGACCTTGGATTAAAAGATTTTGCGATTGTCAATGATGGAGAAAAAACAGAAAAGTACTCTAATCCTAAACACTTAGCCAAACATGAAAAGAATCTCAAACGCAAGCAAAGAAAACTTTCTCGAAAGAAGAAAGGCTCTAAATCGAGACAGAAAGCGCGTAAAATTGTAGCCAAAGTTCATGAGCGAGTCAGCAATTCCCGCCAAGATTTTCTGCATAAACTTAGCAGAAAACTGGTAGACGAAAACCAAGTCATTGTCGTTGAAAATCTCAATGTGAAGGGGATGGTAAAAAATCACAAACTCGCTAAAGCTATCTCTGATGTCGGTTGGGGAATGTTCGTTAATTTCCTCGATTACAAACTTGCCAAAGAAGGCAAAGTATTAATCGAGATTGACCGATGGTTTCCGAGTTCTAAAACTTGTTCTGAATGCGTTCATCAAATGGACTCAATGCCCTTAGATGTAAGAGAATGGACTTGTCCAGAATGTAAAACTTTGCACGATAGGGATGAGAATGCCAGCAAAAATATCAGAGCCGAAGGCATCAGACAATTATTATCCTGTGGAACGCAGGATACTGCGGATGGAGGGGATGTAAGACTTGCTATCAATTCTGTTGATGGACAGCAATCCCCTATGAATTCCGAAGCCGCTCATCTATCCGTAGGATGATGAGTGGTAGTTCACTTAACGATCGGTTATCGGTTAACAGTTATCAGCTATCAGTTAAATATAGTTTGATAGCTGAGACTATTCCTAGCCAAACAACACCTAATAATGACAACTAACCCATAAAAACTTTGTCAAAACTGTTCAAAGGAATTGCTTTATTTACCCCGGCTGGGGATTTGATCTATGCGATCGATCCTTCTAAACAAGATCAATGGCACGCACATCTCTGCGTCGGTTTGCAGGAGTTATTGGGATTAACTGAACCCCCTCATTTTTTGGTACCGGCTTATACGGCAACTGTCGATCGCTGGTTCGATCCCAAAACCCAAACAGTACAGACAATCGCAGAGGCATACCCTACAGTAATGCGCTATCGGACTTTCCTCAATGCTGTTTTTGACATCCAAGAAGTCGGATGGCAGACAGCAGAATGGCGGGAGGAAAGTTGCGAACCGATGATTGTGGAAAGTTACCGCGATCGCTTTCCGCAACTCTGGGAAGAACAGGATCTCGTGGTGGCTTACGATCGCTGGCAACAGAAGAATGGCAATGGCGGTGGGAGAGAAAACGACGCGATCGCCTCGGACGATCCGAGTATTAATTACGTCCTGCGCTTATTTGTTTCCGGAAATACCCCCGCAACGGAACAGACGTTAAAAACTCTCCATCAACTCTTAGAAAATCGTCTCCATTCGCCCTATACTCTCAAAGTTATTGATATTTTTAAACATCCCGAACAAGCAGAAATCAATCATGTTTCGGCTACTCCTACGTTAGTTCGGGCTTGGCCGCATCCGGTACGCCGCATTGTGGGCGAGTGGGGAGATTTGGATCGGGTGCTGCAAGCGATTCGGATCGGGTGAATTTTCTCCCCTTGAACCCTCAACAATCCCTACTTCTGAGCCGAAAACTCAAGCAAAAGCATTGAGCGATCGCTTTAATGTTCCTCTCTGTATATTTATTTAGAGGTAAAGAAGAAGAAACGCAAAAATACTGGATTTAAATGCCCAAAATCACTTCAATTAATTCCACAAAAATTTTAAATTCAGGGAAAACCCAGAAAGAACATCGTCTCCCAAAAGAAAATTAGGAGTCTTGAGAATGGTCACTGACTTTCCTCGTTGATACACTTCTACTTCTTGGTTGTGAATATCGATTAACCATCCTAAGCGTAATTGGTTGGCAACGTATTCATCCATTTTTCCTCGTAAAACCACCACACTATCCGTACAAGTACAAAATTCTACAACGCAATCCGGACACAAAGGCGGAAAATTTTGTTGTTGTTCCGGACTGAGAAAATTCCAGCGATCGAGACTAACCCAAGCGATACTGGTAGAACGTTGAGAACCATTAGGTAATTGAAAAACCGTTGGGGAACTAAAAACAACCCCTAGCCCGGTCTTGTCATTCCAATTGACGAATTGCGCCAGCAGTTTTGCCGTGTACTGTCCAACATTTCCTCCCGTGGGAGCCATAATGATTAATTCTCCTGCTTGAGTCCGTTCTAAACGTAAACTTTGGTTAACTTGCGTTAGCCTAGAAAATTGTTCTTGGGTGAGTTGAAATCCGTCAGGTAAGTACAATGAAGCTAAATTCATGATTAGAAATATTAAGTGCTTTAATTAATATTATCTGTTGATTTTTGTACAAACCGCATCACTTCAGTCAATAAAAGTGGTGATCTCCCTCACCTCTCTCCTTTTTTGAGACTTTTTGCATCACTTTTTAGGTTAATTCAAGGAAGAAAAGAGAAATTTAATTTTATAAAAAGGAGAAGACACAAAAAAATAAGTTTTGTAAAAAAAAATCGAAGTAGAAACTGAGTAAAATATCTACTTCGACTATCTATAGCGATTGCTATTTTGAGTATGAGTTAAGCAGCATCGGCAAGAATGGATTTTACATTGAGTAGTTCGATAGCTGCTTGATATTGAAGGTCGCTTTCACTGCCGATTTCAACAACAGAAATCGGCTCTTGGGGAACAATTCGATCGGGAGTAATGCCCAACTTATTAATATCGTGATGGCTGGGGGTTTCATATTTCGCCACCGTGACCGCCAAACCCGAATCATCGGGGAGTTCAAAGAGAGACTGAATTAACCCTTTGCCAAAGGTTTGTTCTCCGAGTAATTGAGCGCGATGGTTGTCTTGCAATGCCCCGGCTAAAATTTCACTGGCACTGGCAGAACCTTTATTCACTAAAACCACAAGAGGGGAATTAACGAGAGCGCGATCGCCAGCCTCAAAACTGCCTAACATTCCCCGACGATTGACGGTATAAACGATGGGAGCATCCTCGAGCCAAAGACGTGCGACCCCAACACCTGCTTGCAAAAGTCCCCCCGGATTGTTGCGTAAATCGAGAATATAAGCGGCAGCCCCTTGCGCTTCGAGATCTGCGATCGCATGAGCCAATTCTGCGGTCGCATTGGCGTTAAATTGAGCGAGACGCAGATAGCCGATCGGAAGCGTTCCACGGGTATCGAGATGAGCGGTGACGGGGTTGAGGGCAATGCGATCGCGGACGATTTCTACAGTTTCTCCTTGAGGTTCGCTATCTCGTTCGAGAGTCAGTTGTACCCGCGTCCCGATTTCTCCGCGCATTTTCATCGCCGCTTCATCCAAAGAAATCGCTTGAGTAGAAACACCATCAATTTCGAGAATGCGATCGCCCGCACGAATTCCGGCTCGTTCTGCCGGAGAACCTGCGATGGGGCTAATCACCTGCAATTGCAGGGTTTTGGGTTCGAGATTGATTTGCACGCCAATTCCGGTTAATTCCCCCGAAGTACTCACCTGCAAACTGCGATACTCTTCCGGACGCAGCAAGCGCGTATAGGGATCGTCCAAACTGGCCAGCATTTCGTCAATCGCTTCGTAAGCGTCAGGGCGATCGCGAAAGGGACGGCGCAAATACCGTTGGCGCATAAACCACCAATTTTGCCCGTTAAAACTGTCATCGACATAAGCCTGATTGACGATCCGCCATGCTTGCAAAAAGACCTTCTGATCCTCCGTAAACGCGAATGCGGTTGGAGACCAAGCCAACCCAGACACCAACACGGCGATCGCCATCAACCATCCCAACCAAAATCTTTGTTTCCCCATGAGTCATCTTTAAACTAATTTCTTACATTTTAGTCATGAAGCTCAGAACGGGTGACGGGTGACTGCATAACTGGTGACGGGTGACTGCATAAATCGTGTTACATTTTTTAAAAGGGAGTTTAAGAATTCTTGCTCCTCGGCGATCGGGGCCTTGTTCCCCAGTCATTTATACTTTTTTCATCTCGTTCCAACGTCCTCAAGTGGTAGGAATTGGACGAACAACATTTTTCCTTAAGGAATTCGGATTTCATGTTTATTAAGCAAGCAAGAGAATCAAAAACCTATCAGTGGTTTCAAGAACGCTTGGACATTCAGGCGATTGAAGATGATATTGCCGGCAAATACGTTCCCCCTCATGTAAATATCTTCTACTGTTTGGGCGGCGTGACGTTGGTTTGCTTCGTCATCCAGTTTGCCACGGGTTTCGCCATGACCTTTTACTACAAGCCTACGGTCACGGAAGCCTTTAACTCCATTCAGTACATTATGACTGAGGTTAACTTCGGTTGGCTCATCCGTTCCGTTCACCGTTGGTCTGCCAGCATGATGGTATTGATGATGATTCTCCACGTTTTCCGGGTTTATTTAACGGGAGGTTTCAAAAAACCTCGGGAATTAACTTGGGTGACGGGAGTTGTCCTCGCTGTGATTACCGTTAGTTTTGGCGTAACCGGCTACTCTCTCCCTTGGGATCAAATGGGATTCTGGGCGGTTAATATTGTCTCTGGCGTTCCTGCTGCTATCCCCGTTGTGGGCGATCAATTGGTCGAACTCATGCGCGGTGGTGTATCCGTTGGACAAGCAACCCTCACTCGCTTCTACAGCTTGCACACTTTTGTTTTGCCTTGGTCGATCGCGGTCTTCATGTTGGCTCACTTCTTAATGATCCGCAAGCAAGGTATTTCCGGACCTCTCTAAACCTCGGTAAAACTGGCGATCGGGTGAGAATTTCCCTACAAGCGGCCAATCTGACCCGGACTCGTCTTAGTTCTTAAATGCAAACTCGCGATCGCAATATTGCGTGAATTCAGGAGACACCTATTCATCATGTCAACCCTTAAAAAACCGGATCTCAGCGATCCCAAACTCCGTGCCAAATTGGCCCAAGGTATGGGTCATAACTATTATGGCGAACCTGCATGGCCGAATGATTTACTTTATGTGTTCCCCATCGTGATTATGGGAACCATTGCGTTAAATATCGGTTTAGCAGTTCTCGATCCTGCAACCGTTGGCGAGCCTGCAAATCCTTTCGCAACGCCATTAGAAATTTTACCTGAATGGTATCTCTATCCTACATTCCAAATTTTGCGGATTTTACCCAATAAATTATTAGGAATTGCCGGTATGGCGGCTGTTCCTTTAGGTTTGATATTGATTCCTTTCATCGAAAACGTCAACAAGTTCCAAAATCCCTTCCGTCGTCCTTTAGCAACGACTGTTTTCTTATTTGGTACTGCTGTTACCCTCTGGTTGGGTGCTGGAGCGATTTTCCCTTTGGATAAGTCTTTAACCTTGGGTTTGTTCTAAATCATAACAATTGAAGCATTAAAAAAACACCTGCAATTTCTCGCAGGTGTTTTTTTTGCGATCGTTTGAGATCGTCCCGAGCGAAATTTTCGCTACTTTAATTCTATTTTTTCTACTTGGGATGACAAAAGCAAGATAAAAAATGCAATAGATTTGGGAATTAAATCTCAAAACTAACTATTCAACCCAATTTTTTATCTCAGCATCCGCTAAAGGGGTTTCTAATTTGAGATATTCATTTTGGGTTGCTTTTAAAATATGCTTCATGGTGACAGGGTTGCGATCGCCTTTTTCATTAATGGCTAAAAAGACAGCATTAATGGCAATATTACGAATCGTTCCCCCGGCTACATTTAATTGTGCCAATCGGCGATAATTTAATCCTAATGTTGGTGTTTCTGAGGGAAAAACGCGCTGCCAAATGGCACTTCTTTGTTTTAAATTGGGAAAGGGAAATTTAACAATAAAACGAATTCGGCGCAGAAAGGCATTGTCGATCGCATCTTTTAAATTCGTCGTTAAAATCGCTAAACCTTGGTATTCTTCCATGCGCTGTAAGAGATAACTCACTTCTAAATTAGCATAGCGATCGCGGCTATCTTTAACTTCACTGCGCTTACCAAATAAAGCATCGGCTTCATCAAACAATAAAATTGCCCCTCCTGTTTCTGCAACATCAAAAATACGGCGTAAATTCTTCTCGGTTTCCCCAATGTATTTACTCACCACGCGACTGATATCGATCCGATATAAATCTACGCCTAATTCCTTCGCTAAAACCTCCGCAGCCATCGTTTTTCCGGTGCCGCTAGTTCCGGCAAATAAAGCGCTAATTCCTAACCCTCGCGCACCCTTGCCTGCAAATCCTAAATCATAATAAACTGTAGTGCGATGGCGAATTTGTCCGGCAATTTCTTTGAGGGTTTCTTGTTGGGAAGGAGGAAGAATTAAATCCTCCCAAATAGCAGTTGATTCAATACGCTGAGCTAAATCTTCTAACTGGGGGCGTGCTTGAATACGACAGCTTTCCCAGATTTGTTGTTGCAATTCTTTTTGCGGAAGAGAAAGATTTCCTTTCGCGATCGTGCCGACAGATTCAATAGTATTTAAATTCAGATTAAATTGCGCTGTGATGGCTTTGACAATGGGTTCGCGATCGCGTTCTTCAATATGACCTAAAATATGATGCCAGTTTTCTCTTTGCTCTTCTAAGGTTGCGGTTTGAACTTCAAAGGTTAATAAATAACGTCTGCGCGGAGAAAAGCGATCGCGAGTCGCAATGATAAGCGGGGTGTCAATGCGATCGATTAACAGAGAAATTGCTTGTTGTCTTGCTGCATCTTCCCCGCGAATATCGTCGATTTCCAACAACAAAACTGAGCCTTGGAGTTGTGATTCTCTCTCCCACAGTCGTAAAAAATTTGCAAATTCTACGCCGTCGGTTGGCAGTAAATGAGAAGCGATCGCATAGAGTTTTCGCCCTTCTTTCTCGCAAAATTTTCCTGCGATCGCTCTTAAATGTCCTAAATTTTGTCCGCAAAGCTGCACGACAGGAATATTAGGATATTCTTCTTCTTGCCAAATATGCAATAATTGTTCGACAAGCTGTTGATGGGATTTGACTAAGGAATTTTTAGCGGAAACTGGCTCTAATAAATGCTCTAATCGTTCATCTAAGAAAGATGAACCGAGTAGATAATGAAACACCCATTCATCAATTTTCAAAGGACTTTGCGTAAATATCATTCTCTTTTCGACTGCGATTAATTGCCAGTATCGTAGAGGAGAATCTGGTCTTAAAGCGCCCATGTGGGGCTTTTTAAAGAGTATCAATGCTAGATTAAAAGTTGGATAGTTTTGTTTCTGATTTTCCTGTGCGATCGCACATAATCCCGCCCATTTTGACTTGACTTCCATCCCCAAACAAAACAGTAAAATATCGCGCTCAAAAGAGGTTAGCTGAAACTGTTGGCAAATTCGAGCTAAATGAAGGTGTTGCGGCAATTGGTTATGAAGATGGAGGAGTTTCTCACGTGCCGATGCGACATCTGGATTGGTCATTTCAGTAAACAGTTATCAGTAAACAGTGAGGCTTGAAATCTTAATTATTATTTTGGTCATGGGAATTTTCTGGAGTTAAACTTCACACATACACCCGACTGGTGCAATTATTCTAGTATCGAAGCGCGATCGCCTACAATAAGTTCAGATCGATATCGACTCTAAAGAAATTTTGCGATATACTGAGCGGATGCGATCGCGGGTCGGCAAGTGTAACAGTTTGTGAAATTCTCTGGAGATCTCGAAAAAGAGAAGGAGAGGCTAGACAGATGGTAAAGGCTTTGGTGCAACCGAAAAAAGCGGGCGTTCTTCCGGCTAAGGGCAAGTCGTCTAAGTCTCCTTTTGCTCGTCGTCCCGTTTCTACGGGTAATGACGAATTTTCGAGGGATGAGCCTTTCCCGGTTTCTGAGTCGGTACAGCCGGACTGGGGATCAATTCCGATTGATGCGCCTGATTCTACGCCACCAGTACAAACGCAAGAAGAGACGGAAGAAAAGGAAATTCAAGAGAAAGAGGATAAGGAAGAAGTTCAATTGAAGGAGAATGCGATCGAGTCTTCTGAGGAAGATGAGGAGAAGATTCAAGCAAAAGAAGATGAAGAGGTTCAGTTAAAATCTGATGAGGAGGAGAAAGTTCAAGCTAAGCAAGATGAAGAGGAGAGAATTCAGGCCAAGGAAGAGGAAGAAGAGGTTCAGTTAAAAGTGGAAGATGAGGAGAAGGTTCAAACGAAGGAAGATGAAGAAGTTCAATTGAAAGCTGAGGATGAGGAAAAAATTCAGGCTAAGGAAGATGAGGGAGATGTGCAACTAAAAGCTGAAGAAGAGGAAAAAGTTCAAACAAAAGAGGAAGAGAAGGAAGTTCAGTTAAAGAAAATTAATGATGAGGAATCGATTCAAACAAAGCTGAGTATCGGGAAACCAGGAGACCAATACGAGCAGGAAGCCGATCGCGTCGCCAGAAAAGTCATAGAAATGCCCGATCCTGCGCCTAAAGAGTCGGTGCAGAGACAGCCAGAAGCCTCTAAAGAGAAAGAAAAACCGGAAATTCAGGCAAAAGGACAATCTGCTAGTGCAAACGCTGATTTCGAGCAGAATCTCTCGCAGGGTCAAGGGGGCGGCTTTCCTCTCGGCAATGAGACCAAAGGTTTTATGGAGTCTCGCTTCGGGACGGATTTTAGTAGCGTGCGAGTGCATACGGACTCAAATGCCGTGCAGATGAACAAGCAAATCGGCGCACAGGCATTTACTCACGGGAAGGATGTTTATTTTAATGCCGGAAAATTCAATCCGGGGTCGAGTTCGGGGAAAGAGTTGCTGGCTCACGAGTTGACCCACACGATTCAACAGACGGGGGGTACGCCTCGAGCTAAGTCTTTAGATGCTTCAGAAAAGAAGGAAAATAAGGTACAGGCAAAGGCGCTTTCTTCTCTGTCTGGGGGGTTGAGTGCGATCGTTCAGAGGAGAGAAGACGCGATCGCGGCTCAACCCGTCGAGGCTGCTCCCGCACCGGAACAAAATGCCCCTACATCTACTGAGGAAGGTTCGGGAGGAGGTGGAGAAACCGCTCAAAATGCTCCAGAAGCCCCGCAACAAGAGGCGGCTGCTCCTGCACCCCAAGCACCTCAAGAAAAAGCTGCACCTCAAAGGAATGCGCCCCAAGCAGCTGCTCCCGCACTGTCAGGAGGAGAAACTTCCGCACCAGCCTCCCCAGAAGCCGATCCGGATTTTCAGGCAGTTGTCACTAAGACTCAGGGGGTTGCAGAGGAGAAAAAACAACATAATCCCGCCGAATCTGAGGCAAAAGCGGCGCAAGAAGCGGCGGAATCTCCGGCAAATGAGGTGGAGAGTCAAGCGCAAGATGTGAAAGTGGAGGAAATGGAACAAGAACCCACGGGAAGTTTTAATGGGGAGAAGTTTAAGCAAGATTTGCTGGCTAAGATTAAAGCAGTTTTGCCCGATACAGAAGAGAAAGCAGAAAATTTCAAAAACAGCAATCAACTTGATTCGGTTAAAAATGATGTGGCTTCTGGGGTGAAACAGGAGCAGGAACAAGCCGGGGCATCCCTCGAACAAAAGACCCAAGAAGCACCGGATACGGGCAGTATTGAACCCCGCGTCGCAATGCCCCTAGAACCCAGTCTGGCGAGTCCCTCACCCGGAGATTTGGGCGGAGAAAAGGCTGTTCCCAAACCCAAGAGCGAGAGTGAGGTTTCTGCACCCCTTCAGGGGAATAGCCAAGCCCTCGATACTCAAATGGCGGAAGCTGGGGTGACGGAAGAACAACTGGAAAACTCCAATGAACCGCAGTTTGTCGGTGCTTTGGCGGCAAAACGGGAAACGCAGGCACATGGATCGACTGCGCCTGCAACTTATCGCCAACAGGAGCAGGGGGTTATTACTCAGGCTCAAGGACAGGCAAAAGCGACGGTAGATACGCAAACCCAAGCCATGCACGGAGAGCAAGAACAGGCTCTCGCTCAGGTGACGGGGCTACAAGGGACGACGAAAGGAAAGGATGAAGGGAAGCGATCGGAAATTGCCGGACAAATTAATCAGATTTATGAAGATACCAAGGACAAGGTTGACACAGCGCTCAATGGTTTGGAAGGAGATGTTTCGAGTAAGTTTGATACGGCTGCGAGTACCGCCAAGCAAAAGTTTGAGAATTATGTTGATGCCAAAATGACAGCGTATAAGGAAGAACGCTACGGCTCTTGGTACAACGTGGGTGGCTGGGGAAAACGCTTGAAAGATTCTTTTGTGGGTTTACCCCCCGAGGTCAATCAGTTCTTTGTGGATGGGCGACAGTTGTATCTTGATGAGATGGATATTGCTCTGACAGATATTTCTAATTTGGTGGCGGAGCGTTTAAATGAGGCGAAAACTGCTATTAGCGAGGGCAAACAGGAGATTCAAGATTATATTGCCGGTTTGCCGGAAGAACAACGACAAATGGGAGAGGAAGCGGCGCAAAATATCCAAGGAAAGTTTGACCAACTGGAAGCAAATGTCAATAGCAAGCGAGAGGAACTTCTCAATAGCCTAACCCAGCAATATAGCACCAGTTTGCAGGCGGTTGACCAGCGTATTGAGGAGATGAAGGAGGCGAATAAGGGACTGTACGACAAGGCGAAAGATATGATGTCTGGGGTGTTTGAGACAATTAAACAAATACGGGATATGATTAGCGGCGCTCTTGCGAGTGCGGCGAGTGCGATCGGGGCAATTATAAGCGATCCGATTGGCTTTTTGAGTAATTTGATTGATGGAATACGCCAAGGATTTAATAATTTCAGTGCAAATATCGTTAAGCATTTACAAACGGGTCTGATTAGTTGGTTAACTGGGACGATGAGTTCGACGGGAATTCAAATTCCAGAAGATGTGATGAGTCTCAAAGGGATTTTTAGCCTTGTCACGCAGGTTTTGGGGCTGACTTGGGATTATGTCCGAGGTAAAGCGGTGAAAATGTTTGGCGAACCCGTCGTGAATGCGATGGAAACAGGGGTAGAGATTTTTCAGGTCTTGCGATCTGAAGGTTTGTCGGGAGTTTGGCAATACATGCAAGAAGAGTTTACCGATTTGAAAGAGTCGGTAATGGGATCGATTAGGGAAATGGTGATTACGGAGGTTATCAAAGCAGGAATTACTTGGATTTTCAGTTTGTTGAATCCTGCGAGTGCGTTTTTGAAGGCGGCTAAGGCGATTTATGATATTGTCATGTTCTTTATCAATCGCGGTAGTCAGATTGCGGCTTTGATACAGGCAATTTCTCAATCAATTAGTGCGATCGCGAGTGGTGCTTTAGGTCAAGCAGCAAAATTCATTGAAGATGCTTTAGCGAAGTCGATCCCGGTAGTGATAGGTTTATTAGCTTCTCTAGCGGGTTTGGGCAGTTTGACAACTAAGGTTCAGAAGATTATCGGGAAGATTCGCAAGCGGGTTGATAAGGCGATTAATAAGTTATTGAAGAAAGCTAAAAAAGCAGCAGGAAAACTATTGAAAAAACTCGGTTTGCGTGGTGAACAAGATGAAAATGCTGAGACTGAAGATCCAGAACATGACGCGAAAGTTAACAAAGGATTGCAGGAAATTGATGTAGAAGAAAAGAAATATATGAAGAATGGTAATAAAATCACGAAAGAGGATGCAGGAAAAGTTGCCACCACTGTTAAACAAAAACATCCAGTTTTCAAGAGTATCAAAGTCAGTGATGGAGGTGATACATGGGATTATAAGTATGTTGCCAGTAAAGGAGAAAAGAAAGCTCAAACTAAAATGAAGCAGGCGAGTTTGATTTTCAAGTGTAATACTAAATATTTTGATAGTCAAGAGTTTGCAAGGCAACTGAAAAATCAAGAGAAAGGTTTGAACAAAATGAAAGTAAGTGATTGGGAGAAAAATCGATACTTGTACGAGGAGCGAAAATCACAAGGAAAATCTGGACGTTCTAAAGCTGGAACTAAAGCACAAAAGGCTTTTAGAGCGCAAAAAAGACTCGAGCTAATAGACAAAGAAGTTAAGGAACAAGAAAAACAAGGTCTTTCTCTTGAGCAAGCGAAAATAATTGCTACAGAAAAAGTCGATAAGTTTATGAAAACACAAGCTGCTTTACATGACCCCGATCAAGTAGCTGGTGGGGATTCAACAAAAATCACAGGTCTTGGAGATGCTAGGACAAATAGCTCAATTGGTGCTCAATGGAGAGGTCAAGTAAAAATACTTGAACCGAAAGTTAAAGAAATTAAAGGAGATAAAACAAAGCTATATATGAATGTAAAATTAAAAATGGAGCTATTTGGGAAATAGAAAGTAGCAAATTTAATTCTTAGATAAAGTTCTGATAAAATATCTATGATTTCATTTGCAATCTAGGAAACACAAAAATGACCAATTTCAGTGCATTTAAAGAAAAACATGGCTTACCAGAACAATATCAGAAAGTTCCTTCTGTTATTGTAGAACAATATAAAAATTTATTGCCAGAAATGCTCCTGAGCGAATGGAGTGAAATAGGTTGGTGTAGTTATGGGAAAGGATTAATTTGGATAGTTCATCCTTACGACTTCCAAGATATTTTAAAAGAATGGATCGATGATTTTGAGTCATCGTTTGTATTTGCACGCACATCGTTTGGAGATATGATTATATGGAATGGAGAAACAATTAAGTACATTTCCGTATTATACAAAAATGTATTTAATATTTCAGACGACTTAAGAGTATTTTTTGATGTTGCTTTGTGCGATCAAAACTATCTTGAAGATGCTTTAGATATCGAACTACATCAAGAAGCTATTAAAAAGTTGGGAGGACTGAAATATGATGAATGTTATGCATTTGAACCTGCTTTAGCATTGGGTGGATCGGGTGAGATCGAAACTGTTCAAAAAGCAAAATTTCGTGAGCATTTATATTTTCTGTCCCAACTTTAAGTCAACATAATTAATTCAAGCGACGGATTTTTTGCTGTTGTCCTTCGAGAGACGCGATCGCCATTACAAAGTATCCGGATCGACCCCTAATTCAATTAAGCGATCGCGCATTTTTTGCTGTTGTTCTTCCAGAGATGCGATCGCCTCTTCCTTCTCCTGTCGTTCTTGTTCTAAAGTAGACTCAGCGAGTTCTGCTCTTTCTCGTTCCTGTTCTGCTTGTTCCGTCCCCAATAAAATCAAATTCCCGTCGGGATCGTAAAACCGTACCCAAGTCGCCACCTCTCGCAAAATCTCTCCTTCCCACAGTCCCATCCATAACCCCAACGTCTCGCACCACAACCAGCCGCGATCGTCCAGTGCGATCGCATCATAACGTCCATTCGATCCCAAATGCCATCCTTGCAAAGACTCGCGATCGAACGGATCGTAAACAAAATAATCTCGCGTCTGAAAAGTTTGTTCGTAAAGCCTTTTTTTCGCTCCCGTATCCTGACTTGCTGTCGAAGAAGACATTAGCTCAACAATAACATTGGGATAGCGTCCCATCTCTTCCCACAATATCCAACTGCGGCGTTCTCGTTGTCCATCCACATTCAACGTTACAAAAAAATCAGGACTGCGAAAATCCCGAGTGGGTTGTTCTTGGACGAGTTTGGCTGACATGGTGAAGTCTTCCCAATATATTGAGTATAAGTGTATTGTAGCTCTCAACTCTTGTCAACTCAGATTGCAGAAAAATTCATAAATCCTTGCAAGTGGATAAAAAGGGCAATGAGATCGCGCCTTTGGTAAAAACAGAATAGGTTAAGAGTGCGATCGCGTTTCTGGTGAAAATAAGATAGGTTGGAAGTGCGATCGCTTCTCTAAAAACTCTTTATTTCTTAATTTGTTTTTATGACATCCGAAATCATATTCTCAACTCCAACCAGTGAAACGCTTTCCCTGTTAGTCGTCAAATTAGATCTCAATCGTCAAGGCGATCGCCTCATCGAATGCTGTTTAACTGGAGAAATTGCCCCTCAAACCTACGAAAAAATTGACACAGAAGAACTCTTTAATCTCAAAACAGCCGTCCGTACACCCATCGAAAATGGAGAATTTCAAAGCGATCGCACCTTGCAAATTAAACTTTCCCTCAAACCCGATCTGCTTCCTGAATTTGGCGATGACTCTATCGATGAAACAAGAGCATTAAACAGACTCGCAGAACCCAGCAGCGATCTAAAAAATCTCCTCAATACTGACAGTTGGCTTTGTCTCCACGTCAGTCAACAACAAGATACAAAAGAAGTCGGCTATCGTACCTTCTGGTCTTATATTAGTCCCGAAGCACTCATTAACGGACTGCCAGACCAAGAGAAAATTTCTCAAGGAATTGTTGACTTTTTCTCCGAACTGACAGAAACCAATCTCAACGAAATTACCAAAAACTTTTCTGATGGGGCTGTGGGTGCGATCGGTGCATTTTTCCAAGAATTGGATCGCGAATTTCAAGAACCCGAAGAAGAGACCACTCTACGCACTCTCCTCGAAACTACAATTCAATTTTTTCTCGAAGATGATTGGTCATTTCAGCGTATTGAAGGAGAAAATGTTTTACGCTTGGGTTTTGAAGGAAATAACGGTCAATGGACTTGCTTTTTGCAAACGAGAGAAGAACGCCAACAACTTATTTTTTACTCTAGTTGTCCCCTTCCCGCTCCTGAAGAGAAACGCTTCGAACTGGCTGAATTTATTACTCGTGCTAATTATGGAACGATTTTAGGCAATTTTGAGTTAGATTTCGATGACGGAGAAATTCGCTACAAAACCAGTATCGATGTAGAAGGCGATCGCCTCACCCCCGCTCTTGTGGAACGAGTTGTTTACCCCAACGTAATGATGATGGATGAATACCTCCCCGGAATACTCGCCGTTATGAATGGAGAAAAAACACCCCGAGAAGCGATCGCGCAAATCGAAGGCTAACTAACTAAGTATCGCGCGATTTCTTCCCATTCGCCGCAATGCGATCGCGTTGCATTGCCCGAGTCCGTAATATTGAAGAATGGAGAAAACCTCTCCCCCCATAACAAAGTACAATTATTCTTAGTGAATGTCGCGATCGCAATTCTTTCTTTATGACTGATACTTTCCTCACTATCGACGAAAAACCCATTCCTCTCAAGCAAACTCTCGGCTATCTTCAAGCCGCCGGAAAGCTCCAGAGTTTTATCGTTGAGATTCTCCGACAATACATTCTCGAAAAAACCCTCAAAGAGGAAGAACTTCCCGACAGTACCGCGATCGTCGAACAAGCTGTCATTAACTTTCGCCTGCAAAATCAACTCAGCGAACCGAAAACTTTTAATGAATGGCTGGTTAAAAATAATCTAACTTACGATAGATTTCACGGGCAAGTGGCTGGGGGCGTGCGAATGGCGCAACTGAAGGTGAAAATAGCCGAACCCAAATTGCAAGAGCATTTTATCGATCGCAAACTCACCCTCGATCGCGTCGTTCTCTCTCGAATTATCGTCGAAAATCGAGAACTGGCCGAAGAACTACACCTACAAATTTTGGAAGGGATTTCCTTTGAACAGTTGGCGAAAAAGCATTCTTTAGGGGAAGATCGTATCGTAAACGGAATGCTGGGACCCGTCAGCCGCGCGACTTTGCCCGATCGCCTTCGCGCTGCGATCGATGATGCCAACCCGGGAGATATTGTCGGACCGTTAAGTTTAGAAGAACGTTGGTTGATCTTCCGTATCGAACAATTTCTTCCCGCCTCCCTCGAGGATAATCAGATCAAAGAAACCCTGCAAAATGAGATTTTCGAGCAATGGTTAGCGGAAAAAGTCCGGGCGTTGAAAGTCAAGATCGAGGCCGAATAGCGCCAGAAAAACCGCCGTTTTGCTGGCTCGATCTCCAACAACAGCAACGCATTGAGGAACAACTAGAAGTTCGCGAGTATACCATTGGCGAGAAAATTTGGGAAAGCGACGGTGTTGATACAGTTTCTCTAGGAGAGAAGCGCGATCGGGCAATCTATCTTTTAGTTTCTGGTAAGGTGCGCTTGCGACGCGAAGATCCCCCCCAACCCCTCTTTACTTTAATGGAAGGGGACTGGTTTGGGGATCTGCTGGCATTGGGGGAAGATTGCAAAGCAGTTGCCTCGGGAGAAGTGACGGTATGGCGGTGGAATGCAGCTTTATGGGACAACAAAAATGAGGAACTCAAAGACTTTTGGCAAGCAACAACTGCTCGTTACTTAGGAGAAACACCTCAAGATTCTCCTCGGGATAACCTCCCTGTTATTGCTCAACCGCGTCAAATTCTGCACAACTCTTCCGTAGAAAGTGAAGATGCCGTTACGCCAGAAGTTGAGGAAACTAAAGATGCAGGAGCGATCGTCAAAGCCTTAAAAGGGGTGTTATGGGAAGGATCGGAAGCGGAAGCCGGAGAGACTTTAGCACGGGTACAGGAAATTTTGCGCGATCGCCCGTTAGTTCCTTTTGAACCCTCGGAACCCAGCCGACAACCCAAACTCATTCAACAGGATATTTCCCCTTATTCTAAATATCCTTTTCTTTCCAGTAAAAACTCGGCGGCGGCTTGTTTGTCGATGGTGGCACAGTATTTTAACGCCCCAGCAGCTTTGGAATGGGTGCAAAGACAGTTGCGAAGCGATCGCCCCCATCATCTCGTGGATGCAGGAGAAAAGTTGGGGTTGCAACTACGAGGGTTAAAGGTGCGTTGGGTCAATTTAGCCCGCCTCTCGACTCCTCTCCTGCTGCAATGGCAACCGCCTTATGTGAAAAGCGATCGCAAGTTTGATATTCGTCACAAGGTATTTTGGGCGGGACGCAAACAATTGCAACCATCGGATAGCGATCGGTCTCAACGATGGATCGTCCTCTACGAAATCAAAGGTAGTAAAGCCATTATCGGCGATCCGCTTAACCCCCGTCTCTGTTGCGAACCCATCTCTCGCAAGCAGTTAGAAATGGGTTGGAAAGGGCGCATCTGGCAAGTAGAACCCATTCGCAAGCAAGAAACTTTCAATCTCAGTTGGTTTTTACCTGCGGTTTGGCGCTATCGAGGACTTTTACAAGAAGTTTTACTCGCTTCTTTTACCTTACAGCTTTTAGGTCTGGGAACGCCAATTATCACGCAAGTCATTATCGACAAAGTGATGGTACAAGAGAGTCTGGCGACCTTGGATGTCATGGCGATCGCAATGGTTAGTATTGCAGGTTTTGAGTCTATTTTAGGCATTTTGCGCCTTTATATCTTCACCCACACCGCCCGTCGCTTAGATTTGTCCCTGTCCGGACAAGTATTTCGCCATCTTATGCGCCTTCCTCTCGCTTATTTCGAGTCCCGTCGGGTGGGGGATACTGTGGCAAGGGTACAAGAGTTAGAAAATATTCGCCAGTTTCTCACGGGAACAGCCCTCACAGTGGTTCTTGATAGTATTTTCGCCGTCGTTTATTTGGCGTTAATGTTTTATTACAGCGTAGAACTTACTTGGGTTGCCCTTGCTATTCTGCCTTTATTTGCCCTGTTAACCTTGCTTTCTACCCCCATTTTACGCCATTGGCTCAACGAAACCTTTAATCGCAATGCTGACAGTCAATCGTTTTTAGTCGAGACGATTACCGGAATTCGGGCAGTCAAGGCACATGCTGCAGAAGGGAAGGCTCGCGATCGCTGGGAAGGGTTATTTGCTCGCTACATTCGCACGGGATTTCGCGCTTCGACGACTTCTAATATTAGCAATAATATCGGTAGTTTTTTCACCAATCTTTCGACTTTATTAATCCTATGGTTTGGAGCAAAATTAGTCATTAATCGTGAACCGGGGAGCGAATTTACCATCGGAATGCTTATCGCTTTTCAAATGCTTTCCGGGCGCGTTACTGCTCCTTTATTGCGCCTCGTGCAGTTATGGCAGAACTTACAACAAGTTTTACTTTCTGTAGACCGCATTGGCGATATTTTAAATGTTGCCCCAGAAGCCGAACCGGGATCGGGTTTAGTATTGCCTAGATTACGAGGTCAAGTCGTTTTCGATCGTGTCTTTTTTCGCTACAAAGAAGAGCAAGAACCGATTATTCGCGGGATTTCTTTTACGGTACAACCGGGAATGTTTGTGGGAATTGTAGGACGAAGCGGCTCGGGAAAAAGTACCTTGTCTAAACTCTTACAGCGATTATATAATGTAGAATCGGGACGAATTTTGCTCGATGGATTTGATGTTAAAAGCGCGGATCTGGCTTCTTTAAGACAACAAATTAATGTCGTTTTGCAAGATGATTTCTTATTTAATGCCTCCATCTTAGAAAACATCACTTTCGGACATCCCGATATTAGCGCCGAACAAGTCGTAGAAGCAGCCAGAAAAGCCGCCGCTCACGATTTTATCAGCGAACTGCCTCACGGTTACGAAACCAATGTCGGAGAGCGAGGAACGGCATTATCGGGAGGACAAAAACAGCGTATTACTTTGGCGCGTTTGTTTCTCTCTCAAGCTCCAATTGTGATCTTAGATGAAGCAACAAGTGCGTTAGATGCAGAAACAGAACAACAGGTCTTGACAAATTTACAAGAGTTTGCAAGGAATCGCACGGTTTTTATGATCGCTCATCGTTTTGACCCGTTAAAAGATGCAAATTTAATTTTAGTGATGGAAAAGGGAATTTTAGTGGAAAAAGGAACTCACGCAGAATTATTAAATATGAAAGGATTATATTTTTCTCTTTATGAAAGACAGAAAAATAATGAAAGCTAAAGTCATTTCAGTTATCAGTTATCATTATTTTGGTCATATGAGAATCCCATTAGTTTTCTCTTGTTTCTACTGCAAGTCGAAAGAGCAATAAGCGGACTGCATTATCTTCTGAATTTTGCTGTTGCAATTCTTGAAGAATGGCTCGGGCTTCGTGAGTTTTGGCGCGATCGCATAAATTAACGGCTTTTTCAAATAATGGTTTAGTTTCCGTTTTAAAATCTTTTAATTCGGGTGGATCGGCTTCGTAAATTTCATAAATTTTAATCGGTTCTTTTTTTCCTTTGACTAAAATCTGTCCCAGAAAACGATAAGCATATTCATGAGTATTTGGCAAGCGATTTAAAGTCTCTTCGCTCATCAAAATACTCGCACCACATTGCTTGGTTGCTGTCTCTAAACGAGAAGCTAAATTGACAGCATCAGCAATCACTGTTGTATCCATCCGTTGCTTTTCGCCTACGGTTCCTAGCATTAAATGACCGCAATGCAAGCCGATACCGATTTGAATAGCGGGATAGCCTTTTTCGTGACAGTCTTGATTAAAGAGTTTGACTTGATTTTGCATTGCGATCGCGGCTTTAACGGCGTTTTCTGGAGTATGATAAAATAAAGCCATAATGGCATCGCCGATATATTTATCAATGAAACCGTGATGTTCGCGAATAATCGGGCTAACTTGACAAAGATAAGCGTTGAGAAAGTTGAAATTTTGTTCGGGGGACATTCTTTCGGAAATACTGGTGAAAGAGCGAATATCAGAAAATAACACTGTCATTTCTTGATGAATGCGATCGCCGAGTTGAATGTCAATAATGCTCTTTTTTCCTAAGAAATTGACAAATTCATGAGGAATAAAGCGACTCGATGCTAAGTTATAAGCCTTAAGATAGTTTTGTGCTTCCGTAAAACGACGTTCGAGAATAAAAGCCAAACATAGTAAAAAGGCTAACATTCCCCAATAATAAAGCTGAATATTCCAAAGTGGAAAAGGTGAAATATAGATAAAAATATCATGAATTGACAATAATAAAAACAGAGAAAATCCGAAAGTAAAAACTTTTGCATCCTGTCTTCCTCCGAAAGACTGTTGTACCGCGATCGCAATTAAAACGATCGCGCTAATAATGCCTAAAATTTGGGTCGGATAAGCAGCATCAGCCCATGTCACGATCTGATTTCCTGCTAGAATTAAAGCTAAGGTTGCGTAACTCAGATGAATTTGCCAAAGACGGCGGGGAATGGCAAAACGCCCAACTCCAAAAAGATGTTCAAAAAAGAGGCAAATACTAACAGGGATTAAATGAAAAGCCGCATGATGAAGATAAGTCCAACTGACTTGATAGTCAAAGAGAAGACGGATGATTTGTGTGGGAGTTATAGTATAGATTCCAATTAATAAGGAAACTAAGCCAAAGGAGAGATAAATATCAAATGTCTTTTTGAAAATGGCGATCGCGATCGGTAATAACCCACAAAATACAAATAATAATCCGAGGGCAATTTTGATACTATCTCCAAGGATTAGTGTTTTTATCAAATCGGGTTTATTGCCAATGGTTAAAACCCCATTTAATCCTAAAGGAATGGGTAAATTATTTTTAATATAAACTTTGAGAAAAATGTTTTGATTTTGCCAGTTAGACTTGAGCGGAATAATAGGAAATTCTCCTTCTTTTTCTTTGAGTTGACCAAGATCGTTTAACTCATCGAAAATATAGATTAATTCGCCTTGAAAATAAACTTCTAAGAGATTAGGAATTCCTCGAACATAAAGGCTGGGAAATGTCCAATTTCCTTGCGGTAAAGGGACAGTTAACCAAAATATCTTCTCTTTAGGAGGTGGAGATAGTTTACTAGGAAATTTTAAAGATTGCCAGTTTGAAATTTGAGGGTTTTCTAAGACCCATAACGGAAAACCATATTCATTTTGAGGAGAATCTCCCCAATGAACTTGCCATCCTTGTTTTATCTCAATCGGAGGCGAATTGGTGTGATAAAATTTTGCTTGGACAGGGATTGCGAAAAGGAGTAAGAAGATTCCCAGACACAATAACAGTCGGACGGGGGTTAAAAATCTAAACCTCATTCGGAAGTCCTCCTCATGCAAAATGTGCCTGAATTGCGTTATTTTTAAGCTCGCTAATTTCCTTTCAAAGTGCGAAAATTGAGAGTTACTATTTTAATATACCCTCGCGATAGAAAAAAAGTAGATACGATCGCAAAAAGATAAGCGATCGCGATCGCCGGACGAATGGTAATTGCGATAATCTCTCAATAACCATTGAACTACACACCCTGATTCTAGAAAGGCGATCGCGAATTAACTATTTGCAGCTTGAGTTTGGGTTAAGTTTATTTATGTTCAAAAATTCCTTGAAATTGCCGTAAATCTAGTTCTACAAATACGGGCAAGCAAGCAAAACAACGCAGTGCTAATTCTAATCTTTCTTCTCTTGCTAACATCTCAATGAGTTTTTGTCGCGCACCAATTAAATAGCGTACATCGTTGGCAGCATAGCTCAATTGTTCTTCAGTGAGATTCTTAGGATTCCCCCAGTCAGAGCTTTGAGAAGATTTGTCAAGTTCTATTCCTTCTACTTCTTGAATTAATGCTTTTAAGCCATGAGATTGAGTATAAGTGCGAGCGAGTTTACTGGCAATTTTAGTGCAGAAAACAGGCTTTACATCAATAGCAAATGTATTTTTTAATTGTGCCAGATCGAAGCGGGCATAATGAAAAATTTTGACAACATTGGCATTCTCCATCAACATTTTCAGGTGAGGGGCTTCTGTTTGACCGCGATCGATGCGAAGGACGGTAACAAGTCCGCGATCGTCGCATAACTGCACCAAACAAAGGCGATCGCGGTGAGGAATTAATCCCATTGTCTCTGTATCTACTGCGATCGCTTCGGCCTGAAGATATCGTGTTAAAGTTTCCTCATCGAGATCGCGATCGCAGATTTGAAAGTCATTGATCATAAGTCATTGGTAATAAGTAATGGGTCATTGATGAAAAAATGCTCTTTATTTTTGATAGGTATCCAAGAATTTTGCCACGGTTTGCACATCTTTGTCGCCGCGTCCCGAACAATTGATAACGATGCGCGGACTCCCTTCTAATTGGGGGCAAAGGGTTTCGAGATAAGCGATCGCGTGGGAGGTTTCCAAAGCTGGAATAATCCCTTCTAAGCGAGATAAACGTTGAAAAGCGTCTACGGCTTCGGCATCAGTCACATTATAATATTCCGCTCTTTTTGTCTCTTTTAAATAGCTATGTTCGGGACCCACTCCGGGGTAATCTAAGCCCGCACTAATGGAATGCGCTTCAATGATTTGCCCTTCCTCATCTTGCAGGACGTAACTCATGGCACCGTGCAGCACGCCCGGAATTCCTTTTGTGAGAGTCGCTGCGTGTTTTTCTGTCTCTGCCCCTTCTCCGGCTGCTTCGACCCCGATCAAGCGTACAGAAGTATTCGGAAGAAACTCATAAAATAATCCCATTGCATTCGATCCACCTCCGATACAAGCCAACAAAATATCTGGGAGTCCGCCCCATTTTTCCTGGCATTGTTGGCGGGTTTCGCGACCGATGACTGCGTGAAAATCTCGGACCATCATGGGATAAGGATGGGGACCCGCGACGGAACCTAAAATATAGTGGGTGGTTTCTACATTTGTTACCCAGTCCCGGATCGCCTCTGAGGTGGCATCTTTGAGCGTTCCCGTCCCTGCTTCTACTGGTTGCACTGTCGCCCCTAACAAGCGCATCCGAAAGACGTTCAAGGATTGGCGTTCCATGTCGCACACGCCCATATAAATGACGCATTCTAGCCCAAAGCGGGCGCACACTGTAGCGGTGGCAACCCCGTGTTGTCCCGCCCCGGTTTCGGCAATGATGCGGCCTTTCCCCATACGCTTTGCTAGTAACACTTGAGCGAGGGCATTATTGATTTTGTGCGCCCCGGTGTGATTCAAGTCCTCTCTTTTGAGATAGATCTGCGCTCCCGTGCCGTCGGGCTTGGCGTAATGTTGGGTTAGGCGTTCGGCAAAATATAGAGGGGAAGGTCGTCCCACGTAGTCTTTCAATAAGCCGTCGAGTTCTTGCTGAAAGTCCGGATCTTCCTTATATTGAGCGATCGCGTCTTCTAATTCGCTTAAAGCGGGCATGAGGGTCTCGGGGACGTATTTACCGCCAAAGGTGCCGAAACGGCCAAGGCGATCGGGTTGGGTGGAGGAGGGGCGTAAGGGAGTTGCGGTCACGGTAACAGGGATTTTACGTTCGACAAGATTTTTATTATAGGTCAAGGGGTCGAGGAAGTGCGATCGCATCTCAATTATTTTCGGCTTTGCAACCAATTTGACAAGGCTTCTAAGTTGGTAAAGTCCAAACTTGCTGTTACTAATGCGTCTAATTCTGAGAGAGAAAGTTGTGCGATCTCTCCTTCAATTTCTGCTGAAAGCTGTCCCAACCTTGCGAGAATTTGGAAAATCACGCTTAATTGTCCTTCTTTTCTACCTTCTTCTCGCGCGAGAATAATAGAACCGCGTTGATCTTCAATAAACATTTCTCGTTTATCTAGCTTTTCTAATTCTTCAATACTTAAATTAGCTTGATTGGCAATATTAAGCGCTCTTTCCATTTCAGGGATTTCACTCAATGTGGGCGGGATGAGTTCTAATGAAGGAGCTTCCTTCATAAAGAATATCCATTTTTCCGTTAAGTTTTGCAATTCTGCGAGTTTTTTCTTGAATTTGGGCAACTCAACGAAAATCATTTCTAATTCACGATCGCGATACTCAAAGCCTTCTCCTTTTTCTCGAAAACTAAATTCTGTAATAATTTTTTCTGTATTCTCAAAGAGTTTAAAGTCGGTTATCGTCAAGGCAATGACAGGTTTAAGATAGGTATAGCCTTGACCAGCTTTTAATTGATTGCTGTAGGTTTTGGCTAAGTTATAAATCACTCGTTTTTCAAAAGCCGCGACATTTAAAACTTGCATTTCGATAATTACTGTCATCCCATCAACAAGAACGGCTTTGACATCTAAATAACTATCTTTTAGATCGACAGTATTTCCGCCGGTATAGGGATCGAGAATTTCTAAATCTTGGATCTGCGATCGCCCTCCATAAACCAAGGCATTTAAGAAGCTAATGAGAATATCTTTACTCTCGTTTGAGCCAAAGATTTTCTTAAAGGCAAAATCGGTTTTAGGACTAATAAATCTCATGGATGTTGTTTTATAAATAGAATGAATTAAGAAGGAGCAATACTCATTTCAAGCAACGCCTCGATTATTCTGAGTTCGACAGTCATTGGCTTGAATGGTAATGGCTTTGTGATAAGATACTCGCGCTTCTTTATGCTTTCCCAACTTATCTAACGCAACACTTCGGTTATGCCAAGCCTGACAGCCATTGGGTCGAATAGCAATCGCTTTGTCGTAAGCTGCGAGTGCTTCTTTATATTTTCCTAACTCATTTAGCATCCAACCTCGACCATTCCAAGCCCAATAATCACTAGGTTGAATGGCAATCGCTTTATCGAAAGAGACGAGTGCTTCTTCGTGTTTTCCTAACTTATTTAGCGTCCAACCTCGACCTCTCCAAGCCCAATAGCTATTAGGCTGAATGGCAATCGCTTTGTTGTAAGCTGCGATCGATTCTTCATATTTTCCTAACTTATCTAGCACAACACTTCGACCGCTCCAAGCCTGATAGTCATCGGGTTGAATGGCAATAGCTTTGTCGAGAGAGATGAGTGCTTCTTCATGTTTTCCTAACTCATTTAGCGTCCAACCTCGGTTAATCCAAGCCTGATAGTCATCGGGTTGAATAGCAATAGCTTTGTTGTAAGCTGCGATCGATTCTTCATGTTTTCCTAATTTATCTAGCACAATACTTCGACCGCTCCAAGCCTGATAGTCATCGGGTTGAATGGCAATCGCTTTGTCGTAAGCTGCGATCGCTTCTTCATGTTTTCCTAACTTATTTAGCACCCAGCCTTGGTTAATCCAAGCCTGATAGTCATTGGGTTGAATGGCAATCGCTTTATCGAGAGAGATGAGTGCTTCTTCATGTTTTTCCAACTTATTTAGCAACCAGCCTCGGTTAATCCAAGCCTGATAGTCATTGGGTTGAATGACAATCGCTTTATCGAGAGAGACGATCGCTTCTTCGTGTTTTCCTAACTCATTTAGCGTCCAACCTCGGTTAATCCAAGCCTGATAGTCATCGGGTTGAATGGCAATCGCTTTGTCGTAAGCTGCGATCGCTTCTTCGTATTTTCCGGACTCATGTAGCGTCCAACCTTGGTTAATCCAATTTTCAGCAGTGTTGGCTGCTTTATCGAAGGAGGCTAACGCTTCTTCATGTTTTCCTAGCTTATCTAGCGAAATACCTCGGTTATACCAAGCCAGATAGTTATTGGGTCGAATTACAATGGCTTTGTTATAAGCAGCGATCGCTTCTTCGTATTTTCCAGACGCTTGTAGAGAAACGCCTCGACTCACCCAATCTTGAGGGGTATTGGTTTGAGCGCATCCTGCGAGAGAGACTAAAGTAATAACGATTGTCAATAAGCCACGCCACACGATCGCTATGCCTCCATCGAAAGACCATCTCTAATTTTACAAAATTTTCTACGCGGCCAATCGCGATCGTTACAATAGTATGCGATCGCATTTCTTAAAGTGACTCTGATTTCAATGCGGTCTCGACTTTATTCAAAAAGACAAAGATTCAACTGCCAAGACAGATATAACCAAAGTTGCGCGATTTACCTAAAGAAATTTACTGAGATTCATTAATATCAAAAATCATCGCAAAAAACAGCGAAAAATTACAGATTGTTAAGCGCAGAATCTTCACAAGTTTTTCACAATTTTTGGTTATATTCAAAAAATAATAACCCTACTCTGGGTGACAAGCTCACTAAATCTTTCAATCGAGTAGAAAGATAAGCGATCGGTCGTATTAAACGGTAATGCCAGATTCCCTTTATTTTTGAGTCAGATGAGACAGATTATCGCCCCATTCTTCAAAATTCGCTCCCTGCTAACTTTAGTTATTCTTATTATTGCCGGCTTAGCGGGTAACTATTTCAAACTACCTTTTGCCTTTAGCGTTGACTTCCTCTTTGGGAGTATTGCAACTCTCATCATTGCCCGACTCTACGGGATTTTTTGGGGAACCCTTGCCGCCGCTCTTGCGAGTGCTTATACTCTGGTTGTTTGGCATCATCCTTATGCGTTGATTATCTTTACCATAGAAGCTCTATTTGTCGGTTGGGGGCTGCGTCGTAAAAGTAGCGATTTGCTGCTCTTAGATACACTCTATTGGCTGTTGATTGGAATGCCTTTAGTTTGGATATTTTATAAATATAGACTTGAATTAAGTATTCTTCCGACTCTTATTATCATGGTCAAACAGGCTGTTAATGGTATTTTTAATGCCTTAATTGCCAATCTAATTATCTCATTATTACCTGTATATCGCTGGTCATCGCGTCCGACAGTCGCTCAAAGTCGCTCCTTTGAACAAACCTTAATTAATCTTCTCGTTGCCTTTGTTCTTTTACCTGCCTTGCTACTCATTGCCCTCGATAATCGAGAGGCAATGAGCTATGAAGAAAACCTCGTCGATACGCGCTTAGAAATTGCCGCTACGGACTTAGCCCATGAGTTTCAACTATGGTACGACCAAAATGAGAGAGGATTGCAAGAATTAGTCGCAATAGCAGCAAAATCAAACTTTAAATCTAGCGATCGCTTACAAGAAAGTACGGAATTTACTCAACGCATCTTTCCTGCTTTTACAGCCGTTTCTTTGCTCGATCGCGATGGAAAGGCGATCGCAACCTCTTCCTCTCTCGAAAACGCTAACCTGACCGATTTTAACCACAAAATCAGCGAAAAATCGGGATTGCAAACCATTCAATACGCCGGACAATCCCAAATTATTTTAACCGTAACTCATAACGAAGGCGTTGCGATCGCCCGGATTTCTCCAGACTTTTTAACCCAATTTCTCGAGGCTGCAAATTTACCCAGTACCTTGATCGATGCAGACGGAAAAGCGATCGCCACCGCCCGAGCAGATTTAGAACCCCAAAAAGACTACGATCGCCGCACAGGAGAAAACATTCGCACTCTCCCATCAGGAGTCTATCATTGGCTGCCCGATCTACCCGGAAAACCGACATTAGTTCTTTGGAAAAAATCTTTTTATATCCGTGAAATTCCCCTCATTAGCGGTAATATTGGCTGGAAATTAGCCGTAGAAGCGCCCACTGCACCCCAGATCGCTCACCTACAAAAACGTTACATTAATAGCCTCGCAATTTTATTTGCGATCGCCGTTTTTTCCATTCTTCTCGCTCGCTTTCTCAGTCATCGCCTCGTCACCCCTATTCTCCAATTGGCGCAACTGACGAGCAATTTACCCAATAAACTTTTAGAGTATCAAAATGTTAGCTGGCCGAATCGTTCCGTCATGGAAATTGAGGCTTTAGTCGCCAACTTCCAAACAATGTCCGAAACTTTAGTCCAGAAATTCCAAGAAATTCAACGAACCGGCGAACAATTGCAACAGGAAAAAGAAAAAGCAGAAGTTGCCAACCATGCCAAAAGTAACTTTCTTTCCAGTATGAGTCACGAACTGCGAACCCCCCTCAATGGTATTTTGGGTTACGCTCAGATTTTAGGACGCGATCGCGATCTGTCTTCGCAGCAAACTGAAGGTTTAAACATTATTCAACAAAGTGGAAAACACTTATTAACCTTGATTAACGACATTCTCGATCTCTCCAAAATCGAAGCCGGAAAAATGGAAATTTATCCCACCGATCTCCACTTTCCCAGCTTTTTAGACAGCGTAGCTGGTATTATTCGCATGAGAGCATTAGAAAAAGATATTCTTTTTGAATGTAATTTTGCTGCCGATCTTCCAGAAGGAATTCAAGCTGACGAAAAACGACTTCGACAAGTTCTCCTCAATCTCCTTGGTAATGCGATTAAATTCACCGATGCCGGAAAAGTCACATTATCAGTTACCCATCACCAATCAACTAACAGCCAACAACAAATAATAAATAACCAAATCTATTTTGAAATTCAAGATACAGGAGTAGGTATGAGTGAAAAACAACTCCAGAAAATTTTCCAACCTTTTGAACAAGTCGGCGAGGTTAAACGCCGTGCAGAAGGAACGGGATTAGGATTAACGATTACGAAACAATTAGTCGAGTTAATGGGTGGAGAATTGCAAGTTAAGAGTGAGTCCAATAAAGGTTCTCAATTCTGGTTCGTTCTTTCTTGTCCGGTTGTGAGTTCTCCCCTTGTCCGCGATCGCCAAGAAATATCGGGACAGATTACCGGATATCAAGGTCACAAACGCAAGTTACTCGTTGTTGACGACCATTTTGCGAACCGTCTCGTTTTACAAGAAATGCTCGAACCGCTAGGTTTTGAAATCATTTTGGCAGAAAATGGACAAGAGGAGATCGATCTCGCTCGTCAAATTCAACCGGATTTAATTTTGACAGATTTAGTGATGCCTGTTAAAACAGGATTTGAGGCGATACAAGAAATTCGTCAAATTGCGGAAATTGCGGAGATTAAAATTATTGCTGTTTCTGCTAGCGTCTTAGAAGGCGATCGCCATAAAAGTCGGATTGCAGGATGCGATGCCTTTTTACCCAAACCTGTAGATGAAACCATGCTCCTCCAAATTTTAGGCGAACAATTACAGTTAGAATGGATTTATACTGCAATAACAGAGAATAGTAACGAGAACCACTCAACTCAATCAAAGATGGCAGCCAACGAGTTCATCGTTCCGTCCCAAGAAGAAATGGAAATTTTATACGAACTCGCCATGTTGGGAAACATGAAAAAAATCCGCGATCGGGCTGCTTATTTAGAAGGACTTGACGCGCAATATATTCCGTTTGCCAAACGTATCAAAGACTTAGCACGAGGATTTAAGGAGAAAGCGATCGTTGCTTTAGTTCAAGAACATATTAATTTAGGAGAAAAGTAATGATGTTAAATGGCAACAATTTTAACCTTGAAAATTATACCATTCTCCTAGTTGATGATAATCCAACAAATTTAGCGGTTGCTGTCGATCATTTAGAAGATTGTGGGTTAAATGTTTTGGTGTCTCAAGATGGAGAAAGTGCCTTAAAGCGAGCGAAATTTGCCCGCCCGCATCTGATTTTACTCGATGTTCTCATGCCCGGAATCGATGGCTTTGAGACCTGTCAACGCTTAAAAGCCGATCCGGATCTTTGCGAAATTCCTGTCATTTTTATGACGGCTCTCTCCAGTGCTGATGATAAAGTGAAAGGGTTTGAAGCAGGAGGGGTAGATTATATTACTAAACCAATCGAACAACGAGAATTATTGGCTCGGGTTACGACTCATCTTAAGATTTATGCTCTCACTCAAAACTTGGGAGAACAAAATCAATTCTTACAAGAAAAAGTGAACGAACGAACCCAAGAGTTAGAAGCAAATTTGGCAAAATTACAACAATCTCAACTGCACCTCATCCAAAGTGAAAAAATGTCTTCTCTCGGTCAATTGGTTTCGGGAGTTGCCCACGAAATCAATAATCCGATTGGTTTTATTAAAGGAAATTTATCTCACTCTGCCAATTATATCCAAGACCTTTTTGACTACTTGCAATTGTATGAAAAGTATTATCCTAATCCCGATCGCGAAATTTTAGAATGTGCTGAAGATATCGATCTGGAGTATTTGCGAGAGGATCTTCCTAATGCTATTAGTTCTATGAAAGATGGTGCCGATCGCTTGCAAGATATCTCTCAGGCATTACGAACCTTTTCTCGGGCGGATACGACAGAAAAAACGAATTTCGATCTGCATCAAGGCTTAGAAAGTACCTTATTAATTTTAAAACATCGCTTAAAAGCACAAAACCATCGCCCGGCAATTATCACGCATCAAAACTACGGAGAATTACCAGAAATCAACTGTTTTCCGGGGCAACTCAATCAAGTTTTTATGAATATTTTATCCAATGCGATCGATGCTGTAGAGGAAACGAATGCAGGGCGCTCTTTTGCGGAAATTCAAGCAAATCCCAATCTGATCGCGATCGCAACTGAAATCGCCAACCAACAAGCTATCGTCCGCATTCGTGATAATGGTTCGGGTATGAGTGAGGAAATTGCGGAGCGCATTTTCAACACTCACTTTACAACCAAGGCGGTTGGTAAAGGAACCGGACTGGGTTTAGCGATCGCAAAGCAAATTGTTGAAGAAAAACACCACGGAACCTTGACTTGTCGCTCTCAAGTCGGAGAAGGAACCGAATTCGCGATCGCTTTACCGATCGAAGATGAGAATTAGGAATTTAGCAAAATACCGAATAGGTGGCGATCTCAATAGTTGAAAAAGAATCTAAAGGAAGGCTAAAATAGGCGAATGGTATGCTATTGAAGTTGAAAAGAAGTTTTTAAAAACCAATGAGTGTGGCAATATCGGCATCCAAGCGAGCGATGGCAGTCAATACCCCTATTCTCGCAACCAGTCCGACGATCGCGCCGGATCGAGCAAAACAAACCATTCGCAAACCCTATCCCAATTATCGAGTCATCGTCCTCAATGACGATTTTAATACCTTCCAGCACGTCTCGGACTGCTTGCTAAAGTATATCCCCGGCATGACCAGCGATCGCGCTTGGAACCTCACCAACAAGGTTCATTTTGAAGGACAGGCGACGGTATGGGTAGGACCCCAAGAAACCGCAGAATTGTATCATCAGCAGTTAAGTCGCGAAGGATTAACAATGGCACCTTTGGAGGCAGTCTAGTCTCATGGGTAAACCTGCAAAAGGTAAGAAGCCAGAAAAAGGTCGTTTGGTTTGGAATCATTCCACCCATATTCCCACCTTAATTCCCGTTTTAGAACGCTTAATTGCCCTCGGAAACGTCACGACAGTAACCCCCGGGGTGATTAGCCGTGCTAGAGGGAATACACCTCAGTTAAAATTGCGGGTTTCCGTCCCCATTCGTGGTGGCTATAAAGTTATTGCCCGTCATCATAAAAGCGTACAGGAAGTGTTTATGATTACCACGTTGAGTCAGCCGGAATTAGAAGAAGCGATCGCGCAATGTTTGTAAATATTTACACCTTTTACTTAGACATTTGATTGATTGTAGCAATTAGATTTATGGTGCGATCGCTTGACTAAATCTTAACGCTATACTAGATTATCGATCGTTCAAAATCTGAACTAAGGACAACTGGATAAATTAGCTGAATTAGTATCTGATAAAGTCGAGGATATAAATAAAGGAACACCTCCAGTAGGAGTCAAAATACTGACGCTGGTATTAGTAAAATTATTGTTACTAATAATATTAGTGCGATCGACAATTTTAAAATTTGTTGCAGTAGTTGATGAAACGTGTTGGAGATATAGATCGACATCCGCTAAACCAGCAGCAGTGAGTATACCAGGATTGTTTAGAACTGGGTTTGGAGGGTTTATGCTTGTATTTCCTGATATGTTTATACAAACATTACTTCCATTGCTAGAATCTTCAATAGCAACTCCAATATTGCCACCAATATCTGTCCCACTCGCTTTCACTCCAGCCCCATCAATAGAATTATTGGCAATAGTAGCATTAGCAACAGTAGAACCACTTGAAGCCGCTAAACCTAAACCAGCAATTTCAGTATCAACACCTACCCCAATTCCAAAACGCCCAACATTACTAACATTATTGCCAGTAATTGTTGCCAGAGAAAGTGTACTATTTTGACTTGCTCCTACCGCAATGCCATCGTTATCGACATTGCTCACCGTATTACCTGAAATTGTGACATCAGTAATCGTACTTCCTCCTGAAACACCAACAAAAATCCCATCATATAAATCGTCCGTCGAGCCACTTCCACCACCAATATTACTTAAAGTATTATTTTTAATTAAAATACCGCCAATACTACTACCATTATCAACACCTGCTCGAATTCCATAGCCATCGGTTATATTACTAATTGAATTCTCTTCAATGGTAAATCCAGTGACATTCCCGGCAAAGATGCCATTTCCCGTTATATTATTAATATCAAAACCCGAAAGAACGCTGTTATTTCCCATTGTCACCGTAGCATTAATTTGCGGTCGCTGACTCGTTCCTGCACCCGATGAGGGCAATTGTATCGTTCCTTCTTGCGTGTTTATTGTTTGCGTGGGCGCAATAGAAAGGAGTTGAATATTGTCGGGAATTGTAATGGCTGTGGTATTGGCAATATTATTGCCAAACTGCACGTAAACAATTTCATTTTGATTATTGGTACTATTCGTATTGGCCTCACTTATCCCTTGAGCAATCATATTAAAGGGATTTTCAAATGTACCATCTCCTCCACTTCCTTCTGTATTATTGACGTGCTGAAAAAACCACTGTTCTCCCGTGACTGGATTCAGGGCAATCGTTTCAAAAGTTTCCGAAGATGTTGATATATCGGTTTGTTCGTCAATAATAATTGCGTTATTCCGCGTCACAAACTCCCCCATCCTTGCCAGTAATTCATCTTCCTTCTTTTCCGCAGAAACACCGCCAAAGTTTACCCCAAAGTTAAAGATAAAATTCGTCCCAAAAATGGCATCGTGTTGCACTCCCAAACCAACAGTATAGTTATCTAAGGCTCGTGCTTCTAACCTCGCTCGCCATCCTAACGCCGTGCTGTTGGCCGCGTCGAGATAATATAAACCGCCATATCCGCGCACTTCTCCAAAATCATTAATTTCGGCCAGTTTGCCCCCGGCTTCGCCATCGATCGCTAACATGGCTGCTTCATATTGACGGGTATCCGTGCGCGTCTGCGTCCCCGAAAATAATAGTAAATGCTCTTGGAAAGCAAAACTGGAAATACTGGCATTACTCGTGGTTGAAACCGTCGAACCTACTTGCTTGCGATTCTCACCAATGGGAATGTAACTATTTAAGCGCAAATCCCAATCTTCTCCGAGGCGTTCAAACCCGAAACCCAACTGATTAAAACGATTGTTTCCCGTATCTTGACTATCGTAAGCAATATATCCTCCTAAAACGCGATCGCTTTCCCCATCGTGAGAACGATAGCCCAGAGTCAAACTCGTTCCCACTCTTTCATAATCCAACCAAGATAAACGCCCTTCCAGAAATAAGATATCTTCCCCCGGTGTTTGCAGGAGGGGCGCGAACCCTTCAATATGGGAAAAACGCGGAATTCCCGCCCCCGATGTACTCACGCCGCCGCCGATACGGGGTTCGATAACCAGATCGCGAGCCGAGGTACTTTCAAGCGGAGCAATTTGAGCCGTTCTTGTTTCGAGAGGCTTCGCCAACGCTGGAGCTAAACAACCGAAAACAATAATTCCAGTACAACCAAAAGGGAGCAACTTATTCACAATTCTATGACACGGATAAAGAGTAATCGAACCATCCCAAACGCACCCAACTCAAAAAAGATTAACTTGTTGTGAGCATAAATTTAGCGAAAAACGAACGCGATCGCAAGATTTAACCCCCGATAATCCCTAACCAATCACCAATAACCAACCTAAAATAAAGAAAAAATTTATTCCCAACTTTCCCCTCCATGAACGAACAACCCAAACGGATCGGCATCCTTGGTGGTGGTTTTGGCGGACTCTATACCGCTTTGCGTCTCAGCCAACTCCCTTGGGAAAACGTTCCCAAACCGGAAATTGTCCTTATCGATAAAAACGATCGCTTTCTCTTTTCTCCCCTGTTATACGAACTCCTCACGGGAGAATTGCAAACGTGGGAAATCGCCCCACCGTATTCCGAACTTCTTGGTAATACTGGCGTTCATTTTCTCCAAGCCCAGATTACCGGCATCGATCCCCACGATCGCCAAGTTCACCTCGAAAATCGCCCCAGTATCCCTTGCGATCGCCTCGTTATCGCCCTTGGCGGCACAACTCCCTTAACTTTTGTCCCCGGTGCCAAAGAATACGCCATTCCCTTCCGAACCCTTGAAGATGTCTATCGCCTACAGGAAAAACTGCGCTTTCTCGAACAGTCCGATCGCGAAAAAATTCGCATTGCGATCGTCGGTGGCGGCTATAGTGGGGTCGAACTGGCTTGCAAACTCGCCGATCGCCTCGGGGAAAGGGGTCGCCTCCGCATTATCGAACGCGGCGAAGATATTCTCGCCACCGCCTCGGAATTTAACCGCCAAGCTGCCCACCAGAGCCTCGAAGAACGGGAGGTATGGCTCGATTTAGAGACCACCGTAGACGAAATTGGTGCAGAAAGCCTTTCCCTACTTTATAAGGGTCAAACCGACGAAATTGCCGCCGAAATCGTGCTTTGGACCGTAGGAACGAAAGCCTCACCCCTCCTTGACTCCCTCCCTTTCCCCAAAAGCGAATCCGGCCTTATTCAACTGACACCGACCTTGCAAATTGCCGGATATGAAGGCATATTTGCTGTGGGAGATATTGCGACGACGGGAGAAAAAATTCCCGCCACGGCTCAAAGTGCCATTCAGCAGGCCGACTACTGTGCGTGGAATATTTGGGCTTCCTCGTGCGATCGCCCCTTGCTACCTTTCCGCTACAATTCCCTCGGAGAAATGATGGCCTTGGGAATTGATCATGCGACTTTAACGGGATTGGGCATAGAATTAGATGGCATCTTAGCCTATTTAGCTCGGCGAATGGTTTATCTGTATCGCCTACCCACCTTAAACCACCAGCTTGCCGTTGGGTTTAACTGGATTTCTCAACCATTAATTGAATTTTTGTCTTAAAAGGGTGAATTGAGTGCGATGTCCAAACCAAAAGTCATTTTTCTCGATGCGGTCGGTACGTTATTCGGCGTAAAAGGAGGCGTAGGACAAGTCTATAGCGCGATCGCCACGGACTTTGGCGTTGAGGTGTCCCCCAAAGACCTCAACTCAGCCTTCTATCAGTGTTACCAACACGCCCCACCCCTTGCTTTTCCCGATACCAGCATTCTTCATATTCCCGAGCAGGAATATTATTGGTGGTACGACTTGGCCAAAGCAACTTTTGAAGAAACGGGGGATCTGCCTAAGTTTGAAGATTTTGGGGCGTTTTTTCAACAACTGTACGCGTACTTTACAACGGTCGATCCTTGGGTTGTGTATCCCGATATTCTCCCCTCTCTGGAAAAATGGCGTAGAGAACGTATCGAATTAGGAATCATCTCAAATTTTGATTCTCGCCTGCACGGTTTGCTCGGCGCTTTGGGACTGGATAAGTTTTTTACCAGTATTACCATTTCTGCGGCAGTTGGAGCGGCTAAACCCGAAACCAAAATTTTCGAGATTGCCTTGAAAAAACACGGATGCGAGGCAGAAAATGCTTGGCATATTGGGGATAGCGTCGAAAATGATTACAAAGGCGCTAAAGCTGCCGGACTGCGATCGTTTTGGCTGGATCGCAGCCGCAAAAAATAGGGGCTTAAGAGGGTTTTGCCGAAAGGATCGCATTTTCAATTGCGAATTGCTATTGAGTTGGGAGAAATGACGTTGGATGCCAATCACCAGAAAATCTTAGGCTATTTCATTGAGGAAGCACGAGAACACCTCGAAACCCTCGAACATGGGCTAATGGATTTGTCTAAGGTCATTAATGACCCCGAAGAATTAAACGAATTATTTCGGGCGGCGCACTCGGTGAAAGGAGGCTCGGCCATGTTGGGCTATAACAGCATCCAAAAAACGGCACACCGTTTGGAAGATGGGTTTAAAGTCCTCAAGGAAAATGAAGTTCCTGCCGATCATAAGTTGGAAACGCTCTTTTTAAAAGGGTATGATACCCTTCAGTCCCTCATCGAACAGCTCGAGAGTCCTTTTGGCCTGCGGGATGAAGATGCCGATCGCATTACTACGGAAGCCGAACCCCATTTTATCGAATTGGAGAGCTATCTCAATCAATTAATGCGGGGAGAGGTTGCGACAGCTGCACCGACATCTACATCCGAACCCACCTTTGACGCGATCGCCTCTTTCGACTCCGAACCCCAACTTTCACCAGAACAAGAAAAATTCGCTCGAGAAGCGAAGGAACTCTTGAAAAAATTGCTAGCAGGTTTCAAGCAAAAAGCAACCCCTGAAGGACGCAAAGCATTACAAGGATTCTGCGTGCGTCTCGCAAAATTGGCTTCAGGAGAAAAAAATTGGCAAAAGGTCTCGAAGGCTTGTTATAAAGCGATCGGCAATCCTAAATTTTCTTATCGCACTCTCGCCCCGATTGTGATTAAAGAACTCAAACAAGGCAGCGATGCGATCGTGTTAGGAAATGGAGAAGAAATTCAGGTCAGCGAACCCTTAAAACAGTTAGCGAGTGCTAAAATGCCACAAGTTCTCATTCCTGTTGAACCCAAAGCTGCCGCCAAAGCTCTTACCCGCGTTTTTAACCCAAAACAACTTTCTCAATTAGTGGAATTATTAACAGTGAATGGTAAACAGTGAACAGTTATCAGTTATCAGTTATCAGTGAACAGTAAATAATCAACCAACAACCAGTCAAAAAGCTCATGTTTCAACTTTTATATTCTCTTTTTCATTTTTTCGATCCTTTTCTCGTTCCTTTGTGTTTTATTGTTGCTTGGGGGATGACGATCGCAGCCGTTTTAGGAATCTTTAGCGCCATGCGAGATGCGATCGCCCGAAGTCAGGAAATGCACGCCATTCCTTGCACAAGCTGTCGTTTTTTCACCAACGACCACCGCTTAAAATGTACGACTCAACCTTTTATTGCCAATACTGAAGAAGCCATTCAATGCCGAGATTTTCAAGAAAAAACTAATAGTTCGTATTCATCCAATATTGTTCATTAATAATTTTTTATCGATCATTGATTAATGGTTGTTTCTTCTGTTTCTTTTCCCATTAAAACCGTGAATTTATCTCCCGGTAGCCATCTCCTTGTTGAGAATGTGACTTGGGAGCAATATGAAGCATTATTAAAAGAATTGGGAAGCGATCGCGCTATTCCACGCATTAATTATTGCGATCGAACTTTAGAGTTAATGTCACCTTTACCCGCTCATGAACGTCCCCATCGTATTATTGCTGATATTGTTAAAGTTCTTTTAGATGTGCGCGATCGCAACTGGGAAGATTTTGGCTCGACGACCTTTAAAAAAACAAAAAAAGCAGGTTTAGAAGCCGATACTTGTTTGTATATTAAAAATGCCCCACAAGTTCGCAGTTTGTTACGGATCGATCTCGATGTCGATCCGCCTCCCGATCTGGCCATTGAATCTGATGTGACTTCTAAAACTACTTTAGAGGCTTATGAAGCGATCGCCGTCCCAGAAGTTTGGATTTATGAAAATAACAAGTTAAAGATTTATATTTTACAGTCAGAGAGTTATCAATTGAGTCAAAAGAGTGCAGTTTTTCCGAGCTTCGATATGTTAGAAATGATACCGCGTTTAATCGCACAGGCGTATCAAGAAGGAACGAGTCAGATGCTGCGACAACTTCGGAGAAATGCAATCGCTTCTTCTTAAACTCAAATTTAATCCGACATCCGCTTGATAAAACTGAGTTGCAATAACAGGCATAATTTTAATTTTGAACTCAATCAATAAATCTTAACGAAAAAACGCGATCGCACTTCCTAGGAAATCGCTTCCTCATAAGACATAATTGAAGAACAACGCCCATAACCGATCGCGGAAAAGATGAGCAAAAAAACAATTATTGGCATGGCCAGCAGCTATGAAGGACTGGTACAAGGAGATTGGTTGTGGAAGCAGACTCCCGAACCGATGGGGTTTTGGGGCAATGTGCAAATACTGGCACGACGGGAAAACCCAGATTTTCTCTTACTGTATAACTTAAATACTTTTCCCCAAGATGCTCCTTTTACCCTACCGTGGCATAAAGCATGGCGGCGCAGCGAACAAAGCGCATTGCAAAAACGGAAAGACCTCGATACGGCAACGCGAGCGCGCCTGAGTCAAGTCCCTCGCGATCGCACAATTTTCCTTTGGCGAGAACCTCCTTTGGATGAGGTGGTCGAACAGCATAAAACACTTTATCAAGACGCACAAAAGTATTGTAGCTACGTCTCCGGACCAGACGATCTTGCCCCCGTCCCCAATTATATGCCCGCGATTTGGTATCATAGTGACTCATTTCGGGAATTAAACGCAATGCCGATCCCGACGAAAACCCGTCATTGTTCTTGGATTACCTCTGGTATCTCCCGCACGGCCAATCATCGCAAGCGGCTGGCTTTTTTAAAATTACTCGTGAAAAGCGGTCTCGAGTTAGATGTATACGGACGCAACTTACCCAATTGGTCCTACGGCTACGGACAGATTGACAATAAAGCCCATGCCCTCAACCCGTATTATTACAACCTCGCTATTGAAAACTACGCCGAAAATGATTGGTATGTTAGCGAGAAACTGTGGGATTCCCTCTTGGGGTGGTGTTTGCCCATTTATTATGGCGGCTCGGCGGCCGATAAATTATTACCCCCCGGTAGTTTTTTGCGCCTTCCTTCCCAAGATGAAAAGGGTTTGGCTTATATTAAAGAAGTAACATCTACTCTAGATGCGTGGCACGAGGCAAAAGACGCGATCGCAGAAGCCAGACAGATTATTTTACATAAACTCAATCTTCTCGAATGGCTCTCTCAATTCGTTGCCCAACACCGCTAAATCCCATCTCAATCCCTCAAAATCTCTCATAAATAATTTTAATGGATGGAATATGTACTCTTGCTAACGACCGGGTTTGCGATCAGGCGATCGCACTCCTGAATAGTATTGAGGCAATTTTAGGGGCAGATTTTCCTGTTTGTATTTATCCCTACGATGATAACCTCGAGCAATTGAGTGCTGCGATCGCCCACCGTCCCCAAGTGGAAATTTACAGCGATCGCGATTCGATGGCAGCATGGGATAGTTTTGCGAGAGCCGCATGGGATACCCATCCCACCGCATTTCAGCAGTGGAGCAAAGCCGGAAGTCAAGGCTATCATCGCTTTGGCACTCATCGGCGTTACTATGCCTTTGACGCACCCTTCGATCGCTTTCTCTATATGGATGCCGATACACTTTTACTGGACGATCCTGCCCTCATTTTCGAGCAATTAGAGAACAACGATTGTGTGGTTTATGACTTTCAGTTTAAAGATTTAAGTCATGTTTACGATCTTAATTCATCCCAATTAACGCAAGTTTTCCCGCAGCAGCGACTCGATCGCGAGATATTTTGCTCGGGATTATATGCCAGTAAAAAAGGCGAATTCTCACCAGAAAAACGACAGGAGATTGTCGAGAGATTAAAAGCAGGAGATGCTGAAATTCTCTATCCAATGGCTCCCGATCAAACATTAATTAACTATATGATGATGCGATCGGGCAAATCAATTTACAATTTAGCCTTGGAATTACCGAGCGATCGTATTACAGGCTGTTGCGTTACATCTTCTCATTTTCTAGCCCGCGATAATCTCGTTTACGACAAAGGTAACCGTTTAATTTATTTACACTATATTGGCATTTCTTCTCGCTTTTTTGTTCGACTTTGCCAAGGAGAAAATATTGACTTTCCCTATCGCGATATTTTTCTATACTATCGCTATCTCCACGAACCTGAAAAACGCCCAAAACTTTTGGGAAAACCCAAACCATATAACGCATCGCCTAGTTTTTTAGACAAAGCAATGCAAAAATTAGGACTAAAAAATTGAGAGGTTTGCAAAAATGACTCGCGGTATTTATATTACAGCTAACGATAAAGTAATCGAACAAACGATCGCTCTTCTGAATAGTATTCGCTATTACGATAGCGATACACCAATAAGACTGATTCCTTTTGACGACAATTCTGACGAGATCGTTAAACTCCTTGGAAAAGAATATGGCGTTACACTGTATGAAGATCTAGAATTTATGAATCGCCTTGCTCGCAAACTCTACGAAATTTTTGGCGAAGGCTTCTTTGCCACTCCCAATAAACTTCGCAAGCAAGCTTGTTGGTTTGGTGAGTTTGATGAGTTTCTCTATATCGATACGGATATTGTTGTTTTTGACAAGATTATCGATAACTTGAGTTATTTGCGAGATTACGATTTTCTCTGTTATGACTATCAACATACAGGAGGAATTACGAATGTTTTTACTCCTCAAGTCTTTACAGATGGAGTCTTAAAAAAAGAAGATATTCAAGGAATTTTTAATAGTGGTTGGTGGGCTTCTAAGAACAACCTATTTTCCGAACAAGATCTATACGATATTTTTAAGGAATGTAGCGCTCATCCCGAATATTTTGATTTCTCTCAAAAAACTACCGATCAGCCCATTCTTAACTATATGATTCTCACGCGCATTGCTCGTCATTTTAATATTGTCAATCGTCCTGGAAAAGCCCCCGGAAGTTGGGCCGGAAGTCCTCAGTTTAAACGCCGAGGCAATATCCTCTTCGATCCCAGTCGCAATCAACCCCTACAATACTTACACTGGGCGGGCATTCGTATCGAGCCGGGTTGTCCTTATTGGGAAATATGGAAACATTATCGTTATTTGTACGATAAAACCTCTCCCTCAGATCCATTAGGGCAAAAATGGACACATCAAGGGCGAAGACTTTTACAAAATTTGAAATTAAAATTGCAAGGAAAGTAACAGTTCATTTCTCACTGAAATTATGTTTCTACTTTTAGCAAGACTTCTCCATTCATCAAACGTTGTGCTGCCTCGAGCAAAACATCTTCGACATAAGGCTTCGTAAAATATCCCTTTGCACCGCGTTCTGCTGCTGCGATTTGGTGTTTTTTAGCCCCGCGAGAAGTCAGCATGGCGATCGGAATCTGATTCAATTCTGCATCTTCTTGGATTGTCGCGACTAATTTTAATCCATCCATTTTTGGCATTTCAATATCACAGAATACGACATCAGGGTTTAAACCTGCTTGTAATTTATCGAGAGCTTCCTTCCCATCTCGCGCCTGTTCTACCAAATATCCTGCCTTTTCAAAGGTCATCGACAAAAGCGATCGCACTGTAACCGAGTCATCAATAATCAACACCTTGGGTTGACCGTGCATCATTGATGGTGACTGGTGAGAGTTAACTGATGACTGATGAGAGTTAACTGATGACTGATGAGAGTTAACTGGCTCAGCCATGCCCAATATAGTAATACCGGGTTGACGAACACTATTTTTCAGTAATATTTCCCCGTGACGAATGCGCTCGGCAGCAGCCAGCAATTCTTGTTCGACATAAGGCTTGGTAAAATAACCGCTTGCGCCTCGTTCTGCTGCAACCTTGCGATGGCGTTCTGCCCCACGAGAGGTGAGCATGGCCACGGGAATACGCTGAAGTTCTTCATCATCGTAGATTTTGCCTAATAACTCCAACCCATCCAAGCGAGGCATTTCAATATCGCAGAGGGCAAGATCTGGCATTAATCCGCCTTTGAGTTTCTCCCATGCTTCCTTGCCATCCCGTGCTTGTTCGACATGATAGCCTGCATTTTCAAAAGTCATGGACAGTAGCGATCGCACCGTGACCGAATCGTCAATAATCAACACCGTCGGCTGCATGACCACCGTTTCTGAAGTTTGAATCAGAGTCGGCGGTTCCGAGTCTACCAGTTCGGGATGCTTCTTCTCTCGCACTTCGCGAACCTTGCGAGTGCTACCTTCGAGCAAGACTTCTCCATCAATCATACGTTCGGCGGCATCGAGGAGAACTTCTTCTAAGTAAGGTTTAGTAAAATAACCGCTTGCTCCTAAGTCTGCTGCGACTTTCCGATGACGATCGGCACCGCGAGATGTGAGCATGGCGACGGGAATATCGCATAGTTCCTCATCTTTTTGCACCCGTCCCAAAAATTCCAAACCATCCACCCTCGGCATTTCAATATCGCAGAAGACGATATCGCAAGGCATTCCCGATCGCAATTTGTCCCAAGCGTCTTGACCGTCTCGCGCTTGTTCCACGCGATAGCCGGCTTTGCTGAAACTCATGCTTAACAATTCCCGCACGGTGATGGAGTCATCGACGATAAGAACGATCGATTCGTTGAGAGTGCGAGCATCCGTATCGCGATCGCTCGTGCCGATCGGATTCCAAATACTGCCCATATCCTTGCGAATGCGGCCTTCAGAAATTTCGATTAACTCCAGCACATCGGCAATGGCCATGATCTTTCCATCCCCTTGTACCGTCGCCCCGGCAATTCCGGCGGGCTTGGGAATGGGTCCGTAAAGTTGTTTGATGACGATTTCTTGTTCTCCCACCACCTGATCGACCCCAACAGCAATATGACTGCCGGAACCCCGTAAAACGACGACGGAAAGCACATTTTCTTCGCGCTTGCCCCCATAGAGGTTGCTGCGACCAATGCGGCGGTTATAAGAGAGCAGTTCTGAGAGATGGGCGTAGGGTAAAAGGGAATCTCGCCACGGGACGCACATTTGACCTTGGGCATTGCGTTGCAATTTGCGGTGAGGCAGGTCGATCATGTCTTCTACTCCATCCAGAGGGAAGGAAATGGGAGCATTTTCGCTAACGCAGCACAAGGCTTTACAAATACTTAACGTTAAGGGCAAGCGGATGGTAAAGGTCGTCCCTTTGCCCAATTTTGAATCAATGCTGACGGCACCGCGAATTTCATTGATACTGGTTCGCACCACGTCTAGTCCCACGCCGCGTCCGGCAAAATTATCGGCTTGGTCTTTGGTACTGAACCCCGGATGGAAAAGCAGGTCGTAAACGTCCAAGCGAGAAAGGCGTTTGGCGCGATCGCGATCGATCAATCCTTTTTGTAGAGCTTTTTGTTTAACGCGATCGCTATCAATTCCCCCCCCATCATCGGAAACGGAAATCACCGTTTGGTTTCCCTGCTGCATGGCACTGACTTTAATCTGCCCCGTTTGGGATTTCCCCGAGGCGAGGCGAACCTCGGGGGATTCGACACCGTGAGTGAGGGCGTTATTCACCAAATGGGTAAGGGGATCTGACAGGTGTTCCAAAATCATTTTATCAATGAGGGTTTCCTGTCCTTCTAGTTCGAGTTGTGCTTGTTTGTTGAGTTGAGGGGCAATTCGGCGCACGGCAAGGGGAAGGCGACTGGCGGTATTGCCAAAGGGAATCATGCGAGATTTCGTCAACCCTTCTTGAAGTTGAGAGGTGACTTGTCGCAAGGTTCGCGCCACCTGATCGATATCATCCACGAGAAATTGAATATCAGAGGCAGACTCTCGCACCCGTACAATCATTTCGATGGTTTCTTGAGCGAGTTCGTGAAACTTGCTAAAACTGTCCATTTCCAACTCATCAAAGCTGCTGTCGCTGGCATCTGTTGTCGCGCTGGGATGGGCAAAATCGTGGGTTTTCTGGGAGTGATATTCTCGACGGCTGCGTAGAAGGGCATTTTCTAAGAGGGAACGTTCGTATAAATCTTGCATTCTGCCGCCGACATCGCTGAGATTCTGCACTTGGTGCATTAAACTATCGAGGAATTGCCGCAAGCGCTCTTCATCTCCTTCCAAGCTATTCCGGTTAACCACCAGTTCCCCGACGAGGTTACTCAAATTGTCCATCTGTTTGACGGGGACTTTCAGACTGGCTTCCACTTTGAGTTTAGTGGTTCTGGGGCGGGCAGGGCGTTGCGATCGCTTGGTTGATTCTAGAGGAATTTCTCCAGCTTGTTGTTGTGCCCTCATCAGCATTTCTTCCACATCGCCAAAGTCTTCTTCTGGGGTTTGGGGCTTGGTGACGGGTGACTGGGGTTTGGGGCTTGGTGACGGGTGACTGGTGATGGGTGACGGGTGACTGATATTAGGTTCGGCTTCAAGGAGGCGATCTAGCTCGGCAAATGTGGTGGCGACTTGCAAATCTTTGGCACTAAAAGCGGGTTGTTCGAGGAGTGCTTCTAATTCATCGAGGCGATCGTAGTAGGTGAATTCGCTTTCTGTTGTTGGGACGATCTCTGCAATTTTTTCTGGACTCTCAGAAGCGATCGGAGGTTCTTCGAGGGCAAGAGGGGTTAATTCTGGGATGTTCTCTTCTTCCTGATGACCGTTTGCCGCAACCATTGATGTTTCTTCCATTTCTAATAAGGCAGCCAAGTCTTCTTCTTGAGAGTCGCTTGCGGCAACCATTGGCGTGTCGAAGGCATCTCCTAATAGGTCTTCAAGGGCTTCATTTTCTGTCGAGGAAAATACCTCACTTTCTGCTGGTATTTCTTCCATTTCTAATAAGGCAGCCAAGTCTTCTTCTTGAGAGTCGCTTGCGGC
>NZ_JCAMRX010000002.1:272539-313815 GCF_059821285.1 Spirulina sp. LEGE 11439
AACCATTGGCGTGTCGAAGGCATCTCCTAATAGGTCTTCAAGGGCGTCAGTATCTTCGCTCTTACTGCTTTCTTCTCCTGCAAACAAGTCGAATAATTCTTCATCGGGAGAAAATTCAGAAATACTCTCTGCGATCGCAGTTTCGGGAATATTTTCCAATAAAGCATCGAGATCTTTGATTTCCGATTCTTGACCAGTCATGTTTTCGTCCCCTTCGAGAAAGGCTATAAATTCATTATCTTGTTCTGCTTCGAGAGCGTCCGCAGATTCTAGAGGGCTTATCGTAATTTCTATATTGTCCCCTGTCTCTGCCGCAGGGATTAAAGTTGTTGCATCCAAGCCTGAAATTAGCTCGTTCGCGTTGTTTTTGACCTCATTCTTGCGAGGTTGGGCATGAGTGCGATCGCTAAAATCTGTTGATAGGGTTTGACCGCTTAAAAATGCTTCTAAGTCGTCCATCTCTTCAATATCGTCACCTTCTCCGTTTAACAACGCATTAAATTCATCATCCACATTGAATCCTTGTCCTCGGTATTGCCCGGGATCTGCAGGAGTTATTTCAATATTGAAGGTATCGTTTTGTACGAAAGTTTCAAAGGGATCGAAATCTTCTGAGTCAAGTCCAATGTCTGCCGGAGAAGAAGTTGTCTCACTCGAAACTGAAATATCAAGCAGATCGCTCATATCTTCCCATTCGGATAATTCTGGGGCAACTTCTTCTTTGTCGGGAACTGAAGCCAAGGACTCCTCACTTTGAGGATGGGTTGGCTCGGAGCGATCGGGGAGATCGAAGTCGAAAGAGTCGGGTTCAAGGAGATTATCGGTGTCACTATCGCTGACATCGGAGAAGATTGCGCCTAAGTCTTTGTTGAGATCCTCGTTCAATGTTTTGCTAATACTTGCAGGCTCTTGACTGGCGTTCGGAGACAAAAATTCTGGCGATTCTCCGGCGAATTTGGGGGCGGTTGCCAAGTTTTCGTCTTCTTCAAAGGAAAATCCTTCGCCGAACAAGTTATCAAGAGAATCCAAATCATTTTCGAGGGTTGTAGATTCTTCATTTCCGCTTGTTCCGAAGGCGAGAAGTTCGCGATCGCTTTGGGAGTCTGAAGGGAGATCGCTTTGAGGATCGACAAGTTCTGTTTCTGCTAACGCCAGATCGCCGCCAAATAAATCCTCTAATTCGTGCTTGAGTTCGGGATCGCTATCGACAGATCCGCCTAAGTTCTCTGGGGATTCTGGCGCGAATAGCTCCTCGAAATCGGTTTCAGTGAGAGACTGTTCTTTAACATTGACCAATTTGTTATTGTTATTGATAAATTTGCGAGAATCAATAACTTCTTCTTGCCAAGTTCCTTCCAGATTGAGAGCATCGCCTTCAAATAAGTCGGCGAGGTCGTTCAGTTCGCTGGCGGTTACTTCTGATATCTCATTTGAGGAGGTGAGGGGGGTAACCTGTTGAGCGAGGGCAAGAAGTTCGGGACTCGGAGCGATTTCGGTCTCTTCTCCTGCTACTAAGTGAGCGACGGCTTCTTTGAGATCTCGGACGATCCACTGTGTGGTGTTTTGATAGTCATTTTTTGGATAGGCGATCGCGGTTTGGGCAACTTCGAGAAAGTAAGTCCATTCCTTCCGAGTTGAGGACTGTTCTAACTTAGCGAGATGGCGACAGAAGCTTTGAATGTGGGTACGGCGATCGGGGGAGTCTCCTTGTTGTTGCAATTCGCTAATTTCGGCGAGGGCTTTGAGGACTTCCTCTTGTAGGGTTTGAGGCAGGGCAGAAACGCCATCAATGGGAGATGTTCCCGTTGCCAGTTTTTCGAGATGTTGGGGGATGCGATCGAAGAGAGGGTGAACTTTGGCCATCACTTTTTTGGCAAAGTCTTCGGGAATACTGAGGGTTTCTTCCAGTTTGTCGATCAGGGTTTGTAAGGCGTTACAAACCTGAGAAATGAGGGCGGTTAAAGTCTCATCAACAGTTAAGGGCGATGATTTGAGGGATTTAAAATAATCTTCAAGATGATTGGCAAGGGAGCGAATATTTTCCAACTCCAGCATTGCCGCGCCCCCTTTGATCGAATGAGCGCCGCGATAAATTTCTTGAATTTGTTCGGGATCGTCTACGGTTTCTTGGAAATTTTGCAAGCTCTGAGCGATCGCTTCGAGGTGTTCTTGGGCTTCCAAGATGAAATATCCCGTAATTTTTTGCAGTTGTTCCGCATCCATTTCCCTCTTTCCTCGAGCCTGAATAAATCTTGGCTCTCTCCAAACTGAATAGTTTTAATTTAGCGAATATTCGCGCGATCGACATCCTCTGGCGGAAAATTTATCTTGTGACGTTCTCTCTCGTTAACTTTTGCAGATTAATTTGTTGCACTTCTGAATAGATTTCCTTGTAGTCGGGAATTCAGGATTGAGAATTCATCATCGAGCGCAATAATAAACCGAGTAAAACCCCCAAACCCCCAAAGCGTACCGCCATCCAAAATGGTTCTCGCAACTGCTTCCAACGAAAAAGATGACTTTCTAAATTCAGGTCGAGCAATTCAATCTGTTGGGCAATTTCTGTAAGTTCTGGGTATAAAGGATGGCGTTTATTCGGCTTTTTTTTTCCTCTGTTGAGTTCTCGTTGTTTTTGCTGTAGCCTAGCTAATTCTTTTCGATCTTCTTTAACTTCACTGTAACGCTGTCGCAACTTGGCTAAAGTTTCTTCAGCTTCAATGAGGGCATTTTCAAATTCTTGCTCAAACTGGCGCTCTTTCTCGGCAGACATCTTAAACAATGAATAATTATCAATTATCAATTATCAATGGCAAGAAGAGAATGAGCAATAGGCAAAATCAAAAAACCGATCTTTAACGATTAAACTGGTAGAAAGGAAATTATTCTATCCTGAAAATTATGTCAGAAATTGCCACTCCCCCAAAAACCGAACTTCTGCAAGACTTTTCTACTTTGGAACTCGCTCAAGCCCTCGCCGATCGCCTTGCCATTACTCCTAACGACTGGCATCGCCTCAAAGCCGATCGCAAAGCACAAGCCGGACAACAAGCTACAGCCGCCTTGGTTTTTCTCCTCAGCGATCGCAAAGACGACGCGATCGCCCATCTTCAACAAGCAACGGGATGGTTGGATCGCTCGCTCTCCGCCCCACCTTGCCCAACCCACGGTAAGTAATAAAAAAAGAGTCAGCGCCAGATCGGTCGTTCGCGTTTGACTCTTTTGGATAATTTTAATTCGGTACCTTGGTGATTCCAGTGAACTTGGTCAAAAATTTGATGCAGCAAACATAAACCTCGACCTTGTTCTGATTCTTCTGGAGGGAGTAGATCTTCAGGATTATTCGGACAATAATAACTGGGTTCAAATCCCGTCCCTTGATCGGTGATAACCCAAGAATACAAGCCATCCGTTACGGAAAAGCGAACGCAAACTTGTTTGCTGGGATCGAGATTGTTTCCGTGTTTGGCTGCATTGACCAACGCTTCTTGCAGTCCTAAGCGAATTTCCGGCTGCCATTCGGTCGGAATTTTCGCTAACAGAATATCCAATACCGGACACAAATAAAGAGTAGAAGCGAAACTAATCGTTGACCAGCTTTCTTTTTTGACAGGCAGTGAAATAGAAATCACGAAAATTTACCTCTAACTCATCTTCACAGGAAACAATTGCACTCTTTTTCCGAGAACATTTTTAAGCATGATTCTGGGAAAACATGGCAAAGGTTTTTGATGCTGTCATTGCTGAATTCCTTAAATGATTAGGTTCTAAAATCGAAATTTTTTCTCGCGAACGTTTTCCTTGCATTTAAAAATTATTCTCAAAAATCGATCGCAGATTTTTGAATTGAGGCTTGCAGACAGTCAAGCTCTTCCTTTTTGCAAGAAATCTTCACGGGATTGCAGGAAGATTGCGATTCCGCAACACCCATTCATTATCTCAGAAAATTGGCTTTCTATTCTTTTATTATAACAAAGTAGTGCATGAGGTGGCGATTTTCCCGACTTGACAAAATACATTAAAAATGATAATGTCCTTGCTCAAATCTAAAACTCGTTTAAGGCGTAGAATGTTGGAGAAAAGCCGCACATTCAACGTGAGCCGTCTGGGGGAAAAAATCAACGGGCTGGAGATCGGTCAAGCGATACAATTCCGACTGGCAAAGAATTTTTAAATCTCGGGCGAGGGTTGCGGGTTTGCAACTGAGATAAACAAGGCGCGAAGGTTTGAGCCGCAAGAGGGTTTCGAGGACAGCGCGATCGCACCCTTTGCGAGGGGGATCCAAAAATACAATGTCAGGAATTTCTGACTGACGAGGAAGCCAGTCTTCCACGGCGGCTACCTCAAAGCGAACATTAGCGATCGCATTAAGAGCGGCGTTTTCTCGTGCTTGTTCTACGGCAGCAGCTTGTGCTTCAATGCCCACCACCTCGCGCACCTGTTGGGCAAAGGGCAAGCTAAAAGTCCCAATCCCGCAATAAGCATCTAACAGACGCTCTGAACCTTGTAAGTTGAGTTTTTGGAGAATGAATGCCAATATTGCTTCTGCGGCTTCTGTATTGACCTGAAAAAAGGTTTCTGGACGTAAATGCAACGCCAATCCAGCAAAGATTTCTCGCAGATAAGGCCGTCCCGCCAAACATTCTGTGCGATCGCCAAAAATTGTATTGGTCGGGTAAGGATTGTGGTTGAGACAAACACCCACCAAATTTGGATATTTCTGCATCCACGCCCGAGCCAACGCCGAGCGATCGCGCAACTGTAAATCCGTCGTGACTAAAGTTAATAAAACTTCACCCGTATGCCGTCCGATTCGCAGGGCGAGATGGCGCAATTGCCCTTGTTTGCGTCCTTCGTCATAAATCCTCCACCCTTGCGTCTCAATATCTTGCTTGATTTGCGCGAGGAAGGGGTTTAAACGGTTATCTTGAATCGGGCATTGATTGAGATTGACAAGTTGATGACTGCCTTTGCGGTAATATCCAGTCTGCACCTTTCCTCCTTCAGAAATTCCCAAAGGATAGGTCGCTTTATTGCGATAGGTTAAAAAATCTAATTCCGAAAGAAGGGGAGCAACCGGAGGCTCAGTAAATCCGCCGATACGCTGGAGTGCTTGTAATACAAGATTATGCTTGATTTCCTGCTGATAAGAGGAATGAATGTGCTGCCACTGACAACCTCCGCATTTGTCTGCCACGATACAGGACGGGCGCAGGCGATAGGGGGAAGGATGAAACACTTTTACGAGTTTGCCATAAGCATATTGCGGTTTAACTCGCAGCAACCGGACACTAACGCGATCGCCTGTCACTGTATCGGGAACAAAAACCGCTCTTTCTCCCCATCGTCCCACTCCATCGCCGCGATCGCTGACATCGACAATTTCCACTTCAATTAAGCTGCCCTGTTGCCAATTTGCTTCCTTGTTTCCCATGAGAAAATTTTAAGATTTATATCAATTTTGGGGCGATTGATTAAAAATTGTAAACGCGATCGCCCCAATTAGGTCGCAAAACCGACAATCTCTTTCTTTCTGACCCTCCGAATCGCTAAACTGACAATTGATATTTATTATGTTGTGATAATGAGCGTCGTTAGTAACGTTATCTTAAAAGCCGATGATGAACTCCGCTATCCCAGTAGCGGCGAGTTAACCAGCATCGATAACTTCCTGCAAACTGGAGAGCAACGGATGCGGATTGCCGAAACCCTAGCCGAAAGCGAGAAAAAAATCGTCGAGAAGGCTAGTAAAGAACTCTGGAGAAAGCGTCCGGACTTTATTTCCCCCGGTGGTAATGCCTTTGGTCAACGCCAGCGCGCCCTCTGCTTGCGGGACTATGGTTGGTATCTCCGCCTGATTACCTATGGTATTTTAGCGGGAGATAAAGGCCCCATCGAACAGATCGGGGTCATTGGGGTAAAAGAAATGTACAATGCCCTCAACGTTCCCGTTGCCGGGATGGTTGAAGCCATTAATTGTTTAAAAGAAGCCTCACTAGGATTGCTCGGGGCAGAAGATGCCAAAGCTGCCGAACCCTATTTCGATTACATCATTCAATCTTTGTCCTGAATTGGACGAGACGCGATCGCCCTATATCAACAGGGCGATCGTTACGATATTATTACGCTTTTTCCGAGAAAATTCGTGCCGTTCCCAACCCGTCTTTTAAGTCTTTCCCTCGGCATTTTATTAACCCTGCACGTCGTTTTGGGTTGGTCGGTAGCAGATGCAAATTCTCGCCCGTTAATCTGGTTGCTGGTCGGTTTTTTATTATTGTTAACAGCATTAGTTTTTACTGCTCCCAGTAGTATCGTTCGCAAAATTCTCACCAGTCCCATTCGTTCGGATTCGCGCGCGTTTATTTCGGTTATTCTGATTGCCTTTGCAACCGTTGTTTTAGTGGCATGGATTCACCATGTCGTGCAGTTAATTGCCCTGTTTGCAGCAGCCTCCTTAGTAAGATTGGAACTGCAAGAAGCCAACTTCGGAGAATGGCAAGCCTTTAGCTTGTTTGCGATCGTGAGTTTGACAGGTTTTAGCGCAGGAATTCTTGTCCATCAGTTATTAGTTAATCTTTCACAATGATTGTCTAACATTCCTTCTTTCCTCCTCAAAATCCCAATCTTTTAAGGATTAGACGGTAAGACAACTTGAAATCTTCCGTCTGGGTTTTGAATAATGTTTCCACCAGACTTATAGATATTTTCTATGGCAATTTTTTGCGTTTGTTCGTCTGAAGCCTGTTCGAGAACCATACCCCATGCTGCAACTTGAGTTGCTTGAATATTGGGGTTACTGGCTAAAAAGATGGCAGTATCGCGAGATCTTTTCGAGATCGCTTGACTTTGAGAATCGCCATAAGTAGAAGCCCAATCTGCGGCTTTCGTAAAAGTTTTTTGTGCAGCTTCGAGATCTCCGAGAAAGAGAATTTCATTGATGCCTTTATTCCGCAAGGCAAAATAAGAATATTTAGGAGTTTGCGAGGTTAATTGCTCAATTCCTCGTGTCATAATTTCATCTGTTTCTTGAGGTTTGGCCGCATGAATTGCACCACTGGTTCCCAGAAAGACATAGGCTGCGAGAAAGCGAGGATCGCGAGCGAGAATGATACGAAAATAGTCTAGAATAAGGGGATAGCCTGTAATATCACGAGCAGGATAGTCGCCAAAATATTGAAAAAATCGTAATAGCTCCCAATTAGCAAGAAGATTGTCAAACCCAAATACAGGAATCCGTTGAGCAAGTTGCAAGCGAGTTCGTTCTAATTCCTCTTCGCGTTGCACTTGTTCTGGAGTTAGCGTATTTTCGCGGTTGACGATCGCCTCGAGTCGGGGACGCTGCAACATAATGACGGCGAGAAAACATAGCGCGATCGCGAGAGAATTCCAGAGAGGAGAAGAACGAACCAACAAGGATAAATTGAAGCGAGACATGGGGGCGATCGTTTAAGATAAAACTTGGACAGCTTAAAATTGTAACGTTACCATCAGTATAGCAATATCGAGGAGCATTCCTCATTTAATAATGGTTAAACCAATTCAGCGCGTTATTATTGTTGTTTCTGGTCTGGCTTTTCTCAGTTCGATGGGAATTATGGCAGCTAGCGTATTCAGTGGTAACTCAACTTCTCATAATTCGGGACAATCGGGACAAGAACAACTCAATAGTGAGTTATTGGCACAAGAAAACGGCTATGCTGCTGTATTAGAACGCGAACCTGACAATGAACTTGCGCTACAAGGCTTGATCCAAACGCGCCTTGCTCTACAAAAATGGGAAGAGGTAATAGAACCCCTCGAAACCTTAGCAGATCGCTCTCCAGATAGCCCGGAAGTTTGGCAAGCACTGGCTGCCGTTCGCATTCAATTGCAAGATTATGAAGGTGCGATCGCACCAATGGAGAAATTGCTAGAATTAGATCCAGAGAATGAGGAACTCAAAAATCAACTCGAACAACTCAAACAAGCAGCAGAAGGTCAACCATCAGAACAACCACCAAATTCACCGCAGCCATCAGAATAGGAACAATTTCTCTTAGGAATAGCTTGCAAAAGAAGCGATCGCTATCCAATTGCTCCAATCCAAAAATACTGAATCTGAACTGGTATCGGTCATCAAAATTCAATTTTTCTGCTTATAAATATCCCACATTTGTTCGTAAGATTTTTCCATCTCTCGTGCAAATTGTTTACCATTCCAAAGAGGGGCTGTATTGCGGGATTGTCGCAATTTCCAAGCTATATTTTGGCGTAATGCTACATCTTGTCCCAAACGAACTCCCCACTCAATATACTCTTCATTGCTCCGCGCAATCCCTTCTGTGATTCCAGCATTCATCATCATTGTATAACTATTCCGGGCTGAGAATTGTTCCCCAACTTTAGTGACCAACGGAACGCACATCCACAAGGTTTCTAATGTTGTTGTCGCACCATTGTAAGGGTAAGTATCCAAAACTACATCCATTATACCTAAATTGGCACGATGAATGGCTTCCGTCTTATCAATATCTAAAAAACGCAAGCGATCGCGGGCAATTCCTTCTTCTTCTGCCAGAGAAAAAAAGATGTTTTGTAGCGCTTTCTTATCTGAAGTTCCTTTAATACAAAAATAACTTTTTGGGACTTCCTTAATAATTTTCAGTTGTAAGCGAATTGTTTCCAAATGGCGTTTGTATCCAGTTTGAGCGCTGTAATAAATAACAGCATCTTCTTCAACTCCCAGATCGTCGCGTCTCAAGGTAGGCGGATCGACTTCAAATCCATCTATGGCAATATAAGTATGGGGCAAACGCCAAATTTTTTCTCGATAATACTCTTGTGCGCTGTCGGGTAAAACGTAGGGATCGGCAATAAAATAATCAATGGTGGGAAGCCCCGAAGCATCCCATCCCAACCAAGTGACCTGAATGGGAGCGGGTTTGAGAGAAGCGATCGCAAAAGAAATATCTACGGTAATGCTATCTAAATCGATCAAGATATCAATTTTATCCTCAGATATTTTATTAGCGATTTCCTCATAGGAACTAGATTTGTAAAATTCATTGGCTTGGCTAATATACCATTCTTCTAAAGGAGTTCTCGCATTGCGATCGCCAATTAAATATTCATAGATAGTAAACTTTTCGCGATCGTGGTACTGAATTAACCATCTTGCCAACCATCCGACAGAATGCTCTCTCAGACAAGCAGAAAGATAACCGATTTTCAAACGCCTAGATAATTCTCCTTCTCTATCTTGTTGGCGTTTTTGAATATCTCGAGCAAATATTTGAATTAACTTTTCATATTGAATCGTCGTGTTTTCTTGACAAATTTCTACAATTTTATTTTGAACGCTCCGATTCTCTTTGGGTGAATCTTGAAAGTAAGGTGCAAAAAAATAACTGTTAAATAAGCGCGAAATTTGAAGTTTGCTTAAATCTTGAGGACGTTGCGCGATCGTTTCTTGAATTAATTCTTGATACTCTTGAAAGAGGTTGCCGGATTCCTCCCAGTATCCACCTGCGCTCATTAAAGCTCTTAATAATGTATTCTGGGCAAAAATTTTATCGGCAAAAGATGCAACAAGATCAACATACTGCCGAGCGATTGCAATTCCTTTTTCGTACTGCCTGGAATCTTGATACAGTCTTGTTAAATAGTTAGTTACTTCTGGATCTTCGGGATATAATCGCAAGGCCAACTCTACTAATTTAGCTGCAATTTTCGGCTGATGCTGTAAAAAACCTATTTTTCTAGAAGAATCGAGTAATATTTTGAAAAGGCTGAATTTGCGATCGCTATATTGAATAAAGTCTACACAAATTTCTGCCAATTCCAAAGAAGAAAAATCAAAGGGAGCGATATCTAGAATTTTTTGTAGTAACAATAAAAGCCGATCGCATTGGTTTGGCTTTAAAGTATTGTGTTGCAAAAGTTCTTCAATATCGAGCGATCGAATGATTTCACTGCTATAATTGCCAAGTTGAATGGCCAATTCTAAAAGATACAAACCATTATCGAGATCGGTGGGTGCAATTTCTTGTATTTGCGTGCGAATTTCCCAAGCCATTCTCTCATTTTTCTCTTGCTCTTGCCTTTGTGCAGCTTGAAGAAGAATTTCTGTTAACTCTTCATTCCAGCTTTCGACTTGCTCTGTTGTACCTTCGAGCATTTTTAGCAGCCAAGTAGTTTGTGCTTCCTCAGCTTTACCTTGCAAAAGTAACATCAAACCCAAGTACCAATAATTAGTCGGTTTTTGAGGCTGTGCGGAAATTGCCCGTTCGTAACACTCGGCGGCTCGATCGAAATCTCCAGCCTCGTAAGCATTTTGACCGTATTGTTGCCAGTCAATTTCAATAGTCATACATTCACCAATTAACCAATAAACTAAAGAGTGGGTAGAATTTTTGCGTACTACCCACTCTCATTTCTCATATTAGCCAACTAATTTTTACTAACCGCCAAGGGATTTCCAACCCACAGGGTTAGCACCACCCCAAATGTTTGCGTCAATTGGATTAGCACCAGCACAGTCTTGCTCGAAAGCAACACCTGTATCTGCTGGAGCATTTCCCGGAAGGCCAACAGGTCCCGCAAAAGTTGCCCCTGCTGCGACTACCGGTGCAGCTACAGCCGCCGGATTGATTGCTTTTGACTCGCAAACCACAGCAATAGAAGTTGCTTCACCACCTGCTCCCGTAACACCGATACCAACGGCTCCCACATAAGCTCTCAACGCATTCGCAATGGGATCGCCGTAAACTAGAACATTATTATGTTTATCGAGAGCAACATCCCCAGAACCCTTGATATAGTATCCATAGTTAGTGGTAACGGGGTCAATCCCAAGACCGAGGTTTGCCGGTATTGTGGTAAATCCACCCGCCTCGAGCAAGTAAGCCTGCTCGCCTCGAGATAACGCGCCCACGTTGTTACGTGCTTCTGCTTGCTTCGCCTTAGCTGCTTGACCCAACAAGGAAGGGAGGGCGATCGCTGCCAAAATCCCGATAATGATAATAACGACCAACAGTTCAATCAGCGTAAAACCTTCGTCGCCTTTTTTGTTTTTGTTGAAATACTGCAGAAATTTTGTTTGAAATTCCGGTTTGAGGTTCATATTTAATGCTCTCCGCGTTATTGTTGATAAGATTTTACGTCCCATCTATTAGGTAACTTACCCAGATTTTTTAATTTTGCGATCGCCTCCTCCCAAAATTTTTTCTTTACGACTGGGCTAAGGAGGTATAGCCGAGACTTTCCAAGCCAGTTAGCGTACTTTGCAGGAGTTGGAAAGCCTCAGTGTGAGTCGTTGGCTCTAAGGTTTCTAAATTAACAGGTCTGAGGGTTTGCCAACGTTCGATCAAAGCAGAGAGAGATTGAGGGGAATCCCACAAAAGCGGAAAAAGACAAGAGGCGATCGTGATATCGAGGGAAACAGTCTGTCCTCCTGCAATGGGAATGGTTTGGCTGACGGGAAATAATTGCAATTTCTGGCGCGCTTCTTTTAGAACTGTCCGCATTAGAGGCATTTTGGCGATCGGATGCAGATCGACGATCGCTGTCTCCCAATCTTCATCCTGCCATTCTGCTACAGGAGTGAAGGAATGAGCGCGATCGCGATGACCGCACCAAAAATCCAAGAGACGATGAACAGGATGCAGCAACTCAAACAACTGTAACTTTTCTTCAAGAGTAGCTTCGGGTAAAGTCAATGCCCAGAATACAGGTAAATTGTCGGGTTCTTTAAAAAGCTGCTCGATATCCCATTGTCGCCAATTCACCATGCTAATGAATTCAAGATCGGCTTCCCTTAAAAGAGAAAACATATCGGGAATTGTAAAGCCGCGATCGCCTTGCAAGAGTTGATTGCTTAACAATCTTGTCGGGCTTTTTTCCTTTTCTAATTCTTCTCTCCACGTTGTTTTTTTGAGATCGACCCAATCCTGTAACGATTTCATAGTTTCTACCGCAGTTTCTAAAGCCATTTCTTCGGGATTATCATCCATTAATCCCATCGTCGCAAACAGTTTTTGGGCACGAAAAAAATTCCTGCGCTGATATTGGCTGTGCAAGTTACTGCGAATAATCCCATCTGGTTTTAAGACTGCTTTCATTGCCTGCAACCCTCGGGCAGGATCGGGAATTAAATACAGCACTTCATCGCAATTAATGTAGTCAAATTCTAAGCCTAATCTCGGTAGATCGTAGAGAGAAAGTACAAAAAATTCTACATTCTTGAAATTGTAATGTTCTAAGCGCTTGCGAGCGAGTTCAATGGATTGCGCGGAGAGATCGACTCCGACAATTTTTGCCCCCGGATTGGCATAAGCTAACGCTAATGATTTATAGCCCGTACCGCATCCCGCATCTAAAATCAGTTTTCCTGTAGAATCAATGAATTGGCGATTTCTCAAGTAATATGAGGTTGCTAGGCTGTGATTATATAGCACGCCCAAATCATCTTTGGGAGATTTATCCAAGGAAACTTGAGGATAGGGTCCAAAATCAAATTGCTTGCGAATTTTATCAATAATTTCTGGGTCTTTTTCTGGCATGATTCAATTATACTGATGATTTTTGAGTCTTTTTTCAAGATTCCCACTTTTCGGGAACAAATTAAATCTCTTGCTCATTTTCCAATCCAAAAAGCTATACTTCATGGCTTACGCAGTTAAACGCGATTTCGCTCCTCTTGGCTTTTTGAGAGATTGAGAGATCTTAATACTCAACCCTAAAGTGTAGTCATTATGAGTTTATATAATTAAGTTTGAGCGCATTTATCGCTAAGCGATCGTACTCTGTTTGCGAGCATTGGCAGCGAACGGAAAAAAAGAACATTTCGTAAAATCCGTCACAACCTTCCCAGAAAAGGAACTGTAGAGTTATTCATACCCTCCGATTGCTTATCTTGATGCCGCCGAAATTTTCTATCCTTAAGTATGGATAGCCTTTTCGGTGGTTTCATTTCATGGGGAGATCGCTCGATATCGCGATCGCGGCAGTTGTTAGTCCTTGTCGAAGATTCCTAAAGTTAGTTGTACTTGAGACAATCTCTAGCCGAGATATAGCTACAATAGAAGTAGAATATTGAGTCCCTATATTTTCATGGAATCGAGCGATCCGTCTGTTAAAACGCCTTTAGAATTGCCAACTCAAAGGTGGGCTGGAATTTTAGGGGTAGCGATCGCGATTTTAACCTTGGTTGTTCCCACCTTTGCGATCGCTTACTATTCATCCCTGAGTCCCAAGGATTTTCTCTCGCCAACAACAGACCGACCACCATCTTCACAGGAAATAATTTCAGTTTGAACGATCGCAACTGGAATTATCCCCCTCATCATTTTCTCGTGCAAGAGTAACGCAAAGTCCCGATTGCTGGTATTATCTTTGAGGCAACCCCGATTGTATAAGAGGGGATAGCGATTCTTGTCGCTAATTTTTGAGCTAACTATTTTTTTGCGTGGAGTAAATTTATGGATTTATCGCGGATTCCTCCTCAACCCGAGCCGGGTACCATCAATGTTTTAATTGAAATTCCCGCAGGTAGTAAAAATAAATACGAATTTGATAAAGATCTGAATGCTTTTGCCCTCGATCGCGTCTTGTACTCTTCCGTACAGTATCCCTACGATTACGGTTTTATTCCCAATACGCTTGCCGATGACGGCGATCCCTTAGATGGAATGGTGATTATCGACCAGCCTACCTTCCCGGGTTGCATCATTCCCGCCCGTCCCATTGGCATGCTGGAAATGATCGACGGTGGCGATCGCGATGAAAAGATTCTCTGCGTTCCCCTCAAAGACCCCCGCTATAACCAAGTCAAATCTCTAGAAAATATTGCTCAACATCGTCTTGACGAAATCGCCGAATTTTTCCAAACCTACAAAAACCTCGAGAAAAAAACAACCGAAATTTTGGGTTGGAAAAATGTTGCTGAAGTTCTGACCCTTGTTGAACGGTGTATTCAAGCGGACGCATCGGGAAAGCATTAAATCGCGAAACGGATATTTAGCAGGTCTCTATTCAGACTGAGATATCAACGAATAGAACAATCCGTAATTTGGAGATCGTTGTTCTCATTGTGATTGAACTCACAAGTCAAGTTTTCCCAATCGCGCTAATATGTATGAAATTCGGACTAAAATTTCCTGAATTCATTGAGGGTGCCAGTAGAGGTAAAATAGAATGCAAGCCTAGACCCATACGCCTAGACTATAGTTATTAACTAACTATATAGATGGTTACAGATTACCAAGACAGATTTTGTAGTACGTCATGTAGCTCTACCTATAGTTGTAGCTTTTGTTGTATTGAACAGTCCGATCTAACAATCTAATTAATATGTCTAGGCTGCGATCGAACAATCATCTACCAATTTCCCTAAACTTTTCCAACCTGTTAGTACTTGTTGATTAACAGTTTAATTTTTTCTCATCCGTTCTTTCTCAATCGAATAAAATTTTCTGAATGAGAAGCAAAAAAGTGGAGAAACTTGAAGGAAAGGTTATACTTTATGATAGCTGCTAACTCGAGGCTTGAACTCATCTAATATTTATGCCACTAGATACCCAGCCAGCAGCCGTTACCTTAGCAATGCCGAACACTGATATCCAGGAGGAAAGCCTTGCTGTGAGCTTTGATGTGCAGTTTTGGGGCGTTAGAGATCAAATCGCAACTCCGGGGAAAAATACCATCCGCTATGGTGGTAATACGTCCTGTGTAGAAATGCGTGTAGGAAAGCATAGCCTTATCTTTGACGGCGGCACTGGATTGCGAATTTTGGGGAATCATCTCCTCAGTAAAATGCCGATCGAAGCCCATATTTTCTTTACCCATTGTCATTGGGATAGAATTCAAGGCTTTCCCTTTTTCGTTCCAGCCTTTATCCCCATCAATCACTTTCACATCTATGGTGCCACAGCTTCTAATGGCTCATCTTTTCAACAACGCTTGAGCAAACAGATGCTCGGACCGAACTTTCCCGTTCCCATTCAGGTAATGCAATCCAAATTAGATTTTTACGATCTGGCAATTGAGGAAAAGCAGTGTATAGGGAAGGATATTTTTGTTGAAAATATACTCCTCAATAACTATCATCGTTCGGTTGGGTATCGCATCACTTGTTCGGATAAATCAGTGGTCTATGCGATGAGTCCGGATTATTCTTTAGAACCGAATAGTCCTGATGCCCAAAAATTATTAAAATTAGCAGATAAAGCAGATTTACTTATCTTGGCTTCTCCCAAAACTATTTATAAACAAGAGAAAGAGGGAGAAAAAATCAATCCAGAATTGGATAAGAGTTGGAAATTTTGTATCGCTTTAGCAAAGGAAGCCGGTGTAAAAAAAGCGATCGTTTCCTTACACAGTCCCGATCACGACGATAATCACCTCGATCGCATCGAAAAGCAACTGAAGGCAATTTTCCCCAAAGCATCTCTAGCCAGTGAAGGCATGGTTATTTCTCTTTCCGAATAATTTATTTTCGGCATAGTTTATTGTTGGCGCTGGTGGGTGTATAGTCTTTTAGGATCGAAATAGTACAGAGACATCATAATCTATTCGCGACGGTCAAACACGAATTACTCAAGTCCTCATCTGCTAATGTTGTGCGGCTCGATCGTTGCTAGGGAGGCGATCGCACTACAGATAAGTAAAACTTTTTCGGAGTGTATCGATAGCGTCTGGCAAAACGCCTCCGAGAGCATTAACGATTTCCAAAAACCTATCTCGATCGCCAGTATTGAATTCAGCGTTGTTGAGCTTATTAAGCGCATGAACGACAGCAATGACTTCGCGATTTTGCGGATCGATAATCGGCAGAGAGAGAATATTGCGCGTCCTAAATCCTGTTTCTCGGTCGATATCAGGGTTAAAATGAGGATTTCTATAGGGATCGTTAACGATCGCGGGTTGACCTGTTTTCGCCACGTAACCCGCAATTCCAGTTTCAAGGGGAATTTCGATCTCAATTCGTTCTCCATTCTTACCGAGTGCATTATCAGCTCGTAATGTTTGTTTGTCTTGGTTGATAATAAAAAGCGTTACTGTTTCTGCTTGCAATACTTGAGCCATTTTCAAGGCGAGAACGTCACCTAAATCATCTAATTTATGTTTGAGCAGAGAGTCTTGCACCATAAACTTATTCTGGTGAACTTCTGCAAGCTCCTGATTTAATTCCTCTAAGAATTGAATGAAGTGATCGACAGAAAGCGCCTCAACTTTACGTTTCAGGTCGTCAGGATCGCTTTTTAGGGTTTGCGTAATAATAGAATGACCTTGTTTGGCATATAAAATACTAGACTGAAGTACCAATTCCAAAGACTGTGTAAGATCGAAAAATCGTTCTTCGTCCTTGCGATCGAAAGGGGAATCTCCTTTTTTATTCAACACTTGTACGACAGCAAATACTTCATTTTGCTCATTAAACATGGGTAAACAAATCAAATTTCGCGTGAGAAAACCCGTATCGCGATCGATTTGTGGATTAAAACGTGCATCGTTATAAGGTTCGGGAATATTTACGCTTTTTCCTGTTGTCGCAACACTTCCAGCAATCCCTGCATTAATGGGAATTTCAATACTAATTAATTCTCCACCTTTCCCCCGAGCATTTTTAGACCAGAGTTTCTGATTTTCGCGATCGACTACAAAAAATGTCACTTGTTCTGCGTTCAATATTTGAGCAATTTTTACCGATAATGTTTGAATAATTAATTCTAATTTACCGCCCAAAGAACGACTTTCTAGGAGAGTCATCGTATTGAGCAATTGCGAAAATTCAGCATTCAGTTTGTCTAAAAACTTCGAGAACTGTTCTGTAGAAAGAGGGCGGACGGTATCGGCAATTTCCTTGGTATCCATCTCTAAAATTGAGGATACTAAGCTACTAATACTGCGAAGGAGCTCTCCTTTTGCTTGGGATAAACGCCCATCATCTAAACTAATCACCGTATCGGCAAGTTCCAATACTCGACTATCGTGCGTGACCAGCAATAATGTTCCATCTCGTTCTTTTACTAAGTGTTGCATCATGGATAAAACTTCCAAACTAGAAGAGCGATCGAGGGCGGCGGTGGGTTCGTCAGCTAAGATTAATGAAGGTTGATTGACGAGAGCGCGAGCAACGGATACTCTTTGTTTCTGTCCGCCCGATAAAGCGTTAGGTTTATAATTAATTCGCTGTCCTAAACCTAGTTTTGTGAGAATTTCAACGGCGATTTCTCGTTTTTGTTGTTTATATTTTCTATTTCCTCGTTTTCTGCGATCGCCTAATTCTACAGCTAACTCGACATTTTGCACGGCGGTTAAAGAATCGAATAAATTATGAGCCTGAAAAATAAAACCGATCTTGCGCCGTACTTCTACTAATGCCAATTCTGACAGACCGACTAACTCGCGATCGAGAACTTTTAAGCTTCCGTCCCGAGCCGATCGCAATGCACCCATTAAGGTTAATAAAGTGGTCTTTCCGGAGCCGGAAGGACCGGTTAAAACTACCGTTTGACCTTTGAATAGATCCAAGTTGATATCGAAGAGAATTTGCTTGCGAATATCCCCCCGACCAAAATAATAATTCAAATTACGGATGCAAATGACAGAATCATTTGTGGTTTTGGGTGCTATATTAGAGTTTGCAAGCAGGAGATCGGACATGGTTGTAGGAAAATAAACAAAAACTTGAGATGCTACCGAACTTGTTATGTCAAAAGGGAACAGGGAATATAAAGCTGTCACGCATCCAAATTGGGATATTTTAGCGAGCAAGATGTTTATCTACGGGACGCTACGCGATCGCATTATGACAATAATATAATACTACGATGGCAGTTACGCTCCTCTCCCCTTCCCTGAAAAAAATAATAATGAAACATCAGTTTGAAATTATTTCTCTCAATTCAGAACAAATGAGAGAAGCTCAAGAAGAAATGATGGGGACTAAACCCAAATTTTGGCTAAATCATCCTCAACTGGGTCGCTGTTTATTCAAATATCCTCGTCCCAATACAGGAGAAGATTGGTCTGAAAAAATAGCCTTTGAGTTATGTCAACTTTTAGACTTACCATCGGCTCGCTATGAGTTAGCAGAAACACTAAACAAAAAAAAAGGAATCATCGGTGTAAATTTCTTAAAAAGAGGTGAAACATTAGTTCATGGAAATGAAATTCTGAATCGTTTACTCCCGAACTATTCAACTGTAGCAACTTATAACAATCATGAATATACTATTGGAGTCGTAATGAAGGTTATTAAAATTAACAATGTTGGCTTTCCCTCTAATTGGAACATTCCTTCTACATTTACAGATGCTAGAGATTTATTTGTAGGCTATTTAATGCTCGATGCTTGGATTGGGAATAGCGATCGTCATCACGAGAACTGGGGGTTTGTGAACTCTCAAAAATATTCAGATCAAAAATATCTTGCTCCTACCTACGATCATGCTTCTTGTTTAGGTCGAGAACTTTCCGACGAAAGACGCAAGAGCCGATCTGTAGAAGCCTATGTTAAGCGGTGTTCATCTGCATTTTATCAGTATAAAACCGATAAAAAACCTCTGAAAACTTTAGACTTGTTACAGTATATTGTGACTCAATATCCTCAAGCGAGTCAAGAATGGCTGAGTCGTCTCGAGCAAATTACTGAAAAACAGATAGACTGGATATTACAAGCCTTTCCCGAGCATCGTCTCTCCGCAGTAGCAGGACAGTTTGCCAAACAGATTTTACTCACCAATCAAAATAGATTACTCTCATTATGATGTCCCCCCTCAAAATCATATTTTTAGCTTGGCAAGATCATAACAGTCGCTTGTGGTTTCCAGTGGGTCGCCTCACTTTTGATGGAGAAATCTACACCTTTGTCTATATTCAAGGGGCAAAACGAGCCACACAATATGGATTTACCCCCCTCATTTCCTTTCCAGAATGGGAGCAAGAATATCGCTCCACTGAATTATTTGCAGTGTTTGCAAATCGAGTTATGCCCCCTTCTCGACCAGATTATCAAAACTTTCTCAGTCGCTTCAACTTGTCGCCCCAAAATCTCGATATTCTGGAGTTTTTAGGACGGACTGGAGGACTCCGAGAAACCGATTATTTTGCCGTTTTCCCTTATCCTCAACAGGATGAGCAAGGGCAATACCATCTCAACTTTTTAGCTCATGGTTTACGACATTTACCCGAAACAACACTACAACGCATCGAACAATTAAACATCGGAGAAACCCTTTGGTTAGCCCATGAATTTCATAACCAATATGACGATAAAGCCTTAACACTCAATACCCCAGATCACTATATTGTCGGCTATTGTCCGCGCTATTTAATCAGTAATATCTTTGAAATCCTCATGCGCGATCCAAATCTAGTCCGGGTCACAGTGGCTAAAATTAGTCACTCTCCTATTCCTCTCAATTATCGTTTGCTATGCAAAATAACCTATTCAGGTGTTGTCGGATATGAACCGTTTACACAGGAAGAATATCAACCTTATTGTCATGTTTATTCTACCATTCAAAAATAAATCCCATTCAACAAAAGTTAAAGCAGTCAAAATACAATCTTAAATTGATCTTGAAAAACACGAAACCTATAAAAGGCAAATCTGGAAAAGCATTGGGTAACAAAGCTTCATAGCGTTCTAGTGTAGTATAATGAACTGATTTATTATTGGAATCCTTCAGCCGGATCGATATTCCGAACTTTTAATATAGAAATAAATCCCGAAATCGAACACATCACCACAGTAATAATCAACATATTAACGGCTCTCAGTACGGTCATTTTGAAGACTAAACCAGTAAGCCCTGCGAGAAGGCGATATAAACTCATTGAGATTAACAAACCCGGGACAAAACCCAATCCTGTTAAAATGACCACTTCCTGTAAAACGATCGCCAAGAGATAACGATTGGGATAACCCATTGCTCGCAAAGTGGAATATTCCGGCCAATGATCCGAGATATCGGTAGATAATACTTGATAAACTAAACTAATCCCAACGATAAAACTCATACTGGCAAGCATATTAAAAACAAAGCCTACGCTGGTCGTCTTTTGCCAATAATCTAATTCCCGTTGGATAAAGTCTTCTTTGGATAAAACGGTCACATCGTCGGGTAATGTTTGGCGCAATCTGGCAATCAAAGTAGAAAGCTCGATCTCTTGCGTCACTTGGACTACACCAATATCAATCTCCTGCAAAATTCGACCCGCAAGAGTGGGATTGGAGGGAGAAAAATAGCGGAGAAAATTGCGATCGCTCATGATAAAGTTGCCTCCCCCCGCAACGATCTCGCTGCCAAGATTAAAGGTACCGACAATCTGGGTTTGACGATTACCCAACTCGCTTTCGACTCCTGCGTTTATGGGTCCTACTGAAGATTTCGAGAAGCGATCGACTAAAACGGTATTGGGGAGTTGCAAGATTTTCTGATATCGATCCACCTCGGGGAGCAAAAAGAGCGGATTTTGTAGATTAAAAGCAAGAACTCTGACGACACCATACTCATTAGTTTCCGCATTTTTCCATTCAGCAACGCGAATATAGAGAGGAAAAGCCGTTTTAACACCACTGAACCCCCGAATGCGATCGAGCCACCGTCGAGGAAACTTTTTCGTGCTTCTCATGAAGTAGCGGAGTTTGTGGGTGATGATAATTTCGCCATTGAGACGTTCGATCAATTGCACTTGACTGTCATAGAGAGCATTTTCAAAACCCTTAAATGCGAACATCAAAAAGACAGCAAATGTCACACCAGAAATTGCGGTGAGAAAACGGCGGGGTGAATGGGTTAGATTCAGCCACGCTAAGGGTGTTACCTTGGAAGAAAACATCAGTGCAAAACAATAGGATTGGATTTAACTCTCAAGCAAACGATCGCTTTGAGATAAGATACACCAATCGCGATTTTTACTTTGACAAGATGGAAAATGTTCCTGTAGCATGGCTCAATTTGCTCCATAATAAATCTCGATTCTTGGCCGCGATCGCCGGGGTGGGTTGTTCTGTAACGCTTGTTTTTGTCAACCTCGGCACTTTGGGAGCAATGGAAAATGCGGCACTTGCATTTTACCGCCAATTGAATGCCGATGTCTATTTACTTTCTACAAAAAGTAAAGATCCGACTGTATCTACTGTTTTTTCCATTCGACATTTGTATCGGCTCGAGGGATTAGCAGAAGTCAAACGAGTGATGCCTCTATATTCAGGTCAAACCCAATGGCAAAATGCCGTGACGGGTAATGGTCGTCAGATTCAAGTCTATGGATTCGATCTGAAGAAAGCAACATTTTTCCCAGAATTATCGCCTGAAGTTATTACCGGCTTACAACCTCCCGATACAGTTATCTTCGATCGCCGTTCCCATCGCGAATACGGGCCTCGATATGTCGGCATTACGAGCAAACTTGGTGAAGAAATCGTGGAAATTATCGGTTTATTTTCCTTGGGGAATAGTTTTGAATACGATGGCACGATTTTATTAAGCGACCAAAACTTTCAACGTTTATTTTCTCACTCTCTTAATTTAGCGAGTGAAGGATTAATCCAACTTGAGGAAGGAGTAGATGCCGATCGCTTTGTTCGCAAACTGAATCAAAACCTATCCCCTGATGTTATTGCCTTAACGCGACGGGAAATTATGGATCGAGAGACAAATTTCTGGATTCATGAGTCCACCTTTGGCATAATTTTTCAAGCGGGAGCCGCGATCGCGTTGATTGTTGGCGTTGCAATTCTTTATCAAGTTTTGTCTAACGATATTACCTCTCATTTACCCGAATATGCTTTTCTCAAAGCAATGGGCTATCATAAACGCTACATTTTATTGGTCGTTCTACAAGAAGCAACAATCCTCGCTTGTTTGGGGTATATCCCGGGTTTTTTCATGTCTTGGGGATTTTATCAAGTTATATTTTCAGTGACGGGTCTTCCTTTCTATATGGAAGTTCAAAGAGCAACTTTCATCTTTTGCTTAACTGTGATTATGTGTTTGACTTCGGGGGTCATTGTCGTGAATAAAGCGACACGACTCGATCCCGCAGAAGTATTATCTGCCAGTTAAAATTATAACTTCTCTATTTCCAATTCTTCTGGAGGAAGAGCCATCTTCGTAATATGCCTTTGAAAGGATTGCTGGACTTCAATATAGGTTGTTGCAATATAAGGAACACCATGTTTCTGACATACACTTTTAACAATCGGTGCAATTTTTTTCAACAAACGAGGCTTAAAAGCAGGGAATAAATGATGTTCGATATGGTAGTTAAAATAACCATAATTAAATTCAATAAATGATAGTATCCAGTTGGTTGGATACCAGTCTCCTGATGTTTTAACTTGGGTTTTAGCCCAAGAAAATTGATGATGATAACCATTGACATCTTCATTTAAAGCTAAAACATGATGAGTTTCTTCATGATTATTGTATAACAATAGAAATGCTGAATAAGAGAAAGAGATTGAAAATATAGCAAACAGCATCATAGCATGAGCAAAACCATGTAAATACATAGAATAACCAACCAAACAAAATACGATTAATTTGGCTACAATATGTCCAACAATTTCATATTGATGGCGCAGAAATTCTCGATTCTGAATCAACCAAACTGTACTCATAAAGAAAGCACGAAAATGATATATTATCAGCCCTAGCCAAAAACTTATATGTTGATGTCCATGATAGTTCTGATGTTTCACATATTGATGAATACGCAGAGGGTCATACTGATTAGTTTGATGATCGATGGATGAATGAGGTTGATTGTGATGGGTTTGATGAATGATTTGCCATTCTAACCATGAAAATCCACTTAAATCCATAAAATGGAGTGCCAAAAAATTTAATAACTTATTTTTTGTAAAGCCAAAGTGTGCCACCATGTGGGAGACTCCCGCGCAAGCACAAACCATCTGAAATCCAAGTAATATTGCTGCGACAATCGAGCCTTCGATCCAAGTTAAATATGATAAAATAATAAATAGTATTCCATAATAGAGGAGATATAAAATTCCTTCAAATTTAGAGTAATGAATGGATTCATTGTTTTCTTTTAAATATTCTTTGACCTTGGTTTTTAATTCCAACCAAAATTCATCTTTGTTGATTTCTTTATAAACAATTCGATCTAAATATCGGCCATCGCTGTCTTTATGCAAAAAATCCTGCTTGACATCTAGATACCCTATTACTTTTATATTATTTCTCTTTAAAAAATCTTCACTTTTTATTAGCTCTTCTACATTAGTGTTAATATGTGCGGATGAAAATAAGCCGCTACAATCCGTTCCTAAAATTCCTCGAAATGTATCCCCAAAAGGATGTTTTTCGACGAAATCCGTGATATCATAAATAACACCATTAATGGCAATCCAAGCATCTGAGTAACTGGAATGCTCTTTTAGTTCTGAGTAACTAACGAATTTGTTTTTGTACGAATCATATTCTTCTTGTTTGTTATTACTCATAATTGTGTGTATTTGTTACTTTTGCATCTATTCAAAAATATAACACTTGTTTTTTTAATGTCAAGATTTGCCGTAGTAAAAATTTTCCTAGATCCCTACTAGAGATTATCATTAATAATAGACAAAAGACGTTTATTAGCTTGCGACCAGTGCAATTGCGCGATCGCAATATCTTCTTCTGGCTCTAATGTCTCAGTTTTTCGGATCGAGCGAATTGCTTCTTCTTCATTTTGATAGAAGAGTGCGTTTTTGAATTGCTTGAAAAAATGATTGGAAGGATGATCGGGGAGGATTGCAAATTTTCCCATCGCCAGTGCTTCAGCCGTGCTAGTGCAGAGCATTTCGGAGAGAGAAAGATTAATAAAGGTCTTATAGTTTGCCAGATCGAGATCGGGAGAATTGGTACTATTGAAATAGTTGATATATGGGGAATTCAAATATTCAAGATTCTGAGCAAGCCTAGCATCATATTGCTTTTTAAGGGATGGAGGTAACTCATCGGGGACTCTTAATATTTGACCATACACATCCAAGAATATTTTATACTTCACTGCCCATTGAAGGAGAACATCGACCTTTTTGAGATGAGTTAATTTACCGATATAGTAGTTTCCTGATATATTTTTGCTTTTTTGAGCTACTGTAAAAAACTGTTCGCCAACACCATTCACGTTTTTGACATAACGGCGATCGTGCAGTTTTGGTAATACTGGAACTAAGTCAATTGTGAGATCTAAATGACGGTTTAATAATGTTCTACCTAGAGTTTTTAAGACTTGAGTCCCGAATTGTTCCTGAAAAATATTTGCCGCAATTTCCGGGATAAAATAAAACCAATTTGTTTCAATGATTCCAATCGTTAATTTATATTTGCATTTGAACTTTTTTCGAGTGAGTAATTTAAGATTGGGTTTCATATTGTTGGGATGGCTCATTAATTGAAGCGGATCTTCTAGAATAAGAATGTCGCCAGAAAAAGGATAATCAATAATACTTTCCTTGGGATAGAGTGAATTACTAAATTTACGATAGATCGCTTCATAAGACCGAATTTTAAGATTATTTTGACACCAAGATGTATCGGCAACAGAGCCTTTGAGGTATTCATAGGATAATTTTATAGTCTCATCCCTCTTTAAGAGCTTAGTAGATTCACAAGTTTCAATTGCATTGGTACATTCAGGAATTATGAGTTCCACTTGGAAATCTTTGGAAAGATAGGCAGCTCGTAAAAGTGCATTAATGCTCATACCAGTTAGCCAAGGTAAAGCAGCAGTCGTGACAATACTGATATCCATAAGTTTTCTTTTCAGAACTTCATGAAAGAGCAGCAATAAACTCTTGTAATGCTGATAAGGCTGAATCGTTTATTTCGTGAGCCATTGGGAATTCTTGGTATTTGATTGAAACTTCTCGTGCGGTTAAAGTTTCTTTAACATCGCGAGCGGCTTGTATGGGAACGACAGGATCGAGTTCTCCATGTACGATTAAGGTGGGTGGCGATGTGTTGTCAGCCTTGGGGAGAGCGTGAAAGTAACCGCTAACACTACATAATCCTGCCAATGGTAACTCAAACCCTACATCTAATGTCATGGCTCCTCCTTGGGAAAAGCCAAAGAGTACGGTACGATCGAGAGGAATTTGAGTTTGTTCGGGAAGCGATCGCAGCCAAGTCAGCAATAATTCCCGGCTTTCTGCCAATCCTTCGCGTTTTTCGGTTTCCAGAGCATACCACGCCCGACCCCACGGAACTTGAAAATGAGGAAAAGGTGCATTGGGAAACAAAAATTGGTATTCGGGAAGATCGAGAAGGTTAACTAAACCTGCCAGATCGTCTGAATTTGCACCCCAACCATGCAGCATTACTAAAAGACGAGTTGGAGTTTGGCCATTACGAGGCAGAATAGAACGACTTTCTAAAGACATGAAAATAGGAAAGAGGTAATGAGAGAAACTCTCGCTATTTTAATTGTTTACCAAAAAGTGCATAATGTCGAATGGGTTGTGCATAATATTGACTAATATTGCTGGAAGGATTAGCACGATTCATCAAAGCATGAATAACTTTTTTATAACCCATTTGGGATGCGATCGCATGGCATTTTTCGACTAAAATATTCCCCAGCCCAGCATACTTTCGCTGAGGAAGCACGGCAACTGTTTTGAGAATTACTGTTTCGATCGCGTTTCTTCGTTGCACTTCTAAGGCATCAGGGAGGGCAAATAAGAAGCCGATCGCTTGGTTTCGCTCTTCAGCAATGAGAACGAGTTCCGGCTGAATATAGGGCAAAATCGGACGATAGAGGGCGATAAATTCAGGTGTAGAGATGGGTTGATAGAGGAAGTTTTTGCGAAATGCCACGATCGCAATTTGATAAATTTTTTCGAGTTCTGTTTCTAAGTTTTCTGGATTTAACGAACGAATGGTTATACCGCGATCGCCTAAGCGTTTTTGCACGGAAATTAAACGGCGATCGCTCATTTGTAAATCCGTACACAGGGCAGAATAATAATGCGCGATCGGGAAAAAATCTTGTTCTAATAAGGCTCGATATAGCTCATCGGAAGCATTGGGTTCGAGGAAAAAGGGGGGATAATTTCCCCGTTCCATCACGAGGCGATAATTATGCCATGTATTGCGATCGATGGGAGCGATCGCAAATGTACATCCTTTTTCCTTTAACTGCTGACAAGAGGTTTGGAGTAAAATTTTGGGATTATTTCCAGAGAAATTGCCAATATATCCTGTTGCATTTCCTTGATAAGCGATCGTATTTTCCCACCAAAGAGAATAAGATTTCATTTCAATAACCGATTACTCATTAACCATTGCCAATTCTGCCTTAAGAAAATCAACAAATTGTCGAGCAGTCCGTCCAGAACGTCCATTATGACGGGTTGCCCATTGTTTGGCACGAAATTCCAAATCTTCTTTTTTAAGACTTATATCGGCTTCTTTGGCTAAATGACGGACGATTTCTAAGTAGGTCTCTTGGTTAGCGGGTTCAAAGGTTAACGTTAAGCCAAAGCGATCGCTAAACGATAACTTTTCTTGCATGGTATCCCAAGAATGAACCTCATCGCTATCCCTCGGACGGGGACGATCTTCAAAGAATTCGCGAATTAAATGACGGCGGTTAGAAGTCGCATAAACTAAAACATTATTTGCCCTTGCCGTAATACTCCCTTCTAAAACCACTTTAAGAGATTTAAACGCCTCATCATCTTCTTCAAACGAAAGATCGTCCACAAAAATAATAAATTTTTGCGGGCGATCGCGTAATTGTTCTAAAATCTCGGATAAGTCGCGCAATTCCGATTTGCTAACTTCAATTAAACGCAAACCGCGATCGCTAAATTTCCCTAATAACCCCTTCACCAACGATGATTTACCCGAGCCGCGACTGCCATAGAGCAGGACGTGCAAAGCCGGATAGCCGGATAATAAGAACTCTGTATTTTTAATTAAAGTTTGTTTAGGTTTCTCATAGCCCACAATTTCAGTGAGTTGAATGGGATCCGGGTGAGTAATTCCTTTTAATTGTTTTGCTTCCCAACGAAAAGCACGATAGCGAGCAAAAAGTCCCGTCCCATTTTGCTGATAGTGTTTTACTAATTCGGGTAATGTCTGACTCCAATTGTCGCGATCGTGGAGAAAATGCGATCGCCTTGCTTCGAGCTTCCAAACGATCGGCAACTCCTTCATTTTACAGATACCTCGCACCCATTGGCTTAACTGTTCGCCACTACAACGATAGAGAGAATGTAGGGTTTGCAAATCGTATTTAACCGCATTAATTAAAGCTGGAGGTAATGTATCGAGGGAAACCTGTTGGACTTGTCGGCTAAACGGATTGTCGTCCCATAAAATTTGTTGGATGAGGTAATCCTCCCAGTTTTGCCCCGTCGTTGCCAAGGCTTTGAACCAATCTCCATAAGCCTGTAAACAATGAACGGAATTGCCTTCATGTAGGGTGTGAAGTAGGGAAAGAAATGCTTCTCCAACTTCGTTATCGAGAACATTTTGATAAAGCAGTAATGAAGCGGCTTGTTGTTGGAGAAAATGGATGGAAGGATTGACCGAAGACATAAATTTTGGCGACTAACAAAGGAAAATTAAGATATCGATCGTGGAGAAGAAAAACCCAAATATAGTTTATCCTGTTTCGAGCGATCGCTTAAAATAAATACCAGACGGTTATCGGCATGCTTTCTCTCCCCAAAGCAAAAAGCGATCGCTATGACCGTTCATCCTTCATTGCTTATCGTTCATGGAAATGCTCAGAGTATTTTTACCGATATTTTTTCTCAATATTCTCGCTGGATTTGGCGGCGCGATCGTTTTTCTTGCTGCTCCCGCTCGAGGGCAAATTCCCATTTTCGAGGGACAACTTCAAGAAGATTGCCCCGACTGTATTTTTACCCCAGCCCCCGCGAATCTCCCCAACCCTGCGAATTTCCCGACCAATCGCGGCTTGGAGGGAGCCTATTTACTCGGCGGCGGCGATATCGTCACCATCGATGTTTTTGAAGTTCCTCAATATAGCGGCCTTTACCAAGTTCCCGTAGATGGCGTTATTTTTATGCCCCTGATTGGTGGCGTATCCATAGGGGGATTAACCCTAGAAGAAGCCACTCGTACCATTTCCAGCGAATATGCCGCCTACCTCAAGCGCCCCTTAGTCACTATGCGTCTCGTCAATTCTCGCCCTCTCAATGTTATTGTCGCGGGGGAAGTCACCAATCCGGGAGCGTTTAGCGTCAGTTTGATCGGAGGGGCTGGAGATAAACCGGGAATCCAGTACCCCACTATTACCGCCGCCTTAAGCGAAGCTGGAGGCATTGCCCTCAGTGCTGATATCAGCCGTATTCAAGTCCGTCGCCGCAGTTCTGATGGAGGTAGCGATCGCCTCTTTGAAGTTGATTTAGCCAGTATTTTGCAAGCCGGCGATCGCACGGTGGATCTAACTTTGCGAGATGGGGATACGATTTTCGTTCCCGTGCAACCCGATATCGATCTTCGCAACCTGCGCCAACTCGCTACCCTCAACTTTGCCGCCGATATCGAAACCGGACGGACTGTATCTGTTGTCGGAGCAGTAAAACGCCCGGGGTCTTATAATATTATCGGAACGGCACTATCAGGAGGAGGTGCAACAGGACTCACCGGAGGACTCCCCACTTTAACCCAAGCTCTGCAAGAAGCCGGAGGTATTCAGATGACCGCCGATATTCGCAATATTGCCATTCGCCGTCTCACTAAAGCCGGCGGCGAGCAAATTATCCCGATTAATCTCTGGGAACTCTTGCAAGCTGGCGATATTGCTCAAGATACGCCCTTACAAGCAGGAGATACGATTGTCGTCCCCGAAGCCCGTCAATATTCCACGGCAGAACTGAGCGAACTGGCAACGGCTCAATTTGCCCCCACTTCGATTCAAGTCAGCGTTGTCGGAGAAGTCCGGGATCCCGGTGCGATCGACGTTCCTCCCAACACAACCCTCAATCAAGCCTTGATGACCTCGGGCGGATTCAATCGCGATCGCGCCTTTCGGGAAAACGTGCGCCTTATTCGCCTGAACGCTGACGGAACGGTTATTTCTCGAGAAATTGATGTAGATATTGCCCGTGCAACGGTTAACGAACAGAACAACCCCATTCTCAGAGAAAACGATATCATTCTCGTAGGGCGCAATCGCAATGCCAAACTCTCCGATACACTCACGACCTTTTTTAATCCCGGACCCGGTGCTCTTGCCATCTTTTCCATTCCTGCTACTATTTTTGGTATTTTAGAAACCTTGGGGATTATAGATATTCCGAATTAAAATTTTACTAATGACTAATTCACTGATAACTGTTTACTGATAACTGTTTGCTGTTCCCACTTATGGCACCCAAACCGGACTATCCTTTTTTTGCACCGCAATCTTCTGAATACTCTTTATCTCCTTCTTCTCTAATTCCCAATCAACAAGAAGAAACCAGCCTAGATTTAGCATGGCTTTTTTCTGTTGTTCGTCGCCGGATCGGGATCATGGTGATGGTATCGGGAGTTTTAGCGATCGCGACGGGAGGGGCAATTTTTTTAGAGTCCAAAAAAATTGAAGAGGCATTTAAAGGCTCGTTTCAAGTTTTAGTCGAACCCGTTACCGTAGAAGGACGTTTGGCTCGTTTATCTCTACTTGCTCAAAGCGGAACTCGCACGACAACCGCCACCGAATTATCAAAAGAAGGGGTAGGTCGCTCGGATTTGGTAGATTACGAAACGCAAATTCGCGTCTTAAAAAGTCCTAAAATTTTAGATCCATTAGTCGAAAAAATACAAGTTAAATATCCCGATATCAAAATTGGTGATTTACAGAAAAATTTATCTCTCGAACGCATTAAATATGAAAAAGATGGCAAATTTGAAGGCACAAAAATTTTAGAAGTTATTTATGGCGATCCCGATCCGGATAAAATTATCTTTATTTTAGAACAAGTTAAAGAGGTTTACTTAGAATATTCTTTAGAAGAACGTTTAAATAGTCTCAATAAAGGAATTGGACATATTAACGATCAGTTACCTCAATTAGAAACACGAGTCGATCAACTACAAAAACAACTCCAACAATTACGCGAACGCTATCACGTCAATTATCCCGAAGAAACAGCCAAAGATCTAGCCGCTCAAGCACGAGATTTAAGCAGCCAGCGCATCCATACCCAAGCTGAATTAGAAGAAGTTAAAGCCAATTATACCAGCCTCAAAACACAAATCGAATCGGGAAATCCCATTCCTCTTATCTTAAAAGATACAGAAACTCTACAGGCTTACGCGCTGCTCCTCAATCAATTGAATACTATTGAAGCCAAGATTGCTACAGAGTCAGCACAATTTAAAGCAGATAGTCCTCGCATGGAGGTTCTCCATGAAAGACAGAAGAATTTAAAGCGAACTTTAACCCGAGAAGCGAATAAACTTTTGGCAACTGTATCGGTAAAAATGCGGGATCTAGAAGCGCGAGTTAGCTATCTCCAATTGACCGAACAAGGATTACAAAATCGCCTCGATACTTTCCCGAACGTTTTGCGTCGCTATACCGACCTCGAACGCAATCTTGCGGTTGCATCAGAGAGTTTAAAAACATTTTTAGAAAAGCGAGAAGGCTTGCAATTAGATGCTTCTCAAAGCGAGATTCCTTGGATGTTAATCAAAGAACCCGACTTGTGGAGATATCCGAGTGGCATACCATTGTCATTTAAAAGCGGTAATACCAAACGTCAACTCGCGATCGCTATCATTCTTTCATCTCTGGTCGGTGTAGGGTTCGGCTTTATTGTTGAAATTCTTCACTCAGTTTATCATACCCCCGAAGAAATCAAAAATGCGACAAAATTAAGATTATTAGGGGCGATTCCCGCATTTAAAAAGCTAAAAAAATATGAGAAAAAACTAGAAAAACTGGCAAAAAAAGAGCAAATTTTACTCGTTCCTTCTGATTTTCCTCAGCCTCATTATCCTCCTGCTTATTTAGAATCTTTTCGCTCTCTTTATACGAACATTGACCTCTTGGGAACGAGTCGTTCTCTTGTCATTGGCTCGGCGGCTCCAGGAGATGGAAAATCAACGATTGCTCGCCAATTAGCAGAGACGGCAGCGAGTATGGATCGACGAGTTTTATTAGTTGATGCCGACCTGCGAAAACCTCAGTTACATTTGCGTTTGGGGTTACAAAATAATCTCGGACTCAGCGATATTTTGCAAAGCGATCTGAGTTTAAACGATGTGATTCAACAATTTCCCCTCGAAGAAAATCTCTTTTTCCTCTGTGCCGGACAAACTATCATCGATCCGGTGAAATTATTATCATCCCACAAAATGCAGCATTTAACCGAACAATTTCAAGGCTTTTTCGATCTGGTTATTTATAATGTTCCTCCCCTCGTCGGTTTGGCAGATGGTCATATTTTAGCGGCAAAATCTGACGGAATTATTCTGGTCGTTCGTTTAGAAAAAACCGATCGCGGTTTGCTCAATAAAGCGATCGAAAATCTCAAAATTTCTGGGGCTTCCGTTCTGGGTTTTGTGGCTAATAATGTTAAAAACTACATTCCCGTTCCCTATCTTCTTCCTCGAGAACGTCCTTCTCGCTTTCCTCGTTTGCGTCATTTCAATGAGAAATGAACATTCCCATTTTATCCTTTGACTCCGCTTCCAGTTTCTGTCGGAATAATATAACGTTGAACGAAGACAAAAAATAATAATGCAGGGGCAATAGCAATAATAGAACCAGCAGCAACTAAACGCCAGTTTAAATCTTCTCCTCGAAATAACTTAGAAACACCTAAAGGAAGGGTATAATATTCAGGATCGGTAATCGCAATCAACGGCCAGAGAAAATCGCTCCAAGAACCGATAAAAACAAAGATTGCTAATGTGACTAATGCCGGACGAACGGCAGGAATCATGACATGCCACCATAAACCCAATTCTGTACAACCATCCATGCGAGCGGCTTCTTCGAGTTCTTTGGGGACGCTTTGGAACGCTTGGCGCAAAAGAAAAATACCAAAAGCAGATGCGATCGCGGGAAAAATAATTCCTAAATAGCTATTGACTAAATTTAATCTCACAATGAGAATATATAAAGGAATCATGACAATTTGAAAGGGAATCATGATTGTAGAAACCACAAGGGCAAAAATCCAATCCCGCCCTTTAAATTTTAATCTAGCGAGAGGATATGCCGCTAAAGAAGACGATAAAAGATTGAGAAAAACGGTTAAGATGGCGATTAATGTACTATTGAATAAATAGCGCCCAAACGGATGTGAGTTCCAAACTTCACGAAAGTTATTGAGGGTGGGTTCGCGAGGAATGAGTTGAGGAGGAAACCCAAAAATTTGTTCTGCGGGTGACTTTAAAGATGTTCCCAACAACCACAGTAAAGGAAATAACATCAAGAAAGCTAGGAGAATTAAAATAAAATAAGTTTGCAATCTTTGCGATCGCGTTTTACTTTGAGTCATTTTAGCCCACATTTTAGCCTACAACGAACGGCGAACAGTGAATAAAGGATATTGTTATTATATATAGAATCGCATGAATAGGTTCTTTTTCTTAAAAATTGTTCATTGCTCATTGACAAGGGGATTCATGACACGACCCATAAATAAAATACTACCCGATTCCGTGTCGCGAATTAAGAATAAAAAAGGTCGATCGACTTTAAATTGTTTGGTAACGCGAGGGACGCTGCGAAAACCTATAACTGCTGAAGTCGTGGCAGCCGCTTCCGTACCTTGTTCGTTGACTTTAATAAAGGCTTTATGAACGACATTTTGCAAAACGAGTTCGCTCTCATTGCTCATCCCTGAAAAATCCGAAAAAGGGCTAAATGCTTGCTGCATTCCCATTGTTTCTAACGTCTTTTTTAGTTTAAATTCAGAAGTTATCGAGAATTTGGGGAGGAAAATTTCAGTTAAATCCCCCGTAAAATTTCTTTCTAACTCTGATAACCGTTGAATGAGATTTTCGCCTGTTAAATTTTGTTCGAGTTGCTCGATCCCATCAATTTCTCGGGGGAGCAAAATCACTATTGAGAAAGAACTATCGCGATAGAAAAGTTCTATAATTTGCAGATCGGAGTATTCGATGGAGGAAAAATTTTGAATATTATGGTGCATCATCGAAATGGAAATCGAATGATTTGACGAGAGCCAAAACGTATCCTCTTGTGTATTTTTCTCGGGGAATTGTTCTGCCCAACTTGCTTGAAAATAAATGACATTTGTGAGAACCAAGCGCGTTAGGCGATCGATAACGTCGGAGGGTATTGCATCTTGAATTTTTTGATTGGTTCTTTTTGCGACCCAATTGTTAATGTTTTGACGAGTTGCTTCGGGTTTTTTTGTAAAATCAACTCGAGCAACTGGGGCTGCATAGCGATCGCGCGTTAACTTTAAAAAGCGATCGCAAACCGTAAAGTCTTGTTGCAACCAAATACGATTGGCCATTTTGAGAATTTCGCGAGCAGACTCCTGAAAATACTGTAAAATTTCGGCAAATTCGGCGTGTAATTGTTCTGAAGGGACATTAAAATGCAAAACCTCTGCCATTTCCCTTGCTGTTTCCTGTCTTGCTCCACCGTAGGTCATTGCCAAGGACACGGATACGCTAAAAGGAGAAAAAAATAAATTTTCGCCTGTTGGTTTGAGGTGTTGATAAAGAGCGATCGCAAATTTTGTGTTATCGCGAACGATGGTTTGAGTATCTTTGCTCATTACTAAATATAGGAATTTATTCTTAAATTATTGGAATAGTAGGAAGAATAAGTCAAGACTTGTTGTTCAAAGGCAATATTTAACCTTCATTTATTCAAGGGGATTCAAGACGCGACCTATAAATAAAATACTATTCGATTCTTCATCGCGAATCAAGAATAAAAATGGGCGATCGACGGTAACGGTTGCAATCAGAGAAGGAAGTCCTCGACTGCCCCCAATTACTGAGGTTGTCGCTCCTGCTACTGTACCGTGTTCGTTAACTTTAACAAAAGCTTTGTGTGCAACTTTTTGTAAAACGAGTTCCTCTTGCGTGCTAATTCCAGAAAAATCTGAAAAGCGATTAAATGCTCGCCGCATTCCCATTGCCATGAGAGTATCTTTCAGTTTAAAATCAGAAGCGATCGCAAATTTTGGTAAAGAAACCTCAGCCAACTTATTATCAAAATAGTAATTTAATTCTGACAACCATTGAATGAGATCGCTTGCCGTTAAATTTTGTTCGAGTTGCACGATTCCATCAATTTCTCGGGGGAGTAAAATCACCATTGAGAATCGAGAATCTTGGTAGAAAAGTTCGAGAACCTGTAGATCGGGATATTCGCAATAACCAAAATTAGAGATTTGATGGTGCATCATCGGTACGGAAAGCGAGCGATCTGATGCGATCCAAAAAGGCTGTTCTCGGGTATTTTCTTCGGGAAATTGTTGCAACCAACGATCCTGAAAATAGATAACATTGGTCAGGACAAATTGTGTTAAAGAACGGATATCTTGGGGGGAAAGTGCTTCTTGAATTTGCCGATTTGTTCTTTGAGCGACCCAATTATTAATTGTTTGACGAGCCTCTTCCGGATTCCCATTAAAGTCAAGTTTAGCAACGGGTGCTTGATAAGCATCGCGGGTCAAGGCAACAAAGCGATTTAAAACAGAAAACCCTTGTTGTAACCAAACGCGATTGGCCATTTTCAATGTTTCGCTGGAGGAAGTTTCCAGACTCTGTAATAGTTCGGCAAATCCGGCGTGTAATTGTTCTGAGGGCATATTAAAATACAGAACATCCGCCATTTCTTGCGCGGTTTTCTTTTTTGCGCCGCCATAGGTCATGGCGAGGGCAATTGAAATACTAAACGGGGAGAAAAATAAGTTTCCGTCTGTTGATTGGAGTTGTTGATAAAGATCGATCGCAAAATTTGTATTGCTGCGAACGACGGCTCGAGCATTGTTGCTGATTTCGCCGTCAGATAGAGATTTGCGATCGCTTTTTTCGGTTTCTTCCTGCTTTTGCAAACAACAAGAAGGATTGGCGGCCCCTTGCTTTGTCCCGTCCGAGAAGGACAATAGTAATATTGTCGTCAGTCCGCAAAGACAAAGAAATCGGCGAAAGAATAAGCGTTGTTTCTGTTTCATGGGGAGTCCCGAAGATGGGCGATCGCGCACCTGCTAAACGCGATTCTAGCATCTCGAACCCATGAACAAAAAAGCAAGATCGCCGATAATGGTGAAATAATAAGGTTTTTCCTTTAAATACCTTCGATCGCTGCAGCTAAACGATTGAGGCGATCGCGAGGAACTTCTGCGACCAGTGCGTAGAGAAACTTGTCATCTTCCCAAAGCACGATCGCTGGGCGATGGCGACGTTCGATATAAAGGCGACCGGAGCCTGGATGAGGATAAGTTGCGGTTTCTGGTTTCACGAGTTGGTAAAAAGAGAGGGGGCGATCGCCCTCGAGTTGATACGTTAATCGCACGCCTTTGGTTTTCACCAAACTACACAAACTACCGCCGATAAACGTTAATTCGTCGCGATCGAGTTGCGTGATGGGTAAAGAAACATTCAGTTCGCGATCGAAGCGTCGGGCCAGTTGTTGAACCGTCATTTCTGGTTTCTCGTTGGGATTTCCGGCTTGTTGAGTGACTTTAATATGATCGTTTGTCAGTTCGGAAAGTCCATCCCATTGATTTGCCAAGATAACCTCGGGAGCGATCGCGATCGTTCCGACGGTTTCGGGAGTCATTTGCTGAGACGTAGATTGAGATACAGCCTGTCGCAGTCGGTAATTATCCACCCCGAGGGCGAGGACGAGTAATGCTGCGATCGCTCCGGTTACGGCTTGGAAATTACGCGATCGATACCAATAGAGTCGGCGGGGATTTTCCACCCCGGCGAGAATTTTCTCCCGCAATTGAGGGGTTGGTTCTTCCTCGGGCAAGCCATAGGGCAAACATTCTAATATCTCTTGTAAGAGATCGCTTTCGTCAACGAGACTGGGATCTCGTGCAAGTAAGTGATGAAATTCTTCTGCTTCTTCTGGGTTGAGATTGCCCATAACAAAGCCCGCCATCAATTCTTCCATCCGAGAAGGCGAATGTTCGCTCATGTTTCGATGTCCCCCATAATTTCGGTTAATGCGTCCCGCAGGTTCAATAAGCCCCGCCGCGCCCAACTCTTCACGGTTCCTAGAGGTGCGTTCAATTGTTCGGCAATTTCGGTCTGGCTTCGGCCTTCATAGTATGCCATTTCTAAAACCCGGCGCTGATTGGCTGATAAGCGCTCGAGGGCGCAGCGCACGCATTCTCGTCGCTCTTCGAGAAATACACGGTCAAAAGGTGTGAGACGAGGAGAATGGGGCATATCTCGAAACCAGCGATCGCGCGTTTTGCGGTGGGTAGAGCGTTGGCGCAAGCGATCGATCCCTCGCGATCGCGTCAGCATGGTTAGATAGCTACTGAGGGAGCCGCGAGTCGGATCGTAATGATTGCGCCGCCAGAGGGAGAGAAAGACCTCTTGGGTGAGATCTTCTGCATCCCGAGGGTCGTTTAAGAGTTTGAGAGCAAGGGTATAAACCAAGCTGGCGTAGCGATCGTAAAGTTCTGCTAAAGATTTGCGATCGCCAGCTTGGACGAGTTGGGCATCAGTCTGAGGCATTGCTGATGCAGCCTGCAAGTTAGTATTTTTCAGCAGCAAGACGCGATCGCTCCTCTTTCAATTTCTGACGCTTCCGGCGTTTGGCATCCCAACTCGGAGCATCGGCACCCCGCAGAAGTAAGGAAAGGCCGCATCCTGCCATGACCAGACCGTAGGTGAATTTATAAGGATTGCCAATGGTGAAAAATCCCGGCACGATAAAGGTCATTAGCCCCATCCAAACAAAAATCGCCGCAATATACCGGGTGTAAAAGCCACAAATCATGGCAATACCCAAGGCAATTTGGGGCAGTCCCGCGACGAAGAGAAAGACATGGGGATCGATAAAAATAAGCTGCTGAAAGTCTTTGACGTAGACCTCTGCCATCGCTGGGGTGGTGATTTTCTGTACGCCCCAGAGAATGAGGGGAACGCCGACGAATAGCCGTAAGATTAAGTTTTCGTAACGGATGTAACGTTGCCAGTCCATATTTTTTGAGCCTCACACTCCCATGATTTACCTTTAATACGCAGGAGGAGAGCGATCGGATGCAGCAATGAGAAAATTTTTTGGGTGACTTTCAAAATTAAGGGACTCGGGGGGCAAATTGCGATTAGGCAAACTGCGATCGCCCCTCGTACAAGTTCGCCAGTTCTCCATTCCGACTCAAAGCAACGGCGCGACGGATAGCCCCATCAGCATTGACCAACCCGTGACCGAAAGCGTCGTCTTTGCCTTCTCCTGCCGCAACGCCTTGATTCGTGGTGGTTAAGTCCATGGCCGTATCGATGAGAATTTGCCGTAATTCCCCCGCACTTAAAGCCGTATTCACGCTCCAAACGAGAGAGGCAATGCCCGCCATATTGGGATTTGCTGCTGAAGTGCCGCCAAAGGTCTGATGATTGCCAAATTTATTCATGGCGGGGGAATCCGTGGCAGACATGAGGGTTAAGCTCGAGCCATAGTTAGAATAAGCCGCGCGATCGACTCCGATCGCATTGGTTAGCCCATCAATTTTTGTTGTACCTACTTTTTGTAATGCTCCGATCGCCATCACATTGTCGTGAGTGGTTTGCAATCTTGCCACACCACCACTCAGTTGTCGATTGTTAGGAATATCAATATCTTCGCCACCATTCCCAGCAGCGACGGCGAAGATGGCGCGATCGGCGTTCTCTCGCAAAAGTTCTTCTAACTGCCCTTGAGTACCGCCACTATTCAACCAGAATTCGCCTTGAACGCCGGTTTGGAAGACTACTCGCTGATTATGGGTCTCGGCGTAAGCGATCGCGTCTTTAATGGCGGTTTGCAGGTTGACCCCATCAATATAAACATTAGTCACATAAATATCACTTTCCCAATTAATACCCGTCACACCAAAGTTATTATTACTGGTTGCTCCCATAATAGTCGTCGCTGAATGTCCGTGACCGTAATTGTTATAACCATCAACGTCCGTTGCATCAGTAAGTAAACGATTCTCTAAATCTAAATCGTAGACTCCTTCCGAGGAACCAAATTCGCTTAAAATTCCCGTATCGAGGGTGACTAATAAAACATCTTGAGACCCGCGACTAAATCGCCAAGCACTCTCAACATTAGAAACCCGCAAATTCCACTGGCGATCGAAGTGCGTATCATTGGCGCTGACCTGTAATTCTAAATTGTCCCCCGAGGTAAACTCTAATTGTTCGATACCTTGGAAATAAATTTCATTGCCATTGGTTAAGGTGAGAAAATCAAAAGCCGTGCCTCGGAAAATGGCTTGTTTGCTGGTTGAATTAAACGGATCGTAGTTAGCCAAGTTAATGCCGTTAATACTGGCAATACTGCTACGATCTAAACCTAAAGAAAGGGTATCGGTTCCCCCTCGTCCGACAAAAACATGACCGATTCCAGTCAAATCGTTATAGGTTAAAGTTTCTCCGGCAACTGTACCAAATTGAGTTGTATTTTCATTCCAACTTAGAATGTTTAAATTTTGGAAGAATGAGTTTACTTCCAAGCCACCGAGAGTATTGGCAACGGTGCGAAAATCGTAACGTCCTCCTGTTAAATTAAAGCTATCTAAATTAATTAATCCATCGCTTAAACTCGCATTATTCCATGTGCCGAGGGTTGAGATGAGAGCGCCATTTTGCCATGCTTCCAAACGGACGCTATCTAAATCAAAAACATTTTCGAGATCGTAATTTACGCGCAATGCACCGCTTTGAAATGCAGTATTAGCCGTCGTATCTCCCGAAGCATCAAAGATATCAAAATTGCTAAAATTGCCGGCGAGAGTGTTTAATTGAAACTGGCGTTCAAAACTGTTACTCGCTGCACCCATTTTATCGTAAGCGATCGCACGCAAACGATAGTCCCCACTGCCTAAGTTACTCAAGTCTAAATTATAAGCAAAGTTCGCCCAATTCTGACTCCATGAGCTTGTTACTAAATTGGTGATTTGCTGAGGAGAAAAGATTTCCTTACTATTCAACCACAAACTAAATTCTACGCGATCGAGGTCTGTTCCGCCATCATCATCGAATACCCAAGCATTTTTAATCGTTAAAGTCTCATTAGAATTGTAGACATTTTTCTCGATAGTGAACTGTAATTTTTCTGGTGCATTGTTCCTTAAAATTGGGTCTTCGATGATAAACGAGCGCGAAAATTCTTCGCTTGCTGCATTCAATTGGTCGTAAGCAATGGCGTGTAAGGTGTACTTTCCGACATCTAGTCCGGAGAGGTCAATTTTATGGACAAAACTCGCCCATTTTGGACTCCAAGATGCTTGACTAAAATTAGCTTGTTCGGAAAATGCGATCGCTTCTCCGGTAAAATCTTCGAGGGTAAAGGTTATTTTTTGTAGGTCGATCGCGCCGTTTTCATCAAAAGCCCAACCCTTTTTAATTTCTAAAATCTCTCCACTTTCATACGCAATTTTATTGAGAGAAAAACGAGGCGATTCGGGGTTATGATTCGGGTGAGAAGCAGGATCTGTAATGGCAAAAAGGCGCTGAAATGAAACACTTGCCGATCCAGAACTATCATAGGCGATCGCAGATAACGCATAGTTTCCTTCAGTCAGTCCCAAACCGTCTAAACTCATCAAATGGGTAAAAGTTCCCCATTTGTTATCCCAAGAAGCGACGGTTATCTCATTAATTTGACCGAGATTAATTAACGAGGTCTTGTTTTGTTGGATTTCTAATTCAATGCGATCGATATCTGTTGCACCATCGCGATCGAAGATCCAGCCATTACGAATTGCAATACTTTCTGTCAGGTTATAATTATTCTTATCGAGGCTGAAAGACAAGCGATCGGGTGCTGTATTGGGAACCGGTGGTAAAAACCGATCCTGCATGGATGCAATGCTATTGGGAGGGGTTGCAATGTTGAGAGAGGCACTTTGACTCGCATTTCCTGCAATATTAAGCGGATCGTTCAATTCTGAGGTTGAGGCGATCGCATGAGGGGTGATATTCAGATCGTCGGTGTGGTATGGGGTGGGTGTTGAGTTGTACATGGGACACCTCGGGTGTTGCTTGCGATCGCGTTGAGTTTTAGCTGAACTTCTATTTTCTATGATGACAGAAATAAAAGCGATCGGCAATTCTCTCGTAACGGAATACAATCGATTTTAATGAAAAGATTGCTTCTGTGTCATTCTTAAAAATCCATACCCCAAACTTTCATTGCGATATCAACTAAAATTGTTTGACGTTTATCAATTGTGTGATGATTCCACTCATCAAAATTGACTAAACCAAATTGTTTCATAGCACGATTGAGTTGTGTATTATGACCAACTTGAGGAATTTCAACTAAAGAGTGCGTAAGTATTATTCGTGATTGCTGATAACCCAAAATTTTATCACTGTATGGTTTATCCGAAATTGAACTATTTATAGTTTTTTCGAGCAGTGTTAAATTACCAAGTTTTTGAGAATAAGAATCATTTTTAGAAACTGGGAGTATATGTTCTATTGTGATTGATTTATCTAAATAAAACTCTATAGGTTTTGAATTTCCATAGGATTTTTCTTCAATAAATTGGCTAATCTTTGCCAGCAAATAACGCAAACGAAATTTAGCTAAATTAGAACCAGATGTACCTATTAGAGAAGATTGAAAATCTTCTTTTAAAGATTTAAGTATAGGAATAAAATTCATTTGGATAAAATCATCTAGTTGCTCACTAGATTTAACTGTTTGTAGCTTTCTACTCCATTGGGAGAATTCTCGTGTGAGGTTAATATCTTTCCGTCGTGCTTTTCTTGTAAGAGAATAAATAAAAAATACGTTTTCTACATAACTTGATAACTTTTCAAAAAGTTCTATCTGTAAAAATCGACCTCCTAGCAATAAGATAAAATGTTGTTTGACTCTTCCTTGTATTTTGGAAATATTTTTAAGGTACTTGTTGTCTGAACCATCAATATTTTTCGCTTGAGTAAACTTACAATAATGATCGGCAGCTAAAATTAAATTATCAAGAAATTTAATCGGATTACTTTGGATTTTATATTCCTCACCTTTTTTGAGAAACCAATCGTAAATTTCCTCCTCGGGAAAATTATTTGACAAATCAACTTTAGGGTCTACCGAAGTTGTTGTGCTAAAAAGAGATAAATAGTACAGTAAAAATG
>NZ_JCAMRX010000073.1:0-25445 GCF_059821285.1 Spirulina sp. LEGE 11439
GACTGGTGACTGGTGACTGGTGACTGGTGACTGGTGACTGGTGACTGGTGACTAGTGACTGGTGACTGGTGACTGGTGACTGGTGACTGGTGACTGGTGACTACGCAATCATACAAGCTCGCAGTTCGTCTAACCAAAGGCGAACTTGCTTTTTGCAGCGACGAGAAGAGAAAGTATTAGACAATTGTTCTAGGGCGCGATTGTAATCTGCGATCGCCGAATTCCAATCCCCGCGCACATGGTAAGTTCTGCCGCGTTCCGCGTAAACTCGACCTTTGAGGCGCTTTCCTAAAACGAGGACGAGATCGAAATTTTCTAAAGCTAAATCGTAGAGTCCCAAATCCCGATAAGTAATGCCTTGATTGATCCAAGCCCGCAAATTGCCGGGGTTAAAATCAAGAGCAATTTGATAATCGGCGATCGCTTCCCCCAAACAGCCTCGAGCGGCGTAACAGTTAGCACGATTATTATAAGCACCATCCAAGCGCGGATCCAATTCGAGGGCTGTGTTATAGTCTGCGAGGGCTTCTTCCGTGCGATCGCTTTGGAAATACATCAAACCGCGATTATTGTAATCAATAGCACTGTCGGGATAACGGTGCAGTAAATCGCTAAGGAGGGCAATTGCCGTGTTGTAGTCTCCGCGATCGGCTGCTTCTAAAACATTGCTGCGTTGCTGGCGATCGCATTCTTCTTGGGTTAACTCCCCTGCCCGGGCAGAAAAATTGCCTTGAGATGCGAACTCGGAAATTATGTCTTGCTTTGTTACGTTGTGTTTCGGTACATCATCGATATTCATGGTTGCCCTCCAAGGCTCTCATATAATTAACCTAGCGTTGAACGGTTGGCAGTCGCAAAATTGTTGTGTCACTCTTAAAGTTGTCCTGATATAGACTGAATTGTGCTATGTGAATAGCCAGTCTGTCACGAGATTTGAACAGATCTACATTATCCTTAACCTTTATTCCGCATCAAAAGAGTCCTTGAAGAAAATTAGGACAAGAGAATCAACAATTGGTAAGATCGATCGCACCTCTTGAGAGGCTGTTCGTCAAACCTCCTGAAAACGGATTAAATTTTTTCTATGACCAGTGCAACTCTGTTTCCCAATGCCCCTGATATTTCCGCCAATGATTATTGTGTCTTTGGTTTAGCCACTTGTTTTGTCCGCAATGATGGCGAAATCGCAGAAGTCCGCGTCATTGAACCCATTCCTTCTTCTGCCTTAGAAGCCCTGCTGAAAGGAATCCCCACATCCTACCAGTTTGTTTGTGGCAAGTCTCTCTCGGAATTTTTTACGGTAGAAACTTTACAAAAACCGACGGAGTTTCCCGAAGATTCTCGCTTTTGTGAAAGTTTTGTCGAACGAACCCTTGCTGCTTCTCGTACCTACAAAAGTCACCCTCAAGCCAAAAATCATATTCCTCTCGGTAATAAAAAAGAAGACTTTAATTATTCTACGGAACGGAAGCGGATTCTCAATGTTGAAAATATTGTTTCAACGGAAGATAATGTTAAACAGCATTCCCATACTCATAAGGTTTTATAAAGTTTTTCAATCATATTGAAACTCTATGGCGGTCAGCGATCGCGAGCTTCGATTCCCTGTTGGTATTTAGAAGAATTGGGCATTCCTTATGAGTTTGTCCTGCTGGATCTACAGCAGGGAGAACAGCGAAAGCCAAAATTTTTAATGATTAATCCCATTGGTAAAGTTCCGGCGATCGTCGATGGGGATTTTAAATTGTGGGAGTCGGGGGCAATTTTACTCTATTTAGCGGAAAAGTACGATCGCATTATCGATTCCCTCGAAACGCGATCTCGCTTGACTCAATGGATTTTATTTGCAAATACAACAATGGAATCGGCAATCTTTGTGGAGGCGAACCGAGAAACAGAAATGCCTCGGATATTGACATCATTAGAGGAAATTTTTACTCGTCAACCCTACTTGATGGGAGATAATTTCACCGTTACCGATGTTGCTGTGGGAGCAATTTTGTCCTATGCTCCTTTAATACTCGGGTTAGATTTTTCCGCTTATGCCAAAGTTACGGCTTATATTCAGAAAATACAGGAACGTCCGTCTTATCAGAAGGCAATCGGCGATCGCTTTTGAAGAATTAGAGAGAGAACCAAGAAGCGATCGCAGAAGGCGATCGCGCTCCTAATTTCTCAATTCAATCAAATGTTATTTTAGCTGACTTTTACCCCAAACTTTAAGAGCATCTTGGGCAGAAAGTCATCGAGATCGCGGACATTTTCATCGACAATTTCAATCAAATTGAGTTCATATTGCTGATAAAGCCTTTGTTTTTCTCGCTTCCGCTCTAAATATTTCGTATCATTTTCATAACCCCAATATTCGAGATAAACTTTCCCCGAAGGAATATAAAAATCGCAATAAACTTCCTTAGCGATCGGCAATCTTCGCTCGTAAGCATGGACTAATTCAGTCATGTACAACCAGTTATCAATCAGGACCTCGGCTTTCGATCGCACCCAATGTCCATCTGTGGTTCGGAATTTCGCACTCTCGCGAAACTTTTCTCGAAAACTTTGTTCGCTTTTCGCCTCCGAACTATTCGAGTCTGTTGTCTCGCTGAGAATATTTTGAATAGCTTCTAAAAAGATGCGATTTTCTAAAATATTGGGCGACCAAAGAACATAAGAATTTCCAGTTTTTATATCTTTAAACCATAATACTTTTCTTTCATTTCTGTTGCATCATTAAATATTAAAGGAAACGCCGAACAACAAAAAACGCGATCGCAAATTTGAGGGGGAAATTGTAAATTTTCTATATCAGCCATCTTGAATTTAATAAATAACGTGCCAGCCGAGGATGAAAGTCACCGCGATCGTAAGAATCTCTCTCTCATCATAAAGAGCGGCGACTTGTTGCTTAAACGAATTTAATTCGAGAGGAGAATCCGTGATAGCGGGCATTATTTTTCTCATTTTTGCAGCGATCTCATTCAATTCAAATCTTAACTCAAAAAATATTTTCCCCGATAGGTGTTCTCAATTACACTTCCTCACTCCCAATTCCGTCACAATAAGAGATTAAATCTTTGCGTATTCCTTGGCTTTCTTTCCCCATGAAACCAAAAATCATTGTTTGCGGCCTCGGTCAAACGGGTTATCGAATTTTTAGTCTGCTCCGACAACAAGGAGCAGAAGTGATCGGTGTCAGCGATCGCCCCATTCCGGGGGAACGCAGCGATCGCATTATCATCGGCGATCCGCGCTCGCCAACAACCCTGATTGCAGCAGGAATTCGCGAGGCCCATACCTTAGTGCTGGCTACCGATGACGACGCACTCAACCTAGAGAGCCTCACTCGCGCTCGCACGATCAATCCTCATGTTCGTATTATCAATCGCATTTTCAATCATACTTTGGGAGAGCATTTAGATCTGACTCTCACCGATCACGTCAGTCTGAGCGTAGCAAAACTCTCAGCCCCGATTTTTGCCTTTGCCGCTTTGGGGAATAAAGCGATCGGACAATTGCAACTCTTCGAGCAAACTTGGCCGATCCGCGAGGAAATCGTCGATTCTCAACACCCTTGGCTGGGTCACAAGCTAAGCGAACTGTGGGAAAGTCGCTCGCGAATGCTCATTTATTATCTTCCGGCGATGGGGGAATCCAATTTAATTGCGGCAGTTTTAGAAGGTCGATCGCTACAAGAAGGCGATCGCATTATTGTCGGCACTCAACCCACAATGCGCTCGGCTCGACGCTCCAAAATCCGCTCGAAAGCGCGATCGCTTCTGAAAACGTTTGCCAATTTACGAAAATTTAAAGATTACGGTCGTCCAGTGGCCTTAGTAACTCTGGCTTTATTGGCCACGATTTTCTTTGCGACCCTAACTTATATTAGCGTTAATTTTAATATTTCTCTTGCCGATGCAATTTATTTTTCCGTGGGGATGATTACCGGAGCCGGTGGCAAAGAAGAAGTCGCAGAAAGCGCACCGGATAGCATCAAAATCTTTACCGCAATTATGATGATTGTGGGCGCGGGAGTCATCGGTATTTGCTACGCCTTAATTAATGATTTCGTCCTCGGCAGTCGCTTGCGACAATTTTGGGCGGTAACGCAAGTTCCTTCGCGCAATCATTATATTGTTTGCGGTTTGGGAGGGGTAGGAATGCGAATCGTTCAGCAATTAATCGAGCAAGGATATGATGTTGTTGCCGTCGAGCGCGATCCTAATAATCGTTTTTTGCATACGGCGCGATCGCTGCGGGTTCCAGTCATTATTGAAGAGGCTAATTTGGGGAGTACCCTGAGGTCTGCCAACGTAGCCAAAGCAACGGCATTATTAGCCGTCACCAGTAGCGATATGATCAATGTCGAAATTTCCTTATGTGCGAAAGCCATCAACCCTAAACTCTCGGTTGTCGTCCGCAATCACGATCCGCAATTTTCCTATTCAGTTCAACAGGTTTTTGAGTTTGAAAATGTTCTTTGTCCGACGGAATTAGCAACGCCTTCTTTTGCGGCGGCGGCATTAGGTGGCAGGATTTTAGGCAATGGCATGACTGACGATCTCTTATGGATCGCTTTAGCGACATTAGTTACTCGCAGTCACCCTTTTTGTGGCAAAACTGTTAAAGAAGCCTCTCAAGATGCCGATTTTGTCCCTTTATATGTTGAATCTCGCGGCAGAACTATTCACGGTTGGCTATTATTAGAAACAGTTTTAGAATTAAATGATGTTCTTTATTTAACAATGCCGGCAACGGAATTAGAACAATTATGGCGGGTGAATTCTAAGGCTTCGATCGCATCCTTTGGCAAAGATGAAGGTTTAGAATCCTTGATAAATTCCCAAACCAATTAAGAGAATTCCGGTGATAAATTCTAAGCGATCGCGGCTAAATTGCTGTGTCACCATCTTCCCTAACCAGCCACCGCCTCCTATCATTAACAAGCTGGATAAAAAACTGCAACAACTTGCCAAACCCAAATCTAAATCAGCAATTCCTGCTCCAATTCCCGTGCCAAAATTACTCAGGGTTAAAGCGAGTCCCAATGCGATCGCTTCTTTCATACCCATTCCTTGGCGACAGTCAGACTGCATGAGAATCATTCCCCCTGCATCAACAGAATTGGTTCTCATTTTCAAAACTTCGGCGATCGCGTAAACTCCCATCACGATTAATAACCCGCTACCGAGTTTTTCTGCCACCATCGGGGATAAGAAGCCATTCATCCAGCCTCCTAATTGCATTGAAGTATAAGTCCCCATACCCGACAGCAAAGCAATAAGGAGATTAGCAGATAAACGAATAGTTTGCTGCTGAATTCCGCAGGATATTCCCACGGCAAAGTTATCGATATTCGTTGAGAAGGATAATAAGACAGCCATGAGAATTCTATCCATCGATCGCTATTCTCGCCCTCCGCTCATTTCTGAATCGCGTTTTCATATTTTCCGAAAACTTTCTTTACATTTTTTTAATCTACTACACTTTGTTACCAAATCTTTACAATTTTTCAAATTCAGTATTTATGCTTGAGTATAAATGCTTAAAATTAGAGCCAAAAAAAGAGGGTGAAATTATTTCACCCTACAAAATACTAGGAAATGAGGAAAATTGTCTTAACGTACCGTTCCTTCTAACTGAGTCACCTCAATGGGTTTCATAAAGAACAGTTTTAAGAACTGCACGCCATTAGAAAGATAATGAGGCAATTTTTGCAAGAATTTAATCGGTGCGAAGGTATTGGAACTCGCAATTTCCGTGAGTTTTTCGTTCGTTTTCACGCAAGTTTCCAAATGTTCGTAGAATTTGGCATTCTGCACGTCGAGAACAATGGGGAAAACTCGTCCGGCAGTATCATTGGTTTTATCAATGACATGCTTGTCGTATTCCCGCGCATCCAAACCAAGGGTAGCGTAAAAATCAGCGCGTTGTACGTCGTTGAGGTACATGGTGGCAAAGACTGACAGGAGGAAGAAACGACACCATAATTTCGCCTTCCAATCATTCAGGATATCCGGTTGCGCCCGCATAATGGCATCGAAGAAGTCTCCGTGGCGGTTTTCATCCTGACACCAGTTTTCAAAGAAACGGAAAATCGGATAAATGCGATCTTCGGGATGCTGTTCTAAGTGACGGTAAATCGTGATATAACGCCAATAACCAATTTTTTCAGAGAGATAAGTGGCGTAGAAAATAAACTTAGGCTTGAAGAAGGTATATTTACGGCTTTTCGTCAGAAATCCCAAATCGAGAGACAAGTGAAAATCACTTAAGGCTTTGTTTAAGAAGCCGGCATGACGCGCTTCATCTCGCGACATGAGATTAAAGCATTCTGCTAAAACTGGACTTTTTCCTTTTAAACGCCGTCCTAATTCTTTGTAAAGTAAGAACCCGGAAAATTCTGCGGTGCAAGAACGTTCTAAAAATTCAACAAATAAGCGTCGCTTGTCTCCGGTAATGCTATCCCAAGATTGCTCGAATTCTTCATCGCGGACGAAGTGGGTTTTATTATAGTCGGCGCGGAACTCTTCGAGAATGGCACAAAGTTCGTCCTCGTTGACGGAGATGTCCATCTTCGCCATTGCGTCAAAGTCGGTAGTATAGAACCGAGGAGTTAAGATAGTTTCTTTAGCAGGTACTTTGATTCCGGGACGAATCTCGGAAAATGTAGGTTTTTCAGTGGTACTGACCATAATTTTCTTTTAGCGGTTTTATATGAATGGCGATCGCCATCCGAAGTTACAGGAATCGGAAGACTTCCATTTTTAATTTGCTCTCCAGTTTACAATGTCATGGAAAGCGTTCATGTCTTACAATATTAAGAGTTGCAACAGTTTTGTAACGTTGCGTAACATTCTTTGCGATTTGGGGAATACTCGGGCGATCGCTTGTAGTGCTTTTTAAACGTAGAGTTCCCATTAAAATAATCAGGTATTTTCAGCCGATGGAAAAACATTTCGCTAGAATGAAAGGTAGTTTATGGCGTGCTGTTGAGGTTATGGATAGCAAGCATATCGAGCGTGTTTTAACTTCTTATGTATTGATGGTAGGCTGTTTTTTTGGTTTGGCCGGCCTTCACCGCCTCTACAATAAAAAATATGGCACGGGAATTCTCTGGCTCTGCACTTGGGGCATTTTTGGAATCGGACAATTTATCGATCTCTTTTTTGTCTCGAATATGGTAGACGAATACGAAGCCAAGTTACTGATCGAACAGGGTTTTTCCCCTTATAACACTCCCGGTCAATATCCTTCTGTAGTAGCCAGTGAGGTTAAAACACCCAAGGCTCCCAAGGAAAATCTGATGCTACAGGTTCTAAAAGCTGCTCGCGATCGCGGAGGACAAATTAGCGTTACCCAAGCTGTCTTAGATACTGGGGCTGATTTTCCCGAAGTTGAGGAGACACTGAAAGGAATGGTGAAAAAAGGGTACGCTCATATCGATAATGACCCCATTAAAGGAACAGTCGTTTACGATTTTATTGAATTATAGAACGGCGATCGCGATCGAGAAACACGGAGGTGAATCAGACTCGAGCGATCGCCTTAGATTTATCCTTGCTTTACCAGTGACCCGCAGAATTATTGAGTTCAAGTCTCTTGCTAAATTGCTCTTAACTGGTGACTGGTGACTGGTGACTGATAACTGATAACTGATTCAATTTCGTCCCAGCCATTTTTCACCATTAATACGCTGCAAGGTATATAAAACCATTAAATCCAGCGTTATTTTCCGCTCATCAATCATAAATGATTCAAGAGTACTGGGTTTTACACCGTGAGTTGCGGCGGAAAATCCTTTTTGTCCTTTAATATCTTCCTCAAAATAATAAAGATTAAACTGGCGCTTTCCTTGCTGCCATTTTCCTTCAATTTGCCAGCATTCTTCCTTGGAGTCAAATCCGGCAAGAGAGATAGGTTGTTTAGTAAAGGAAATTTGCATATCGCCAAGGCCAGCTTGAGTTAATGCTTCTTGTAATCTTGGCGTGAAGTGCTGCTCCATAAACTCGGTAAAGGGTTTATCTTCTAGAGCAGGAGGTTTAGCTTTTTTCTTCGCTGCGGGTTTGGTTGTTTCTGCCATGTTGCGCCCTCGGGATAATTACTTTAGAGGTTAACTTTTTTACTTTACAAGGTTTGTTCTACCGGTTCAAGAAAATAGTGATCGAGTTGTTTTTCTCCTGTTCCACTTAAAAATCTTCCCTATGCTAATATTTTTATTTTAATCTTAATTCGTGCGATCGCATCCTATTGGGAGATTATTTGAAATACCTGTATTGCTTCTTCCTCAAAAACCAACTGAAAATTTTGAGGAGATTCTCGCACCCATTGTAAAAATGTGGAAGAATAATGACGCTGAGTATGAGCATAAGTATCGTACCAATGACCGCTCGCTTTGCCTAACCAACTTGTAATATGTTTTTCTGGTAAATAGATAATAATATAACAAACTTTTCTCTCTTGTAATAACTGAATAAATTGTGAATAGCTCGGATTGGTTTCTAATTGGGTCGTAATTCCTAATGGAGAGGTTTCATAACCTTTCGAGTCATCCCAGCGATGGGTATTTGTATAAAAATATCCCGTTCCTGCTAAATAAGTATTAACATAAGGATCGCTGAAAATATAACGGCGAATCGGATAAGAATTTCCATCAGGATATGGATCGATACACTGTTTTTCTGCATTCTCTCGCAAATATCGAATTGTAGTTTGTAAATCCGAACCATCTAAAGTTTTGGGAACTTTTAACCAACTGTGAATCATTTTTCCGTAAATCGGATCGCGAGGAAATAATGAAGCAAACAATAACAAAAATATGATAAAATAAGCGAGGTTTAATTCATTAGGAAATATATTTTTGAATAAGCTAAGTTGAGAGAGCGATCGTTGTAATAGAGATGAGAAATAATGTAGTAAAAAAACAGGCAACATCCAGAATAAACAGCCATAGAGTAGGCGATGAAATTGTTCGGCTGCCATCACTCGCCGCAAGGCTTCAATTACCAGAGGATTGCAGAAAACAATAAAAGGAAAGAGGGTTAAACCAGCCATCATATCGAGTTTTCTGACAGGTTTGCCAAACAGTAAAAATAGTGACGATGCTAATATTGTCAACCAACCAATAATCCCGATCGCATGGCTTAAAGGGGTATAGCGAATCACATACATTTTCCAGCCAAAAAGAGTAGCAATATTAAAAATATATAAATCTTGATACTCTAAATCTAAGTTTTTAACTAAAGGATCTCGCAGAAAACAAAATAAGATTGTCACCAATAAGATTAAAGCGATCGCGACTATTAAAACCCGTCTAAATTTTGGCTTTAAGCTGCGATAGCGAAAGAGAATGAGGTTGGTTGATATTGCCGCGATCGCAGTGACTTGAAATAGAGTAGATTGTTCGTGATTATCCCACGAGAACCAAAGTAGAGGAGGAAGAAATAATAAATAACGCCATTGTTCTTTTAAAAAGAGAGCAATAATTAAAACTAAGGCTTCTAGATAAATAATATAAGCCAGCATCGGACCGGAAAAGACACCGTAACGATAGAAACTAATGGCATCATAGCCAAAATAACCTAAAGACATTAAACCCGCTAATAAACTGATGGGAATATTATGGGTTATTAATCTAGCAATACGAATAATTTCCCACAATAGCATCCCTTGGGTAATTGCTGAAACAAATGTTAATCCCAATCTTTCCCCATAACTCAATGCCGATGGTTGCAAAAGCCAATGTTCGTAAAAGGTGGCAAAAGTTACATAGCGATTAGCACCACCATAATTCATAAAACGAGCTTTTTCCCATGCTTGAATGCGATAAAAATAGTCTACAGAATCAGATGGATGTTCCAAATAAGGACCGATATAAATCATCGCAGCAAGGAAACAAAATAAAAACCCGATCGTCCACAGATCGAGGGGTAAATCTTGCCGGCGTTGTCTCCAAAACGATCGATGCGGTTGTAAGAACCAGCTAATTACTCCTGCGATCGCAATGGTAAAAGTCATCCCCGAAAATATAGTTCGGATGGGTTCAACGGGTAAAGCCAGCCAACGACTAACGATATAAATCAGAAAATAAATACACCATCCCCACGCGAAGACAGGCAAAAAGGAAGCCTCAAAGCCTGAACGCTTGAGAATTAGCTGATTTATCCAATGATTGAGAACAAGAAGAGAAAAGAAAAAGGCAAAGAATTGTACAAAGAAGAAAAGCATCATAACAGCGATCTTGAGTCAGTTTCTGGGTACTGAACTCTCGTGTTCCTTTATAAGTTTTGCATGGATATACTCTGTCCTTCTTGTTGAAGCGATCGCGTTAAAGCGCTGAGAATTTTGACTAATTCTAAACCCGTCCAACCCGAAGAAATGGGTGAGGGTGTTTGGGTTTGAATGCTTTCAATAAAGCGATCGCAAACTCGACGCAGAGGTTCGTAAGTATCGAGAGGAAGAGTTTCTGTTGCTATCTCAACGGGGGCAAAATAAGTGCCTTGTTTCTCAAATGTTCCTCGCTGCAAAGTGAGGGGAGAATCTTTTTGCATCTCATCAAAAATGAGAGTTCCGCGATCGCCTACGGCGCACAGTCGGCGTTGTTTGTCGGGGTTGCACCAGCATAAATGAATCTGCGCTTGAAACCCGCAAGGATAGGTTAATATAACCCAAACTAAATCGGCAAGGGGCAATTGACTATTGCCCGTCGGAAATTCCATTTTTCCGTCCGGTTGCAACCAAACATTGCCCATTGCGCGAACTTCCGTCGGGGTTTGTCCCAGCCAATAATTAAAAATGCCAATATCGTGAATGGCGAGATCCCAAAGCGCATCAACATCTTGACGGACGGGAGCTAAATGAGTGCGGGCAGCATAACCGTAGCGTAAATTCCCGATCGCACCGTCGGCGATCGCCTGCTTTCCTCCAGCAACTGCCGGATTAAATAAATAAGTATGATCGACAAATAATTGTAAGTGTTTCTCTTCAGCCAATTGGCACAATTCAAGGCATTCTGTCGGTTCGAGAGTCAAAGGTTTTTCCACAAAAACGTGATAGCCCAATTGTAAGGCATCGCGAATGAGAGAATAGTGAGTTGAAGCGGGAGTCGCAATCGCAACCGCATCGATCCCGGGATGCGATCGCACCGAGTCCCAACTTGAGGCTAAAATCGTGCTTTCTTCAAGAGCGAACTTTTCTCGACAAACTGCTAAATGTTCTTCATGGGGATCGACAATAGCCAGCAAACGCCCTTGAGGGTGACTGGCAAAATTACGTACTAAATGTTTGCCCCATCTCCCCACCCCTAAAATAACAATGCCTAAACTCATTAATTAATTACTCCCATTGCGGTTAACTGCCAAAAAAGCCTCTTTTGCGGCGGCTTGTTCTGCCGCTTTTTTAGAACGTCCCGTCCCCTGTCCCAAGCGTCGATTTTCGAGCCAGACTTCAGCCGTAAATCGTTCTTGGTTATTTTGCTTTTGATTCATCTCTCGGACTCGATATTCTGGCAAAATTTTATAATTACCTTGAGTCCATTCTTGCAGCGCATCTTTGTAATTATAGAATGCCGGATCTTGGCGCACTTCGATCGCTTTAGCTTTGAGGAGAACATCCAGCCAAGGTCGCACGAGTTTCATGGTACGGGTACTTAAATATAACGCCCCGAGAATCGCTTCAAAAGCATCAGCTAAACGAGATTGGCGACCACTAACATTCCCAGCCGCACTCGAGGAGACAAGGAGATAGCGCTCGATCCCATAAACTTCAGCGAATTCGGCCAAAAGGCGATCGCTCACCAAAACCGAACGAATTGCTGAGAATTCCCCCACAGAAGCATGAGGATATTGTTCCAGTAAAACCTCTGAAGCCGCCAAGCGAACCACCTCATCGCCGATAAACTCTAACTGTTCGTAATTGCGCTGGCGATCGTAACTGGAATGAGTCAGCGCTATATCCAATAAATCGTAATCGACAGGAGCTTTTGCGGACAATCCCAATTTTTGTACCAAAGTTTGTAATTGCTTCGCCCGTCGAGGGTCTTTCGGCATAGAAATCTCACAGAGTAAACGCCCTTTTCCCATCGTGAAACTAGATGAGTCAGCGATCGCGAGATGCGATCGCCATCAAAATAAAGATGAATCACAATCAAACAAAAGCGATCGGGTTCTTCCCCCCATTGCTCATTGTTCATTGCTCATTGTTCTTAGGTTCCCATCGTCCAAGAATTCATATACTCGACTTGTTCGAGAGTCAAAGTATCGATCGCAATGCCCATAGCCTTCAGTTTCAAGCTCGCAATTTCCTTGTCAATTTCTTCGGGAATAGAATGCAATCCGGGTTCTAATTTACCCTTATTTTTCACCAAGTATTCGCAAGCGAGAGCTTGGTTAGCAAAACTCATATCCATAACGGCACTGGGGTGTCCTTCCGCCGCCGCTAAGTTGATCAAGCGACCTTCACCCAAGACAACAACAGATTTACCATTAGGCATTTTGTATTGTTGGGTAAACGGGCGCACATCTTTAACCTCCGTTGCTTTTGCCCCCAAAGATTTCAGATCGATTTCAATATCGAAGTGACCGGAATTACAAACGATCGCGCCGTCTTTCATCGCATCGAAATGTTCGGCACGGATAACGTGTTTGTTCCCGGTAACAGTAATAAACAGATCGGCTTGCGGGGCGGCTTCTGCCATTGGCATCACGCGGAAACCATCCATTACGGCTTCAATGGCACGGGTGGGATCGACTTCCGTCACAATAACATTCGCTCCCATTCCTTTCGCCCGCATTGCCGCACCTTTACCGCACCAACCATAGCCGACAACAACAATATTTTTGCCCGCAAGGAGAATATTGGTAGCGCGAATGATGCCATCGAGAGTAGATTGTCCGGTACCGTAACGATTATCAAAGAAATGCTTAGTATCGGCATCATTCACATTCATGGCGGGGAAGGACAGTACCCCATCTTTGAACATGGCTAAAAGACGGACGATCCCGGTGGTGGTTTCTTCCGTTGTCCCGATCAGATCCGGGAGTTGGTCTTGACGTTCTTTAATAATACTGGCGGTAACATCGCTACCATCATCAATGATGATATTAGGGCGATGGTCGAGGGCTGTCTGGACGTGGCGATGATAGGTTTCATTATCTTCGCCTTTAATGGCAAATACGGGAATATCGTAATCGGCAACCAAACAAGCTGCAACATCATCTTGGGTCGAGAGCGGGTTACTGGCAATCAGTAACGCATCCGCCCCACCATTTTTGAGGGCGATCGCGAGATGGGCAGTTTCTGTCGTAATGTGACAACAAGCCACTAAACGAATTCCTGCGAACGGTTTTTCCGTTGCAAATCGTTCCTGAATTTGACGCAAGACGGGCATTTCTCGTCCCGCCCATTCAATGCGCTGTTTGCCTTTGGCGGCAAGTGCAATATCTTTAATTTCGTATTTGGGCTTTGTCAGTGTTGCTGTCATTAGAATTTAATTACCAACGTCCATCTTGCCGATCTTAACCGATTCTCGATCGGGCTGAAATGAAGGAATTCTGAAAGGATGAGAGAGGCAAGAATTTTGACCTCAATCAAGGTTGAATTTCTCTTGACAATCTTGTAGTTTTATTGTAACATAAAAAGGGTCATGCGATCGCGCAACACATCTCAATTCAATTAAGGAGGCGGCTTTCTGATACTCCAATATTTTTCCCATCCCGAAAAAATCGCTTTGCGTGTCCCAACAGACTGAGCCTACATACACAGTACGAGAGGAACAGTACCTTTGCCCTCGGGCAAGGGGCGGGTCGCAAAGTTGGCGCAAAGAACCCGACAGGTTGGCTTAGAAGTAGCAATCCTTTAATGAGCGTGTAGTAACGCATCGGCGGAGTTCTTTCCTAGCGACGAACGCTATCTTGCTCTGTCAACTTGCACGCAGAAGCGATTTTTTCCCATTTAAATTGCAAAATTTTGTTGCTAGAGTTAATCATTTACATTCCTTATCAAAAGCGATCGTAGCCACTAAAAATACAATATCGTTTGGTCATTGGCATCCGTAATCGAACGGATGTTTTTTGTAGAAAGCGATCGTGAGACTGAAATACGCGATGTTACTCAAAAATAGAACACTTATCGTAACGTTTTGAGGAACTTTTCCGGGTTTCAAAGCAACTTATTTATTGTTTAGAATGGAATTACAGTATTCGAGAAGACCGAACCATGCGTAAGACAATTTTAAAAAATGCGGTGCTGTCTTTGGGGATTGCATTCTACTCCCTTTCTACTTTTGCCATCCTACCTACTCTCGCTAGGGCAAACAATGGATTAAATAATGGGTTAAAAAATGAAGATCGTGGCGATTTTCCCGATGGGCGCGTTGGAGGAGGAACGAGAAGCTCGGGGCTTTGTCAAGAAGGGAACAGAAATCTCGTTGTTTTGAATCCTTCTAATAATATAGGCGTGACAGCTAGCGATCGTCCCTCGATCTATGTTGCTGTCCCGACACTCAATAAGCTCTATCCTGCTGAGTTTTTCTTAACAGATGAGGACGGAAATATTGTTTATGAAGCCACTCTTGAGATCGGTCAATCTCAAGGATTTTTAGTCGGTATTCGCCTGCCTAAAAATATCCTCAAGATCGGTCAAGATTATGATTGGGATTTTGTAGTATGGTGTAATTTTGATAGTCTCATCGCAGAACCTAGTGGGGTGGGAGGAACATTGCGACAAGTTTCCTCTGACAACTTTTTAGAAGGTGAATCCACCTTAGAGGAGCATCTCGATCGGATACAATCTTATCAAGAAAATGGACTCTGGAATGATGCGATCGCAACCTCAATCGAACTGCGTCGGACTCATCCCAATAGCGATCGCGTCCTCGAACAATGGCGGCAACTATTATACGCACTGGAATTCAACAAAAACGAAGCCATTCTCGAAATGCTTCTGGAAATTCAAATGCCAGAATTGCAAGCGTCAGAATAAAATAACCAAGTTAATTTTAAACTGAATCTTCGTATTATCTTTTGAAAGCCATTCAACACCTGCGATCGCTCTCTCGTATTTTCTGGGTCTCCAGTTTGTCTATTGTTGCGTCAAGCACTGTCGTAACGGGACTATTCTGGGGGCTTCAACAAGTTGGCATTCTGGAAAACTTAGATTTGGCGGTTTTCGATCGCTTTATCCAATTGCGAGTTGATGTCCCCCCCGATCCGCGCTTATTGGCGATCGCCATTACAGAAAAGGACTTGCAACGCTACGGCTGGCCATTATCAGACGAAATTCTCGCTCGAGCGATCGAGAAACTTCAATCTTATCAACCCAGAACGATCGGCCTCGATCTCTATCGAGATATTCCCAACCCACCGGGAGAGAAAGCACTCGCCCGAGCACTGCAAGCCAAAAATCTCATCGCTATTACAGAAATCGTGAGCGATATTCCCCCACCTCCCAATGTTGAAGAAGAGCGAGTTGGTTTTAATGACTTTACCCTCGATCGCGATGGCATCCTGCGCCGCAATCTTCTCTTCGTTGCCGGTAGAGAGCAATATTACTATTCTTTTGCCTTGCGAGTCGCTTTGGCTTACAGTCGCCCAGAGGGGATTTCTTTTCGTTATAGCGATCGCGCCTTATTTCTTGGAGACAAGGAACTTCTTCCCCTCGAGAGCAACTCTGGCGGTTATCAAACTGCGGATACGCGAGGATATCAAATCTTAATGAACTATCGCGCCCGCAATAATATCATCGAATCCATAGGGCTTCAGCAATTACTTGAGGGGAACATCGATCCCGAATCCGTGCGAGATAAAATCGTTCTCATTGGCACGATCGCCCCCAGCTTAAAAGATTTGATCTTAACCCCATATAGTGGCGCTCGCGAAAACAATGCCATTCAAATGTCAGGGGTTACTATTCACGCACAAATGACCCGCCAAATCTTAGAAATTGCGACAGGACAAAACCGACCCTTTGCCTTTTGGCCGCAATGGGGGGAACTCCTTTGGCTTTGGGGTTGGGCGGTGGTTGGCGGAATCATTGTCTGGCGGTTGCAGCATCCGATCTCTTTTAGTTTGGCGGGAATTTTGGGGATTGCCGCGATCGCGGGAATGGGTTGGCTGCTCTTAACCCATCTCATTTGGATTCCCATTATGGAACCCGTATTAGCCTTTATCGTTGCCGGTGGTCTCGCGATCGCCCATCGCTTGCTCTACACCACCACCCGAGATCCCTTCACGGGTTTATTCAATCGAGAGTCTTTAGTGAGTCATCTCAAGCAATCCTTGACCCAAATTCATCGTCGCGGTCTTGACTCAACCCTTGGGGTTTTATTCGTACAATGCGATCGCCTGCACCTCATTCATGAAAATTGGGGAGATGCCATCGGCGATCGCTTTCTCTTAACCCTCGTCAAACGGTTGCAAAGCAATCTGCCTCGCACCGCCAAACTCGCTCGAGTCGGTGAAGGTGAATTTGCCACCGTCCTCAACTGCGATACCGACTCCCTCACGGCTTTAGCCGATCGCTTGCAAGATATCTTGGAACAACCATTATTATTAGACGGACAGAAAATCATTACTAAAGTGAACATTGGTATTGCCACCACCCAAGAACGGCATCTCCACACCCCAGAAAACTTGCTCCGGGATGCGAATACAGCCATGTTTCGCGCCAAAGCCCTCGGCAAAACTCATTCCGTCTTTGCTACGGGGATGTTTGAAGAAGCCGTGGCGCAATTCGCCCTTGAAAATGAATTGCGGCAGGGGATCGCCGAGGAAGAATTCATCCTCTATTATCAACCGATTATCGAACTCAAGACAGAGAGAATTGTTGGCTTTGAAGCCTTGATACGCTGGCAGCATCCCGACAAAGGCTTTATTTCGCCGTTTATGTTCATTCCCCTCGCCGAAGAAACCGGGCTAATTATTCCCTTGGGGCAATGGATTCTCCAAGAAGCCTGTCGCCAAGCTCGTCACTGGCAAGAACAATTTCCCAAACGTGCTTTACTTTTAAGTGTGAATCTTTCCGGTCGCCAATTCGAGCAACCGGACTTAATCGAGATGTTGGCGCAAGTTGTTAAAGAGGCGGGTATTCGAGAGCATACTCTCAAACTGGAAATTACTGAAAGTATGGTCATGGGGAATGTCGAAGAAGCGATCGATCTGATGTTGCGGCTCAAATCCCTCGGCTGTAAGCTCAGTATGGATGATTTTGGTACCGGGTACTCCTCCCTGAGCCAACTTCGTCGCTTTCCGGTCGATACTCTTAAAGTTGATAAATCTTTTGTACAGAAAATGGCAGAAAGCCGCGAAGATTGTGAAATCGTTCGCATGATTATTGCCCTCGGTCATACATTGGGAATGGAAATTATCGCCGAAGGTGTAGAAACAAAGGCAGATATGGAGACGTTACGCACTTTAAATTGTGAATTCGGACAGGGTTATTATTGGTCGAAACCCGTACCCGCAGGAGAGGCCACCAAACTATTATTAAAGAACAAAAAAAATTGAGCGATCTTGCGATCGCTCTAAGGGTATACCAATTCAAGGAAAAAGTTGAATTGGTGACTGGTGACTGGTGACTGAATAACTACTGTCCCGGAAATCCAACGTAAGCATAGTACGTCACCATCGGAACAATGGTTGCCACAACCAAAAACCCAATCACCCAAACTGTGGCATTGCGATCGTCAGTTTCTTCTGCATCGGTAAACGTGCTTTCAATGTTAGCTTCTACGATCGCAGGCGGTCCGGGATCCGGTTGTCCTGCCAGCACCAAAGCAAGGCGATCGGTCGCATCTAAAAAGGCTTGATTGTATTTTCCGCCCGATCGCACGGGTGCAATCAGGGTTTCTGTGGCAACGCTTTGAGCGATATCCTCGGGTAACAGGTCTTGTACGCCTTCGCCGACGTGAATCGCACCATTATTGGTGAGGGTATCCAAGACCAACAGCACGCGATCGCGACCATCTTCAGGACTGGGGAACCAGCGATCGAATAAAGCATCGGTAAACTTCTCTACAGTATCCCCATATCCAATTCGCACTGCCACCAACCAAACTTCCTGACCCGTTTTGACGTTTAAATCTTTCAGAGCATTATTGAGAGTTCCTTCATTAAGGGGACTGAGAACTTTTGCCACATCGATCGCCCGAGGGGCTTGCTCGGCACTAATATTGGGAAGCTCGTAAATGGTCATTGCCTTGGCTGGCGTTATGGCGATCGCAAATGCGAGTAATATCGTTAATAATCCCAAAAGGAAACGGTTCGGGGTCAATTGTCCTTGGGAGAACCTTGCCAGTAATGAGTTCATTGGTCCGAAAATATAATTTATTGTTATCATTCCTTCACAATTTTAGAGGGGGAGGGGGACAGAAAGAGCATTAGAGACTTCAAAAAAAAACATGAACTTTTTTTAACACCATGAAGAAATTTGGTATTGAAGTTGCCCTAGTCTGATAAAAATAGACTAACCTTAAGTTTTTTAACGCTTAATTGGCTGCTCAATTGAGAGGAGATACTTTTTTATGACATATGATGCGATTACGGATGGCGGCGATCCCCAAGTTGGCAATCTCGCTACTCCCTTGAATTCTTCCAGTTTTTCAAAAGCCTTTATTAATAGCTTGCCTGCTTACCGTCAAGGATTGTCGGCTAACCGTCGGGGCTTAGAAATTGGTATGGCTCACGGTTATTTTCTCTATGGACCGTTTGCATTGCTCGGCCCCTTGCGGAATACGGAACTCGCGACCCTTGCTGGGGTAATGGCAACTATTGGGATGGTTATGATTCTCACTGTTGCCCTTTCTATCTATGGTGGCGTTGGCTCGGGCAAACCCATTGCCACGGTAACTACTCCAAATCCTCCTGAAGATTTAGGCACAAAAGAAGGATGGAGCGATTTTGCGAGCGGTTTCTTACTCGGCGGCTGCGGTGGTGCATTTTTCGCATACTTCCTCTGCTTAACTCCTCACCTTGCTCCTTTACAAGAGGTTGCGGGTAATATCTGGTCTGTTGGCTAGTTTACATAAAATTGGCTAAACATCCTGCCAATTCTCGCTCTTATCTGTTGAACAGATAGTTAGAAACACATTAAATTGCTTAAATAAGGAGAATTTGACATGGTTACAGGTAGTTATGCGGCTTCGTTTTTGCCGATCGCATTTGTTCCTCTGATGGCTGTTGCGGCTGGAGTTGTCATGGGACTCTTCTTCATGCACGTTGAAAGCGACGCTTAAATCAGTAAACAGTGAACAGTGAACAGCGAACAGTGAGAACTGGTAAATGGGAACTGTGAATTGCGTAATTAGCCCAATCCTCGAGGATTGGGCTAATTTTTTAGGGGGTTATTTTTTGCAACCATGCGGTGATGCCATCGGCGATCGCACTGGCTAATTTTTGTTGTTCGTTGTCATTGACGATCCATTCAAATTCTCTCGGGTTAATCATAAATCCCAATTCCAGTAAAATTGTGGGGGCAACATGGGGACGAGTCAAGGCTAAATTGTTCCAAAATACGCCATAGGAAGGACGATCCAAAGTTTCGACTAAATAATGATGGAGAAATACCGCCAGATCGTGAGCTTGAGGATGATACCAAAACATCCCCACGCCAGCCGTATTCATGGCATCGCCACTATCGGGCAAGGCGTTGTAATGCACGGAAAAAGCAAGATCGGGTTTGAGGTTGGCGATCGCCTCCATTCGTTCTCGCAATCCCAAATCAACATCGCTTTCCCGCGTCATGTAAACGGTAGCCCCTCGTTTTTCTAATTCTGCTTTTAACCGTTGGGAAACCAACAAATTCACCGCTTTTTCCGGATAGCCATTGGGTCCTCTCGCCCCCAATTCAGAGCCGCCATGACCGGGATCGAGAAGGATTCGCATCCCCTGTAAAGATTCTGCTGAAATCTTCGGAGGATGGCGCAAGGTTAAAATTAAACTCGTTCCTTCATAGCGCAGATCGAAACCCCACTGCTGCTGAGTTTTGAGAGTAAATTGATACTCTAATTGCGTGGGCGTAACTTGCTGCCAGTCCAACCGTTTAATTAAAGGATCGTCGTTCACCCAAATCGTATCGGTTTGAGCGGTGGTGTTATAAAGCGTGAGGGTAAATGTTCCTTCACCTTGTTTGACAGAAACAGGAACGGGAACTTCGAGAGGAAAGACGATCTCTGTGGCTCCGCGTCCTTGTTGAGAACTAATACTGCGAATTTTGGATTGAGGGAACACAGCCCCCGGAATGAGGCGAGTTTCGTTCTCTTTAATCCACCCACCATAATCCAAGCGCAACCATTCTCCTTCTCTGCCAATGACACTTCCTCGCGTTCCTCTCGGCAGGGGTGTTAAACGAGAATAATTCGTGCTAGGTCCCGTGCGAGCGACTCCAGAAGTCGCCGTGACTTCGACAACATCTAATGCTTGTGGCGACAGAATCGCGATCGCTCCCCCTCCTTCTTGAGAATGAGTTTGGCCGTTGAGACTAATGGTAAATTCAGGTTTGCCTAAGTTTCCGGGGCGATCGCTACTTATACAACCCTGATATCGCGTCACTCCAATCGATCGGGGTTGATTCTGAGCCGTAAGAACGGCAGAATTCGGAGGCAGTTGCGAAATGGAGGCTTGAGGAGAGAGCGGAATTTCGCGATTGCCCACCCGCACGACAATCCGAGCCCGAGGGGCGGCGATCGCTCCCAAACAAATTGGCTCCCCGGGTAATCTGGCAATATCCCGTGCGGGAGTAAGGGAATTTTCGGCAAAATTTGTGCCAGCAGGAATGACCGGGCGATCGCTGTTCCGAATCACCCTCGTGCGAATTTCCTCATTCCCGTAGCGCAAAACAAAATGATTGACTCCCAACCGCAACGGAAAACTCGGGGCAAAATGTCCGGCCGGACTGCGTTGAATGTCTTGCCCGTTAATTGATACATTCCCTTGCGGTGCAGCAGTCCCAATCAAAAAGATTTGCTCTGCTGTGGTTTGGTGTTCCTTTGGAGGATACGCTAAAAATAAAGATTCTGCCCGAGCGGGAGAAATTACCATACTCGCGCCTACCATTGCGATCGCCACCCCCAATCCATACCCTAAATTTTTGCAGCCTCCCACGTTCTTCCTCCTTATCTCTCATCTCCCCATACCCTACACCCCCAACCGAGCCATTATTGGCCTTCATTTCTGAAAAACTTGATTAAAAATTGTAAAGAGTAGAGAATATTTCTTATAATTCGGTAACAATAACAAGCGCAATTAACCTTGCCAATGCAAAAAATCTTTAGCAAACGCCTATTTATCTCTTTAGTAGCTTGTCTGGCTGCCTTGTCCGTTTGGTTCGCATCCCCAGATGCAAGGGCAGTTAATAATCCCGAACTCCTGCCTAATATTCAAACCCCCATCGTCGATCTGGCCAACCTCCTACCCGACGTTCAAGAAGACTCTTTAATTGACCGCTTAGAACAGTTTGAAAGCGAGACCGGATGGAAACTCCGCGTTCTCACCCAAAACGATCGCTCTCCCGGTCGTGCGGTAAAAAACTATTGGGGACTCGACGATCGCAGCGTCCTCCTCGTCGCCGACTCCCGAGGTGGAAATCTACTAGCCTTTAGTGTTGGCAATGATGTTTACAAATTCATGCCGCGAACTTTTTGGATTGAATTGCAAACGCGATTCGGCAATCTCTACTACGTTCGCGACAATGGCGAAAATAATTCGATTGTCAGCGCTATGGAAACTGTTGCCACCTGTTTAACCAACGGGGGTTGTAATGTTGTCCCCGGATTGCCCAGAGAACAATGGATTCTCACCCTCATTACCTCCGTACTCGGCGGCCTCATTTGCGGATTTGCGGCGATTCCTCGTAAAGAAGGTCAAATTTTTGCGTGGCAGTGGGCTTTAATTTTCTCGCCCTTGTGGGGAATCTTATTTCTTGCCTTTGGTATCGGTCCGGTGGTAACTCGGACTTCGGATTGGTTGCCTTTATTTCGCAATTGCATTGGTTTCGCTTTAGGGGCTGCAGTCGCTTATCTCTCCCCGATCGTTAATGCTTCAACCATGTCAGAAACGTGATGGGGAATGGGTTATCAATCATTGTTTTTCCTCTGTTGCTCATTACTGCTCTCTTTTGTAAAGAAAAGTAAAGATATGTTTGCTTATTGTTAAATTTAGTAGATTTAACAATAATTTAGTGCATTGAGTTCCCATTGCCTTCAATCTCTGAAACCATTGCTATTGCGCCAAATAATTTGGTAAGAATTGATAAGATTATGAGAACGAAAGACCCCAACTCCTTTATGATTGGGGTTAAGCTTTGTAAAAATTCGATAAGATTACGGAGGTTTTAACTTGGCTATTCCTCTACTTGATTATGCTCCAAAAACCCAAAACGAGCGAGTTACGGGTTATGACGCAGCAGGTGACGATCGACCCAAAATTTTCTCATCAGAAAACGTGCTATCTCCAGGAGATATGGACGATCTGATCGAAGCGGGTTATCGTCAGATTTTTTTCCATGCTTTTAAAAGCGATCGCGAACCTTTTTTAGAATCTCAACTTCGTTACGGTCAGACTACAGTCCGGGAATTCATCCGAGGATTGTTAGTTTCCGATACCTATCGGCGAAGTTTCTATGACCTGAACAGCAACTATCGCTTTGTCGAACAAACCGTTCGGAGGGTTTTAGGACGAGATGTTTACAGCGAGCGGGAAAAACTTGCTTGGGCTGTTGTTGTAGCTACGAAAGGAGTTCAGGGTTTCGTCGATGAATTACTCGACAGCGATGAATACCTCGAAAGTTTTGGCGATGATACGGTTCCCTATCAACGTCGGCGCGTGCTAGCTGGACGGGACGCGGGAGAGACTCCTTTTAATATTCAATCTCCTCGCTATGATGCCTACTATCGTTCGATTTTGGGCTTCCCGCAAGTGGTTTGGCAAACTACAGTTCGGCGCTATGTTCCCCAAGACAAACAGCCCAAAGCTGGCGATCCTGCTCTTTATATGAATCTCGCTCGCGGCCTCAATAATGCCAAAGGTGTTACACCGGCTCGAATTTCTACTGCCAATGTCAATATGAGCTCTGTTCCCTATCGCAAGTTTGACGGTCCGATCGGTCCGACTTCTACTCGCGAACCCGTTCAAGTGTAAAAGCGATTTATTGTCTCCTACTGACTTGGTATGAGCAAGTCATCATTGGGGAAGTTGTGAATTGGCAAAATAATTGTTGGCGATCGCCGAGGTTATTCTGTCGATTAGTGGCTTCCCCAAAATTTTTGAGTCTTTTTCTTTTCCTCTGTAAGCTATTTTTTATTGATTCCGCTTGCGAAGAATATCGAGTAATTTCATAAAGTCTGAAGGTGGGGGGGCGATCGCCTCGATGGGTTCTCCAGAAAGGGGATGTTGCAAGCACAAGCGATGGGCGTGCAGAGCTTGACCGGATAAGTTCACCCCGAGGGAGCGCTTGGAGCCATAGGCTGCGTCGCCTACGAGAGGATGACCGCAATAGGCGCTATGAACGCGGATTTGGTGCGTGCGTCCGGTGTCTAAGCGAAACTGCATGAGGGTATAGTTGCCCAAGCGTTCGAGTATTTGCCAGTGAGTGAGGGCAGACCGCCCGCCGCGATCGAGGGGAATAATGCCCATTTTTTTGCGATCGCGAAGATTACGACCGATGGGGGCATCAATGACACCGGCTTCGCTTTTGGGTACGCCGCAAACAATACCCAGATATTCCCGACGGGCGGTTTTTGTTTGAATTTGTTGTTGCAGGTGTTGCAGGGCAAAATCGGTTTTTGCGACAACGATCGCCCCTGTCGTATCTTTATCCAAACGATGCACGATCCCCGGACGCTCTATACCTCCAATTCCAGCCAAGTCTTGACAGTGATGTAAAAGGGCATTGACTAAGGTGCCGCGATCGTGACCGGGAGCCGGATGAACGACCATTCCTGCCACTTTATTAATAATAATAATCGTTCGATCTTCATAGAGGATATCGAGGGGAATGGCTTCGGGTTTGAGGGTTAATGAGGGTTCGGGAGCTTTGAGATGCAAACTGATGCGATCGCCATAATGGACTAAAGTTTTTTTACTCGTACAGGTTTCTCCATTGAGAGAAACTTCCCCACCTTCAATGGATTTTTGCCAACGCGATCGCGTGATATCGGGAAATTGACGTGCCAGCCAACGATCCAATCGCTCTTTATTTTCTATAACTTGAAAGTCCATATCTGAAGCGTTAGTTGACAAATTTAAAACCAATTTAAAACTCGGGAATTGATGTATTGAGAGAGAGTATTAGGGAAAATCTCCGGAAAAGTCAGCATTTTCATCAGTATACTATTCCCGCTAAACTCGTAAATTGTTTTTCTTTTATCGGTTGCAAAACCCAACTTATACTTAAAATCGATCGCGATCGCTTTTCAACGCGATCGTTATCAAAATTTATACCGATCGAATTCACTTGTTTTGCAGCAATCGATCGCATCGCATTCCGTAAAAATACGGGATAAACAGGATAAGAGGAAAACACAATCAAACCAAAAAAAATGTTGCTCGAAGCCATGTCGATTCAATTGCAACTGATTCCCGGTGCAATTTCAGAAATTTATGCCTCAACAACAGAAACCGGTATTTTGACTATCGCCGATCGCTATGGTTTGATGGCGGCGGTGATGGATGAATCTTTGACGGAGGAGGAGCGCAGAATCGTAGATCGATTGCTCAAAGCCGTTCAGAGGGGACGGATCGAGGTCGAGCGATCGCTATCTTTTCTTTCTTGAGGTGCGTCGTTTTTTCTTTGGGTTTCTTTTGGGAAGGACTGTTTTGAAACCATTGCGTTTGAATTTTTTGTAAGTCGAACCCATGAAGTCGGCAATCGCATGACTCATCGCTCCCAATTCTAGACCGAGAAAGAGCGAGATCGCTTCTCCAGAATATTGTTGCAAAAACTGGAGGCAGAATTGCCAAAATTCTTGCCAATTCCAACTAAATCCCCAAGCGAGTTGTGCGATCGCTACGACAAAAATAGCGATCGTGCTGATGAAAACAAATAGATATAAGAGTCGCAATACGGTTCCGATCAATAAGCCGTGAGAGAGCCGAGAGCGATGACTTAAGGCTTTTTGATAAGGAATCCAAATCCAACGCAGCCATCCCCAACGTTTGAATTGAATGGAGTAAATATCGAGATCGGGGCCGAACATTAAGCCGCTAAAGAGAAACCCTGCCGCCGCTAATAAGGTTAACTCCCCACTACGAGTCAGTAGGAAGGTCAGGACGACCAGCCAAGGAAGACACCAGAGGGTAATGCGATCGTGGGTTCGACCGGAAGGCATTTGCGTTTTTGGAAAATAATGTGTTATACTCGACTATACACGGTGACGGGCGGTTAGCTCAGTTGGTAGAGCGCCTGCCTTACAAGCAGGATGTCACTGGTTCGAGCCCAGTACCGCCCATTCTCAAATT
>NZ_JCAMRX010000019.1:0-104366 GCF_059821285.1 Spirulina sp. LEGE 11439
ATTTTTATCAAACCCTCTTCCCATGCCTTTTTGCAAGTTTTGTCCTGTACTGAGACCTTTTCCTGATAAATCTTTTCAAGTTGTCTATCACTCTCATTTGCTCGAACATTTACCAAAATCTGAAGTCAAAACCTTTTTACAAGAATGTTATCGGGTTTTAAAACCGAATGGTATCATTAGAATTGTTGTCCCAGATCTCGAACAAATCGCTCGTTTGTACTTAAAGTCTTTAGAAGAAGCCAGCAAAGGTTCTACAGAATGGGCTGCTAACTATGAATGGATAATGTTAGAGATGTACGATCAAGTTGTGCGAAACAATTCTGGAGGAGAAATGGCTGCTTATCTTGCTCAAAACCCCATTCCCAATGAGGAATTTGTTCTAACAAGATTAGGTGTTGATGGTGAGATAATGATTAACAAATTGCGCTCCAGAGATAAAAAACCTCTATCTGATATTGCACTAACTCCTCAACAAATTGGTGAATTTCGTCAAAGTGGAGAAATTCATCAATGGATGTACGATCGCTATTCTCTAGAAGTTCTCCTCAAAAAAGTTGGCTTTCAAGATGTTAAAGTCTGTAATGCTTCAGAATCTCGAATTGCAGATTTTCAACAGTATTATCTTGATGTGATGCTCGATGGTCGAGTTCGCAAACCAGATTCTTTATTTATTGAGGCAAGTAAATAGAGATCGAAAATTTACTATTTCTGACTCTTCTCTCTACTATGCTCAGAATTCTACACATTATTCAATCTTTGACTCGGGGAGGTGCTGCTCGCTCTTTAATAGCAACTGCTAAATACTCTGCTTCTGCTTGCTCTGGAAATTATCAACATCATGTTATTTCCTTATTACCGGCTCAAATGGGAATTCTTGATCTCATTCAAGACTCTAGTTTGTCTTTGATTGATGCTCCGAGTCGAGAGGAGATATTAGATGAAATTCAAAGAGCAGATATTGTTCAGGTTCATTTTTGGAATAACCCCCATATTTATGAATTTCTACGATCGCCTCTCCCACCCATGCGTTTGCTAGTCTGGATTTGGGTGGCTGCTCATAACCCGCCACAAGTCATTACTCAAGACTTAGTAGAATATTCAGATAAGATATTAGGCTGTAGTCCTTATACTGAGGAGAATCCAATTTTTGCAAGTCTTTCTCCTGATGTCAAACAAGCTAAAACAGGAATGGTCTTTGGAGGAACAGATTTCGATCGCTGTATCGATATAAAACCCAAACCCCACAATACCTTCAATATTGGTTATATGGGGACGGTTGGTTTTGTCAAGATGCACCCGAATTATATTCGCATGAGTGCCAGTATCGATCTTCCCAATATCAAAATCATTACGGTGGGGAGAGGACGCGCTCAAAATGAATTACAGCAGCAAGTGACCCAACTGGGGCTAGAGAGCAAATTTGAGTTTATTGATTATGTGGAAGACCCTAAATCTATTATCGAAATCTTAGATGTTTTTGGCTATCCCCTCTGTGAAGAAACCTATGCGGCCTCGGAATTAGTTTTACAAGACGTAATGTATTGTGGTATTCCTCCGGTCGTCTTTCCCTATGGAGGGGTTAAACGTCTGGTCATTCATAATCAAACAGGACTCGTTGTGAATAATTCACAGGAGTATAAAGAAGCTATTGAATATCTCTATCACCATCCAGAAGAAAGGGCGAGACTGGGGAAAAATGCGAGAGAATATGCTCAGCAACATTTTGGGGCTGAAAATGCGATTCAACAACTTCACCCCATTTACGAAAAAATGATGCAACAACCCAAACGACAACGCCTTTGGGGAAGGGCAGCAGAGTCCAGCTTGCTTGAGCAACCCATTACTGTTGAAGATTTAACCGGAGAAATCAAGGCTCTTTCGGGTGCAGAATGCTTTGTCGAGTCTCTTGGAAATACGGCATCACAATTTCAAATTAGTCTGAACTCTGAGAATACTGAAGTATTGTTGGAGAGCGATCGCCAGATCGCTTTCTCTTCCCCCTTACTTCGCAATGGAGTCTCTAATTATTCCTTTTATTACCCAAATGATGCCAATCTAAAATTGTGGTCTGGCTTGATTTGTCAACAACTCGGCCAATACGAAAAAGCGGTCTCTGAATTTTCCGATGCGATCGCACTGGGTTGTAATCATTGGCGTGTTTTGTTGTACTTAGCACAAGCAGCAGAACAAACAGGAGATATCGACCTAGCTAAAAATACTCTGATTCAGTTAAGGAGGGTTCATCGAGACCTCGCGATTGCCCGAGAAACCTACATTCGTTTATTTCATTATCCCTTTTGGTTAATGCCTCTGGTTTTACCTTTAGATTGGTTGCTAGAAAAACTGAAAATGGCCATCCACTCCCCCAAACATTTTCTAAAATTATCGCTTATTTTCATCCGCGATCGCTGTAATTGGCCAATTTTCCCCACGTTAAAAATCTAATGGAAAAGCTAGATTTCTAAGTTTATGAACAAGCGACTAACTGTTGACGATTTACCTTCCGTAGAAGGAAAATCTGGCTGGCCTTGGACAGAGGATTGGCGATCGCTTTCCCTTTCACCTATCGATCGTTCGGACTATCCCCTTGTCAGTATCGTAACGCCCTCCTACAATCAAGGCCAATTCCTCGAAGAAACCCTGCGATCGGTACTGCTCCAAGGCTATCCTCATCTGGAATATATTGTTATCGATGGGGGGTCTACCGATGATAGTGTGGAGATTATTAAACGCTACGAACCTTGGTTAGCTTATTGGCATAGTCAAAGCGATCGCGGTCAAGCAGATGCGATTAATCAAGGCTTGGATTTAGCAACGGGAGAAATTTTGGGTTGGTTGAATTCAGATGATTGTCTGAACAGAGAATCCCTGAATTATTCCCTACAAATTTTCCACACTCAGCCCGACTTAGAATTCTTGTATGGAGACGTTGAAGTTATTGATGGCTTTAGTAAAGTGAAAGGTTTACGGAAGGGTGCAGAGTCGTCCTTTGTGGAAATATTGCGAACTTTAAAAATGCCAATTCCACAACCTGGTAGTTTGTGGCGAAAATCCGCGATCGCTCGAGTGGGAAAGCTAGATCCGAGGTGGCAAGTCGTCCTCGATCGCGAATTTTTTCTCAGGTTGAGGTTTGGCTGCAAAATAAAATATTTCCCAGAAACATTAGCGCAGTTTCGCCATCACCCCGAGGCAAAATCAACCTCTCGACGGAAAGAATGGCTCGATGAGATTCCTGTAATGTACGCAGAATTTTTTGCGCGATCGGATTTGCCTCCTCAGATTCGATCGTTAAAACGAGAAACTATGAGTTCTGTTCATCTATATTGTGCTAACATTGCCCGTGCAGAGAGTTCTCCCATTTTGTCTTACTTTTATCTGTTGCGTGCATCTCTCGAAAATCCTCAAATCCTTGTCAAATTTCTTCAGAAGAGGTTTAGCTAATGCGTATACTCAATAAAGCGATCGAAAAGTTAGACGCAATGGGTATCTTCAAACGAAAAGTCGAAAATTCAACCCCAGAAATAAGCTATCAACCCTACATTCCGACTGCGACAGATATCGATAAATTGTTAGCCAGTCTAAAAGACTTACTCAATATCGAATTGTTAACGCTGCAAAAAATGTGGTCGGAGTATGAAGCATTCTCCAAACAGAAAAATTATGCAGAAGTGCTAGGAGAACGCAAAACCCTCTCAACAGAAGAAGCCTTTGTTATTTATACCCTAGCCTCTCATTTTCGCCCCTGTAATTTCATTGAGATCGGAACACAGCACGGTCGTTCCACTAGACGTATTATTGACCTCTCCCAAAAGCTCGCTCTTGATGTCTCAGTAACCTGTTTTGACATTGTTAATCTTGTTCAATATTTCTCTCCAGATGAAGCAAATTTAATCCTTAAAGATATAACAGAAACTGTAAAAAAAGATATTTTTGATTGCTATAAATCTGGCATTATTTATTTAGATGCTCACCCATACTATTTACTTAAAAATGTCTTGCAAGCTGTTCTCACTAATTCAGATTGGATATTAGTGATTCACGATTGTAGTCGAGGTCTTTGCAACCCACAAATGCAGCTTGCAAAGGAAGACTACTTAGGGATTACCAGTCTGACAGGCCATTGGGAACGTCATGTTTTAGCAGAAGTTTTTGGGATCTCGGACGTGATGAGCAATGAATTAGATCGCGGTGAGAGCAAACACCATATCAGAATGATTTTAGATACTCCTCACGGTTTAAGTGTCATTCTTCCCAAACAATTAACAGCAGATCGAACTGTAAACTAAATTAATGGAAAAGATTGCATTTTGTATAACAGGTTGGCATTATGGCGATCGCGAAACTTACCAAAAATTAACCCTCATTGAAGGTGCAACTCTATTTGTCGTTTCGCATCAAAAAGCCGAGCAAATTCCGGCATGGCTTTATGAGTATGTCAAGCACGAAAATGTTTTAATTCAGCCTAATTTTGGTTATGACTGGGGATGTTACCAGCAGTTTCTCGAGTGGGGAAAATGGCGAGATTTTGACTATATCTTTTTCATGCACGATGATTTAGAGATTAAAGATATTGGTTTTGTTGCAGCTTGCTTACAACTTTTGGAAAAATATTCTGTGATTGGCAATGGCAGAGTAATGCCTCCTATGAATTGGGCAGATACGCACCCTCAATGTTACGCCCATTCTTACTGGAAACCACCCAAGCGAAATTTTACCCATGATGTGGTTCGCGGCTCGTTTTTAGCAACGACTCGCCAATCTTTAGAAGCGATCGGAGATTTCGAGATTTTTTGGGATCCGTGGCATTTGACGGTTGGCTTTGGAAATTTGAGTTTGCGGGCGACTTGCGGGAAATGGCAATCTATTTGTCGCGATCGCGATTGTTTTGGTTTCTTATCGGAAACCTATTGTGATAGTCCGTGGATATCGGAGCTTTATCGCGGTGGTATGGAAGAGAATAATGTATCCGATCGTCAATCCCTGAAAAAAATATTGACTCGTTGGATATTAAAGGTTTGTACAATACACATGGAAACATATTGGCATCGGGATCGTGGGTGTTTGCGTTCAGCTTTGTTGGCTTTTACGGGTTTTTTTGTGGCTATCTTTTCGGGAAATCGATGGAAATTTACAACTCCTAATTAGAAGGCGATTGCCTCAGCATAAAATGTAGAAAATGCTAGACAATTGCTTTTAATATTGATAGTATTAGGATGAAATCAATAAATTAGTTTTTATGGAGTTTAATCCATCTCATCGTTTAAGTTTTGATGTCCTCGACCCAAAATTTGACGATCTTGCTTACTCAATACGTCGCTATTATGTAGATGAATTTTATTCTCGCCACGTCCCTAATTTACCTTCAGGTACTTTAGTCTTAGATTTGGGCGGCAAAAAAATTCGTAAGCGAGGTCAATTTGATGTCGAAAAATATAACTTAAAAGTCGTTTACGTCAATCTGAATCCAGAAACTCAGCCTGATGTTATTGCCGATGCGGAAAATCTTCCTTTTGATGACGAGTCTTTTAATGTTGTTATTTGTTCTGAACTGTTAGAACACGTTGAAAATCCCAAGCAAGCGATCGCAGAAATTTTCAGAGTTCTGAAAAAAGATGGAATGGTTTTAATTTGCGTGCCGTTTTTGTTTCGCATTCACGGAGATCCGCAAGACTTTGGACGTTACACCGATTTTTATTGGAGTTCTCTATTACAAAAATCTGGATTTCAAAATCTTATAATTGAAAAACAAGGCTTATTTTATTCAGTAATAGCAGATTTTGCCAAACAGTATTTTTACAACTTGGGTTTTCCTCGACGTTTTTCCAAGCTCATGCAAATTATTTTTTCTCGTTTTATGAAATGGAGTTTCCAACAAGAGAAAATTTCTGCCATTCAATCCAATTCATTTTTATCATCATTTACAACAGGTTTTGGTATTGTTGCCGTGAAAAAGTTTTAATTCAATCAAAATATTAAAAGAGGTAAAGATGAAAAAAGATTACAGTATTATTTCAGAACAACAGATCGCGGCTAATGAAGAAGAATGGGTAGAACAATTTTGGTCTCAACGTTGGGATAACGTAACGCAATTACCCGATGCCCATACCATTGCCATACGAGAAGAATATCAAATCATTAATCCTTGGCTGCAAAAATTACCGCCAAGAAGTAAGATTTTGGATGGAGGATGCGGTTTGGGAGAGTGGACGATTTTTCTCGGCGATCGCGGTTTTGAAGTCGTCGGCTTGGATATTAGTCAAAGTACCATTACTCGCTTGCAAGAATTATTTCGCGATCGCCAGTTTTTTCATGGAGATATTCGTCAAACTAACTTTGAAAATGAAACCTTTGATGCTTACTTTTCTTGGGGAACTTTCGAGCATTTTGAAAATGGCTTAGGAGATTGTATTCGAGAAGCCTACCGAATTCTTAAACCCGATGGTTTCTTATTTATTAGCGTTCCTTATCACAATTGGAGACATATTTTACGAGATTCTAGAGCATTATCTCATTGGGATGAAACTTACAGTCCCGAACAAGGATATACTGGAGCAAGACGCTTTTACCAGTGGCGACTTACAATCCCAGAATTAGAGAGGGAGCTAGCCCTAGAAAGATTTAAAGTTTTAGACATTCAACCCATTGGCCGCGAACAAGGCGTAAAAAGAATGTTAATTTGCGATCTTCCCATTCAATCTGGTACATGGCTCGAGCGATTCATTACACCAATTTTATATCGAGTGATTCCCACCCGCTTTGTCGGTCACATGATCCTCGCGATTGCCCAAAAAATCCAATAAATTCAATCGATCAAAAGGAGGTCAATCCTTGAAGGAAATTTTCAAAAACCTGTCAGCAAAACTCGCAAGGTTTTGGTATTCAATTTACGATCCAAGAAGATTAACAGAAATGTCAGGGGAGCGAGTTGTTCTATCGGCTTTAAGGGCAACTGGATTTTTAGAGAATTTACAAGGAAAAAGAATTTTAGAAATTGGCCCCAAACATGGCTTGGATTCTTTGATATTAGATCGATTCAATCCCTCAGAGCTAGTTCTGATTGATTTAGCAGAAAAGACACCTTTAGTCAAAACGTGGCTTCCCAATATTGCTTGCAAAACTCGTTATATTGAAGGCAATATTTTATACTTTTCTCCCCAAGAGATTGAGTCAATGGGTTCATTCGATCTGATTTTGTGTAGTGGAGTTCTATATCATAACGTCGAACAAATCAGGATTCTCAAAAGAATTTATAATTTGCTGAATTTAGAAGGGAAAGTCATTATCGAGAGTGCAACAACTCGCGATCGCAAATTAGAGAACTTAAATGTTGTAGAACTTTATTATCCGAATTTTTACAGAAATATTCCAACTGTTACCCATCTGCCTTCCAGACTAGCCATCAAAAGCTGGTTGGAAATGGTGGGTTTTGAAGAAGTGCAGATTCAGGATATTTATTCTAAATCCTTGTGTCATCAAAGAGCAGTTTTAACTGGAATTAAAACTGCTCGCTCAACTCCTTACATTAGTTATGAAAAATCGGAACTCAATCCTATTTATCCTGTGGGAGAGGCAAAATAGTTGAGCTAGAAAATATCAACCAAGATGCTAAAACATTATCTTCTCATTCTCAAGTCAAAACTATTATCTACTAATAATTTATGCAAATTAGCTCTAACTCATTTGAGCGATCCATTGAGACAAGCGGATATTTCCTTCTTTCATGAATTCGTTCCTCCTCCTACTGGAGGAGGACATCAATTTATGCGAGCTTTATGGAGAGAACTAGAAAATCATGGCTTTCGATTGGAAAATAATACAATTTCTAGGACTACGCGAGCTTGCCTTTATAATTCGTTTAATTTTGATTTCGAGCAACTCAAAGAAGCTCAAAAATCTCCATGTAAAATGATTCATCGTGTTGATGGCCCGATCCAAACTTATCGAGGATGGGACGATGGAACAGACGATCGTATTTGGCAAATTAACCAAGAACTAGCAGACGCAACAATATTTCAATCTCAATATAGTTTAAACAAGCATCTTGAGTTGGGATTAAATTTTAAAGAGCCTCATGTGATTATGAATGCTGCCGATCCGCAAATTTTTCACGATCGCGGACGCAAGCCTTTCGATCGCGATCGCAAAATTCGTTTAATATCGAGTAGCTGGTCGGATAATCAAAATAAAGGTTTTGCAATCTATCAATGGTTAGATAAATATCTCGATTGGCAGAAATTTGATTACACCTTTATCGGACGTTCTCCTATTCAATTCGATCGCATTCGCCTTATTCCTCCTGCTAACTCCCAACAATTGGCCGAATTACTACGCCAGCACGATATTTATATTAGTGCCAGTCAAAACGATCCTTGTTCTAATAGTTTGATAGAAGCATTATCTTGCGGCTTACCCGCTCTTTATCTGAAGAGTGGGGGACATCCTGAAATTGTTGGTCAAGCCGGATTTGGATTTAGCGATCGCGAGGAAATTCCCGATTTGCTCAATCACTTAGTGACAAAATATGAAGAGAAGCAGAGTCAAATTAACCTTCCGACTTTAACAGAAGTTGCCGAGTCTTATTTAGCAGTAATGGGATTTAATCAAAATAGTAAGAAATAATCATAAAATCTTACGAAGTTGTTACAATTTATAAAGATCAGCTTAAATTCACCGGTGTTACAATCTCTTTATTTACGAATTCAGCAGAAAATCAATAATACGCTTGAAAATGCAACTTACTCATCAATTGAGCGATGGAAACCTCATTCTCGTCTATTTATCTCCAGCGACTCAGCATCGTGGGTTCTGGATTGGGAAAAACGAGAATTGAACCGAATTTCTCAGGAACTCGGCATTCACCTTCTACAAGATAAATTTTTATCTTATGCTCAAAATCAAGCTATCTTTTATTGTAGTCATTTCACTCTTTTACAAAACAGTTGGCTAGAGCGATCGCATCGTTCGGGATTTGCCTATTTTCACGGTCGTCCCGGAACATCAGATGCACCTGAATTTGACAATTGCTATCAAAACCTATGTCGGTTTCATTCTCAAATTCATCGTCTCCAAGTTTCCCATAGCGAAATGCACAATATTATCTTAGATTCAGGAATTGCACCAGAAAAAGTATTTTTAATTCCTATTGGGATCAATTTATCTTTTTTTCCTCCCCCAACTTCTGAATCTCGCCAACAGGCACGACAAAAATATGATATTCCTGAATCGGCGGTTGTTGTGGGTTCATTTCAGAAAGATGGGGTAGGCTGGGAAGAAGGACTCGAACCCAAACTTATTAAAGGTCCCGACGTTTTTCTCAAAACAATTGAGCGTCTTAAATCTAAAATTCCCGAACTTTTTGTATTGCTTTCCGGTCCCGCCCGAGGATATGTTAAAACAGGGTTAGAACGGTTAAAAGTTCCTTATTGTCATCGTTACCTCAGCCATTATCCTGAAGTTAGCGAACTATTCCAAGCCTTAGATCTCTATATCATTGCTTCGCGTCAGGAAGGAGGACCAAAAGCTGTTTTAGAATCAATGGCGAGTGGTGTTCCTCTCGTTACAACCAGAGTCGGCCAAGCAATGGACTTGATACAGCATGGAAAAAATGGCTGGATGGTGGATGTTGAAGATGTGGAGGGCTTGGCATATTGGGCAGAATATGCTTTGACTCATAAGAGCGATCGCGATCGCATTATTGAGGCTGGTTTACACACAGCTAAGGCTAATTCTTATGATGCTCAAATTCCGTTATGGCGAGAATTTATGCGCGGTTTTGTAGAGTTTTAAGCAAGAAAAACTATTTTTTAAATAATGAATCCACTGCGTAGAATTAAAGTTATTATTGCTTACATTCCTTTAAAAATATGGTATTGGGGGCTCGAACAAAAACAGTATATTCAGCAAAATAAACCAAAACTTGCAAGATGGTTAAAAATCTTTTGGGGAGGAAGTCCTCGCTTTCCTAAAATTAGCGTGTTTTATGGTCATGACTATATTCCCCGTTTAGGAGAAGTGGCTTGGGGAGGAATCGTTAAATTTCAGCGAATGCAGGAAGATTTTTCCAATTCACCGCGCTGTTTTAATATTCTTTATATGGTAAGCAGTGCTAGACCGCAAGACTCAGAACAATTACTCTGGTTAGCACGTCGTAAAGGGGTCAAATTTCTTTGGAATCAAAATGGGGTTGCTTATCCTGCTTGGCATGGGAAAGACTGGGAAAAAACCAACGAACCTTTTGCTAAAATGCTTCACGGGGCGGACTATGTATTTTATCAAAGTAAGTTTTGTAAATTGAGCAGCGATCGCTTTTTAGGAGAGAGAAAAAATAACTGGGAAATTCTCTACAATTGTGTCGATACAACTCAGTTTACTCCAGCAACTTCTAACCCCAATCGCGACAATCTTATCTTACTTCTTGGAGGGAGTCAGTATCAATATTATCGTTTAGAAACTGCTTTGCAAACTTTAGCGATTTTAGCTCGCGATCGCGATGATATATATTTATGGGTGACAGGTCGTTTGGGTTGGCTTCCTGATGAAACCGAAACTCATCAGATTGCAAAAAACTTAGTTGAGACCTTGGGAATTAGCGATCGCGTCACTTTTCTGGGAAAATATTCTCAAGATGAGGCTCCAGAACTCTTTCAAAATGCTCATATTCTCCTCCATCCCAAATATAACGATCCTTGCCCCGGTTTAGTTGTTGAAGCAATGGCTTGCGGGCTTCCTATCGTGTACTCTCAGAGTGGTGGAGTTCCAGAATTAGTAGGAGAAGAAGCCGGTATTGGGATTCCAACAGAGTTAAATTGGGAACGAGATTTACCCCCGAATCCTCACGATCTGGCGGATGCTATTCTACAGGTTAGCGATCGCTACCAACAATATAGCGAAGCTGCCAGAACGAGAGCCGTAGAAAATTTTGATTTGCGTCCTTGGTTGCAACGACATCGAGAGGTTTTTGAGAAATTATTGAGTTGAAAAATGGTAAATATAAAGCAACAATTTAGACAAGTCATAAGCAGAATTATTACACTGATTCCCGATCGCTTTTTTCAACTCATTATTACGCTTTGGCTGGAAAAAGTTTCACAGCGAGAAGGTTTAACGCCACAAGATCGGGATTCATTGCTTTTAGGCTTTTATTTATGGTTCAATCGAATTGAGAAAGAAGAGGACTTAAAAGATAGCGATCGGGATTTATTGAATGTAGGATTTAATTTGCTCTTAGATAAAATTTCTCGGCAAGATCCTAAAATGGCACTGAGATCGCTTTTAGAAATTGACGATAATCTCACCAATCGTATCGATCGCGCTGCTATAGAATATGACAATGGCGTTCATGTCAAGCATCGCTTAACAAAATATCACGATTTTTTTACAGATCGCATTCAAAAAGGCGATCGCGTTCTAGATATTGGCTGTGGTAATGGTGCTTTAGCTGACGATATTGCCCAAACATCTGGCGCAATTGTTACAGGAATTGATATCAATTCTGAATCAATTCAATTTGCGAAAGAACGTTTTCCTCATCCTAATTTAACTTTTATCGAAGGAGATGTTTTAAGCTATCATTTCAATCAATCTTTTAATGTCATTGTTCTTTCTAATGTTCTCGAACATATCGAACATCGCGTTCAATTTTTACAAGAAATTCAAGCTAATATTAACCCCGAACGAATATTAATTAGAGTCCCGGCGATCGATCGTCATTGGCTCGTTCCTTTGCGTCAAGAATTAGGACTGTTTTATTTTAGCGATATTACTCATTACACTGAATATACTTGTGAAAGTTTTGAGGAAGAATTAAGAGCGGCAAGTTTACAAATTAAGTATTTACAAATTAACTGGGGTGAAATTTGGGCTGAAGTTGTTTCAATGAACAATAAACAATGAACAAAAAGTTAAATCAAGCTCCATTGGTGAGTGTTGTGATGTCAGTTCACAATAGCCCAACTTATTTGGCAGAATCTATTGAAAGTATTCTTAGTCAAACCTTTCACGATTTTGAATTTATTATTATCAATGACGGCTCAACAGATCAAAGTAATGATATTTTAAAAAAATATGAAAAATTAGACGATCGTATTTGCTTATATCACCAAGAAAAACAAGGACTACCGACTGCATTAAATCGAGGAATACAGCTTGCTAAAGGCAAATATATTGCTAGAATGGATGCAGATGATATTAGTCTACCAGAACGTTTTGCAAAGCAAGTTTCTTTTATGGAAGCGCATCCAGAAATTGGAGTCTGTGGCACTCGGGTGAAAACTATTGGTGAATCTAGCAGTTATATTAATTCCTATCCTCCCGATGATGCAACAATTCGCTGTTGGTTATTATTGGGTATGGGATTAGCTCATCCTTCTATTTTTCTCAATAAAGCGCTTTTACAAAAGCACGCTTTAGAGTATGATTCTTCTTATCAATATGGTGAAGATTATGCTTTATGGGTCACAGCTTCTAAATTTTTTGCTTTAGCAAATATTCCAGAAGTTTTATTATTGTATCGACTTCATCCCCAACAAATGGGACAAGCATATAAAGAAGAATTACGTATTGAAAGTGCTTATCGCGTTTGGTCTATTTTATTTGACGATCTCGATGTATCATTTACTATGGAGGAATTAGAACTCCATCGGCGCTTGTGGCAATGGCAAATTGAATATACAGAAGAGTTTATCGGCAAAACTGAAAGATGGTTTCATAAACTTAGAAAAGCCAATCGAAAAACTTGCGTTTATGCAGAGCCAAACTTTACTAAATATCTCGGCGATCGCTGGTTTATTATTTGCGAACCCGCTAAGCAACTAGGGTTTTGGTTGGCTTGGAGATGTTGGCGATCGCCATTACTACGAGTTAGTTTGGATCGCGATCGCAAACAGGCTTTTATTCAAGAATGTTTTGATATTGGTGTAGAACATTTGAAAGATCGCTTGGATGATTGGACTCGCTACCGAACCATCAAAAAAACAATATTTAAAACCTTTCTTAAATCGAGAGATAATTAGAGATTTATGACTGAAAAAATTAGAATTACTTGTGTTATTAGTTCTTTAGCAGGAGGTGGTGCAGAACGTTGTATGGTCGATCTGGTGACTAATTTACACGATCGCGGTTATGAAGTCACGTTAATGACCTTATGGCCGGCAATTCCCGATGCTTACACCCTTCCTTCCTATATTCCTCGAATTTATCCCGAACCATTAGCATTTAGTGAAGAACGATGGTATCGAGAAATTATTAGAACTCGCAGTTTCAAAGGGATGAAAATGCGTTGGGAAAGACGCTGGAAAATGGTTTCCGTTTTGCGAACTCGGCTATTAGAAACTCGTCCCGATATTGTGATTAGTTTTATGGATGTTACCAATGCTTTAGTCATCCGAGCTTTGTTTTTCAATAGAATTCCGATTATTATTGCCGAGCATACCGATCCGAGACAGCATCCTCTATCATTATGGTGGAAAATGTGGCGAAATTTGACCTATCCATTTTCAACTCGGATAGTAATGTTAACCGAAGAAACGCGAGATTGGGCAAAAAAGCAATGGCCGTTTAGTCATCCTGTTGCTCTTCCCAATCCAATTTTACCGCCAAAATCCCCATTACCCAATAAACCGGAATACTATCAAAAAGATAAAAATATTGTCGCTCTCGGTCGTTTTGCTAAGGTTAAACGCTTTGATTTTTTAATTTCAGCTTTTGCTCGAGTTGCCGATCGCTTTCCCGACTGGCAATTAACGATTTTTGGAGAAGGGGAATTACGCTCTGAATTAGAAGCACAAATCAAAGAATTGAAGTTAGAAGAACAAGTTTATTTACCGGGGAGAATTCCAGAACCGACGAGAATCATGGCTCATGCGGATTTTTTAGTTTTATCTTCTTATTACGAAGGATTTCCTAATGCTTTATTAGAAGGAATGTCGTGCGGTTTGCCTGTAATTAGCGTAGATTGTCCGAGCGGTCCGAGAGCAATTATTCGCGATGGAGTTGATGGAATTTTAGTTCCTTTTAATGATTTACAGGCTCTGAGCGATGCAATGGCTGATTTAATGGAAAATGAGACAAAAAGGAAACGCTTTGCTCAAAATGCACCCGATGTTCTCGATCGCTTTAGTGTCGAGAGAATTATGGGAATCTGGGATGAAATGATTCGCGAACTCCTTGAAGAAAATGCCGAAAAAATCAAGAATTAGAGTTGCTTTTCTCATTCGTTCTCTTGAATATGGAGGAGCAGAACGTCAATTAGTGACTCTAGTTAAAGGAATGGATAAAACGCTGTTTGAAATTGCAATTTTTTATTTTTATGGTGGTGGTACATTAGAACAAGAATTACACGATAGTCCAGTCAAAACTATTTGCTTGCAAAAACGCGATCGCTGGGATATTTTTGGTTTCTTGGCTCAATTACTTCACCATCTCCGACAATTTCAACCTGATATTTTACATGGTTATCTCAGTACCTCTAATTTAATTGCTTTATGGCTCAAGATTTTTCTTCCTAAAACCCGCATTTTTTGGGGAGTTCGTGCTTCTAATTTAGATTTGAGTAAATACGATTGGTTTGCACGGCTTAATTTTCAGTTGGAATGTCTTGTCTCGCACTTTGCCGATCGCATTCTCGTCAATTCTCAAACTGGGAGAGATTATCATCTTCAGCATGGTTTTCCTCGGGAAAAAATGACGGTTATCCCCAATGGAATTGATATAAATTCATTTTATCCCGATCTTGAAGCGAGAGTTCGGATTCGTTTAGAATGGAATGTTGAAGATAACATTGTTTTAATTGGTTTAGTAGGCAGACTCGATCCGATTAAAGATCATTTTACATTCTTCCAAGCGGCTCGATTATTACTCGATCGCCAGAAAAATATCTGTTTTGTTTGTGTCGGGAGTGGAGAGAAAAGCTATGCACAAAAATTAAAAGTATGTGTAGAAGAATTAGGCATAACAGAAAATGTGATTTGGACGGGGATGCGGAATGATATGCCAGCAGTTTATAATGCGTTGGATATCGTGACTTCTTGCTCTCTGAGTGAAGGATTTTCGAATGCGATCGCAGAAGCAATGTCTTGTGGAGTTTCCTGCGTGGTTACAGATGTCGGAGACTCTAGTTGGTTAGTGAGTAATACAGGGTTTGTCGTTCCCAAACAACAACCCGAAGAACTGGTTCGGGGATGGTTATCTTATCTTGATAAAATGCCAGAATCAAAGAGATTTAGTGACGATAATCCCGCAAGAAAACGAATTCTAGAAAGTTTTAGCGTTGCAAGATTAGCAGAACAAACTCAAAATATATTTAGAGAGGCGATCGTATAATTAATCATGAAAATTCTCCATATCATTACTGATTTAGATACGGGAGGAGCAGAAATGATGTTGTATCGACTTCTCTCTCGCTGCGATCGCGATCGCTTCCAATGTACTGTAATTTCTCTTATGGATCGAGGGTCATTAGGCGATCGCATTGCCGATCTTGATATTCCCGTGCATACTCTCAATTTAAATCCTAAAGCACCTTCTTTTAACACGATCGCGATACTTTTAAAACTCGTTCGTCAAATTCAACCCGATATTATTCAGGGTTGGATGTATCATGCTAATTTAGCGGCATTCTTAGCCACTTTATTTTATCATAAACCTTGTATTTGGTGCATTCATAATTCTTTATATTCTCTCGAATATGAGAAGAAAAGAACAACAGCGATCGCCTTGACTTCTAGTTTATTATCACACTTTGTTAAGCAAACTATTTTTGTTTCTCAAACCAGTTATTCACAACATTTAGATGTGGGTTATAGTCGCAAACATAGTCTTGTTATTCCTAATGGTATTGATACCGCTCTTTTTATTCCTTCTGCTCATGCACGAAAAAGCACACGAGAAGAATTAGGATTATCAGAAGATAGCTTACTAATTGGTAAAATTGCGCGTTTTCACTCCCAAAAAGATCATCCAAACTTCTTACAAGCTGCCGCATTATTGTTAGAAAGTAAAAGCAATCGCGATCCTCATTTTCTTCTTTGCGGTCAGGGATGCGATCGCAAAAATAAAACCTTAACTCAACTCATTGAAGAATTAAACTTAACCGACAAAGTTCATCTTTTAGGCCAGCGAGATAATATCCCTAATATTATGGCCGCTTTAGATATTGCCACATCATCATCTTTTACAGAAGCATTACCTAATGTTATTGCTGAAGCAATGTCCTGTGGTATTCCTTGTGTTGTTACTGATGTGGGAGATTGCGCTAGTTTAGTAGGCGATACCGGAAAAATTGTTCCGCCAAAAAATTCAGAAGCATTAGCACAAGCATGGAGAGAATTAATCGATATTGGAGACCAAGAGAGAATGAATTGGGGAAAACTTGCTCGAGAAAAGATTGAGAAATCTTTTTCTTTAGAAATGGCCGTACAACAATACGAAAATTTGTATCAAAAATTAGCCTGAGTCACTGAAAATGCTAGTATGATTAATGAATTGGGTAAGCGATCGCTCTTCTTGACTCCCATTACCTCAAAACAATGCTTAGTCTCGACAATACTCCATTAATTCTCCAAACTCGCCCTGCTTTTGAAATGACAGACGAGCAGTTTTTTCAATTCTGTCAAATTAACCGTAATTATCGTATCGAACGAAATATTGAAGGAGAATTGCTGGTTATGTCTCCAGTAGGAAGCGAAACTGGACACCATAATGCAAAACTGACGCAACAATTGGGTAATTGGTCAGACGAAGATGGTACAGGGATTGATTTTGATTCTTCTACGAGTTTTACGCTTCCAAATGGTGCAAACCGATCGCCGGATGCGGCTTGGGTAAAATTAGAGAAATGGCAGGCAATTCCCTTGGAGAAACGACGAAAATTTGCGCCATTATGTCCTGATTTTGTCGTTGAATTGCGATCTCCTAGCGATAATCTCAAACCGTTACAAGATAAGATGCAAGAATATATTGAAAATGGAGCATCTTTGGGATGGTTAATCGATCGCAAAAATCGCCGAGTTTATATCTATCGTCCGCAAGTTGAAGTAGAATGTTTGGAATCTCCTACAACAGTTAAAGGCGATCCTATTCTATCGGGGTTTGTTTTAAAGCTAGCAAAAATTTGGTAATTTCTCACTGAAAACTTGTACAATGTAAAAATGTGTGAGGTGGGAAGTTATGGAAGAACAAGAAATTAAAGCATTGATTCGACAAGAATTACCGAAAATCATACAAGAAGATCGAGAGGTACGAGATTTTGTATTGCGAACTATTGAAAATTTATATGCAGGCAAACAAGAAACCGAAAATCGCTTCGATCGCATTTTGGCAGAATTGCAGCGCGATCGCGAAACACAGCGTCAAAAATGGGATGAACAAAATCGCAAGTGGGACGAACAAAACCGGAACTTCCAAGCACTTTTAGAAGAAGTTAGAACGCTTAATCGCAAGCACGATAGCACAATAGGTGCTTTAGGTGCGAGATGGGGATTTCGTTCGGAAGAATCTTTTCGCAAAGCACTCCAAGGAATTTTACAAGAGTCTTTTGGGGTTGAAGTGATTAACTTAACAGAATACGATGAAACAGGAGAAGTTTTTGGCAGACCAGAACAAATTGAATTAGATTTAATTATCAAAAATAGCTTGTTGATTATCTGCGAAATAAAATCATCGATCAGTAAAGCGGATATCTATACGTTTGAGAAAAAAGTTAGGTTTTATCAAGAACGCCATCATCAAACTGCCAATCGAAAAATTATTATTTCGCCAATGGTACATCCTAGAGCATTAGAAGTTGGTCGAAAACTAAACATTGAAGTGTATAGTTATGCTGAAGATATAGAAATAACTAGGTGAACTTAAACCTATCTGTTGACTTTGTTGTAATTGAATTCTATAGTCAATCAGTAAAGCCGAAATTTATACTAAGGAGAAATTCAAACAATGTCTCGTAGAGTAATAGGGATTCACTTAGTTTGTCGAGGTGGAGAGAATGTCAAAGATATCGGAGATGGTCGCTAGTATGGGTAGGTAGCGGAACAGGAGAAAAAGGATATCTTTGGTCAGATGATGCGTAAATTAGATCAATATATATCTTAGATTGCCGTTCAGTTCGTTATGATTAAACTCGACCCTATTCCCAAAATCAAGAACAAATAATGTGCGGAATTACTGGATTTTGGGATTCATCGGCCACAACAAGTCCCGATCGCTTACAAGAAATTGTCGAAAAAATGTCTTTTCGGCTTCTCCATCGCGGTCCCGATGATGGGGGAAACTGGGTGGATGAAAATGCAGGTATTGCTTTAGGACATCGCCGACTTTCCATTCTTGACCTGTCTCCAGAAGGACATCAACCCATGTTCTCGGCAGGCGATCGCTATATCATCATTTTTAATGGGGAAATTTACAACTTTTTAAGCCTACGAAAAGAACTCGAACAACTCGGCCATCGTTTCCGAGGTCATTCTGATACTGAGGTGATGCTGGCAGGTTTTTGTCAATGGGGCATTGAAGCAGCAGTTAAACGCTTTATCGGGATGTTTGCTTTTGCCCTCTGGGATCGTCAAGATCGGGTGCTGCATTTGTGCCGCGATCGAATGGGAGAAAAACCTCTTTATTATGGCTGGATGGGGTCAACATTCCTCTTTGGATCGGAACTGAAAGCCTTAAAAATTCATCCCGACTGGCAAGGAGAAATCGATCGCAATGCCCTTACTCTCCTCCTGCGTCACAATTATATTAATGCGCCTCATTCTATTTATAAAAATATCTCTAAACTGCCTCCCGGAACCCTGCTGAGCCTCAAACAGGGAGGAGAACGCCCCGAACCAATCCCCTACTGGTCATTCCAAGAAGTCGCGGAATATGGGGCAGCAAACCCCTTTTCCGGGGACAAACGAGAGGCGATCGCGCAACTCGATAATTTATTGCGAGACGCGATCGCGCAACAAATGCTCGCCGATGTTCCCTTGGGAGCCTTTTTATCCGGGGGGATCGACTCTTCCCTCATTGTGGCTTTGATGCAGGCGCAAAGTTCTCAACCCGTGAAAACTTTTAGCATTGGCTTTCACGAAGCAGAATATAACGAGGCGACTTATGCTAAAGCAGTTGCTCGACATTTAGGCACAGACCATACAGAACTCTACGTTACGCCTCAAGATGCTTTAGCGATCGTGCCGAAACTGCCAACCCTTTACGATGAACCCTTCTCCGACTCCTCTCAAATTCCTACCTTTCTCGTCGCACAATTAGCACGTCAGCATGTGACAGTGAGTTTGTCAGGAGATGCAGGAGACGAGCTTTTTGGGGGCTATACTCGCTATTTCATGGGACAACGTTTTGGCAAGAGGAACATCCCTACAGGAATTAAAAAAATCTTGGCGCGGGTTTTAAAAGCGCGATCGCCCCAAGCATGGGACCAAACCTTACAACCTTTCCGGCCTTGGCTTCCGTCCCCTTTCAAACAGCGTCAACTGGGAACAAAATTACACCGCGTCGCCGACGTTTTGAGCTTGGAGAGTCCAGAAGCCATTTATCGCAGCTTTGTTTCCCACTGGAAAAATCCCGCAGAGATTGTTCTCGATGCGATCGAACCGCAAACAGCCCTCAATACTCCCGTACTTTGGGCAAATCTTCCCCAATTTTTCGAGCAGATGATGTACTTGGATGCCCACACTTACCTCCCCGGAGATATTCTCGTCAAAGTCGATCGCGCGGCTATGGGAGTCAGTCTGGAAACCCGCATCCCCTTCCTCGACCATCGAGTTATCAAATTAGCTTGGAGTCTCCCCCTCGCGTGGAAAGCCCCCGAGGAAGGGCAAGGAAAATGGATTCTCCGGCAAATTCTCGCCCAATACATCCCCGAAAATCTTTTTGAACGTCCGAAAATGGGATTTGGGGTTCCCATCGATCGCTGGTTGCGCGGAGAACTGCGAGACTGGGCGGAAAATCTTCTCGACGAAAGGCGGTTGCGTCAAGAGGGTTATTTTCACCCCCAACCCATCCGGCAAAAATGGCAAGAACACTTATCTGGGCATTACAATTGGCAATACTATCTTTGGGATGTTTTAATGTTTCAAGCGTGGTTGGCCGAAAATTAGGAACAAAGCCTTTATGCACTTTATTGTCACGGGAGGAGCGGGATTTATCGGCTCTCATGTCACCGAACAGCTTTTAGCCAATGGCGATCGGGTGACAGTATTAGATAATTTCAGCACGGGAAAATTCAATAATTTACCCGAGCATTCCCAGCTAACCCTCGTGCAGAAAAATATTCTCGATTGTACTGCCGAAGATTTTAATCAAGCCGTTGATGGCATTGCCCATCTCGCGGCAACTCCCTCAGTAGAAAGTTCTTGGCTCGATCCTCTCGCGGCTCATCATAATAATTTATCAGCAACTTTGGCGGCAATTCAACTCTGCCATAAACTACAATGTCCCCGTTTAGTTTTTGCCAGTTCTGCGGCAGTTTATGGGATGCCCCAAACCTTACCCATTGCTGAAGATCATCCCACAAAACCCATTTCCCCCTATGGTTTGCAAAAATTGGTCGGCGAACAGTACGGGCAACTCTTTGCGGACAAATATGGTTTTACTTTTGTAGCGTTAAGATTGTTTAATGTTTTTGGCGATCGCCAAGATCCGCAATCTCCTTATTCCGGTGTTATTTCTAAGTTTCTCGAAGCGATGAAAAATAATACCCCCATTACGATTTATGGTGATGGTTCGCAAACCCGCGATTTTATTAGCGTGACAGATATTGCCAGTGCTTTTAGACAAGCTTTGCAATTGCCGTTGCCAGAAACTAAAGAATTAGTGGTTAATGTGGGAAGCGGGCGATCGCTTTCTTTGCTCGAGTTAGTTGAAATTCTCAGACAATGTTTTCCTCATTGGCAAGAAAATATTCAATTTGCTCCAGCGAGAACGGGAGACATTCAACACTCTCACTCTAATATAAAAAAAATTAATTCCTGTTTTGATTTCACACCCAAATATGAAATCGAACAACAATTTCATTTACTCGCTGAAGTTTAAATGCACTGCAATTCATCTATTGTTTTATAAGATTATCTAATCAAAATAAGGTCATACATTCTGATTTTTTTTGAGTTAAGAGATAGATGAATAAAGATGTAAATTAATGTTAAAATTAACGACATAAACAAGTCTAAACCCTCGCCAGAGAAACCCTTAAAAGAGCGTGTATCCAAAAACACTATCTGTTGTCATTCCAGTTTACAACGAAGAACAAACTCTTAAAGAAATTGTTCGCAAAGTTTTCGATCTATCCAACTTGCAAAAAATTGACCTGCAAGAAATTGTTATCATTGATGATTGTTCAACAGATCGAACGCCAGAGATTACTCTCGAATTAACGGAAATGTATTCTTGCGTTCGCGTGACCCGACATCCTAAAAATAAAGGCAAAACTGAAGCGCTTAAAACAGCGTTTGCGTTAGTAGAAGGAGATATCGTAATTATTCAAGATGCAGATCTAGAATACGATCCAGAAGAAATACCTTCAGTCATTCAACCGATTTTAGACGAGAAAGCAGATATTGTCTATGGTTCTCGTTTTCTTGTGAGAAAAGCCGCACGGGTTCTTTACTTTTATCACAGTCTTGCCAATCACTTTTTGACATTTCTCTGCAACTTTATGACTAACCTCAACATGACAGATGTAGAGACAGGTTATAAAGCCTTTCGTCGGGAAATTATTAGTAATATGATTATCAAATCGAGGGGATTTGGTTTTGAAATTGAGGTCACGGCAAAAATTTCTAAATTAACTCGCCTCGGTTATTCAATTTATGAAGTCCCGATCAGTTATTATGGTCGAACTTATGATGAAGGAAAAAAAATAGGCTTAAAAGATGGAATAGAAGCAATTTGGTATATTTTTCGCTTTAATCTATTTTGTAATTTACGTTCTTCTTTTAAGCAAATTCCCAATATTACTCCGTTTTCTTTTAAAACCTATAAAAAATAACTAAAATCGTCAATTTTTCATTGTGTAGGAGTATTATGGTTGCTGATGTTCAAGCATTTTGGCTAACAAATTTAAAGCGAGCCGATCGCTTTAATGAATGGGTATTTTCCCAAATTCGTCCTCATTTAGGTCAAAATGTATTAGAGGTTGGCTGTGGTAATGGTAATTTTACAACCCTGCTAGCCCAGAATTGCGATCGCGTGACAGGGGTAGACCTAAACCTACAATACGTCACCGAAGCACGCTCTCGATTGAAGGAGTTCAATCATGTCGAACTTCTTGTCGCTGATGCCACTCAACTTGACTTAAATAATACATTTGATACGATTATTTTGCTTGACGTTCTTGAACACATTGAAGATGATGTACAAACATTGAATCAGCTTTATCATTGTTTAAAACCGGGGGGTAAATTAATTCTTAAAGTTCCTGCACTACAATTTCTGTATAGTCCTATGGATAAGGTAATCGGTCATTATCGTCGCTACAATCGGAAAAGTTTATTGAATATTCTCCCAAAAAACCATTTTTCGGGTTCGAGAATATGGTATTTTAATCGAATTGGAATTATAGGTTGGTGGCTGAATGGTAAAGTGTTGCAGCGATCGATCCCTTCTTCATCTCAAGTCAGTTTATTTAATGAAATTGTCCCTATAGCAAAATTCCTTGAAAATATTTTGCCTCTACCCTTTGGGCTTTCTTTATTTGCTATTGTTAATAAATCAAAATAGGCCAATTTAGATTTGAGATGTCGAACAAAAAAAATCTTTTGGAATTGAAAACGAAATTTTGTGAAGCTCAACCCATTCAATTGATTGAGACTCATATTTCAAAAATATTTCTGAGCTTATTTATAATAATATTTACTATCGGTTTATTTCTCAGAATTTTTTGGACATTTAGCCTAGGAATCCCTTATTTTTTACCAGATTCATGGAGTTATTTAGGACCAGCCCTTAATTCACCTGCTTTACCTATTTCCGAAATTAGAACTGCTGGAGTTCCTTATTTGGTTGCTTTAGGCTTAATTCTTTTTAAGCATCCTATCGGAATTTTAATTATCCATAATGTTCTCTGGATTCTATTAACGCTTACCATTACCTTAACACTTGCTTATCGATTAGAATTAAAAATATTATCTCTTATCGTACTGTTTTATCTATGTTTTGCCAATAATAATTTATCTTTTGAATATTTATTGCTTTCCGAGCATTTATCTCGAACGCTTTATGGGCTTTACTTCACACTCATGATTTCTGCGATCGGGCGATCGCTAAAACTTTGGTCAATAGTTTTAACTGCGATCGTAATCTATCTCAATATTCTCTCTAAGCCCAGTGCTATTATTTTAGTTCCTGTAACTGTAATCCTATATTTTGCAATATGGTTCTGGCAAAAACAAAAACAAAGTTTGCAAAAGATCGGTATTTCTGCAATTTTGATTTGCATTATAGTTGGTTCTGGTTTATTAACTTACGGTTATGGCTTTAAAGCAAAAATGGGGAATTTTGGTTTCAGTTATTTTGCTGGATATAATCTTTTCTGTCACGTTGGCCATCTCATCGATCTAAAGTCAGAAACTTACCCAGAACTGATGGCAGATTTTCGAGAATATATGCCGCTTTATACATCCAAATATGCAGCCCGTAAAGAGTATTATTGTAATTGGCTGGTATTTGGCAGCACTAATGATGAACTCAAAACTGATTTTGGCGATCGCAGTCCAGTCGCTTCCGTTCATGCTTATCTAGAATCCAAATCTCAACCTACCTCAACAAAAGAGGTTAATAAAATTTTTCAAACATTAGCCAAAGAAGCGATCGCCGCGCATCCAATTCAATATTTAAAATATGCGTTCGATCGCGCATTACATTTAATTCACTATGCCAACTCTTCCGATTATTTTGATTATCTTCAAACAATTTCTCTAGAACGACATCAAAACGATATTCAAACTTTTAAGGATTATATTAAAAAGCAATCGGAATCCAATATTTGGACGATCGATCGCATGAAAAACGCAATTCTCTCAGAACGAGATCGCATGGGAGATTACGAAAATCCTGAAATTTTCGCAATCTGGCAAGCGATTGAATCTTTTTATACTGTCCTTTTCAAATTCATTTATAAATGTCTGCGAGGATTCCAATATTTTTCAATTTTCTCCATCCCTCTTATTTTTTATACTTTTCCTTTTATTTTCTTTCCGACTAAAGGCAAAACCAGCCTTATTAACTTAAAATTAATTGCTATATTTTCTGCATTAATAACAATCGCATATACTTTATTTTTAGGTGGATTTAATACTGCTGATGTGCTACGATTTATTGTTAACATTCAAGATATTATTGTTATCGGAGAAATTGCTATTATTATTTATACAACTATGATAATACGAAGAGCTTTGTATTCCTTCTATCATCGATTTTTTTTATAAGAAAGCTAAATACTGAAAAATCCAAGAGTTTTTTACTCCTTAGCTAATGAAACATCAGATCGGAAACATCATCAGACTTTTTAACCAAGTTAGTAAATGGCTTCAATCTTCACAAATAACTTTATTTTGGTCTAGTTGTCTTGCTTTAGTTCTGGCTTTATTGAGCTTTTCTACATGGCATGATATTTTTACTGAACGCAATTTACCGATCGCCGTGCAACTTTCTGCACCGGGAGTAGAAATCGTTCGAGCATATTGGGACAATCCAGAAAACTATCCCAATGCTTACGAACCAATTATTGTTAAACCGATTGAATCACAAAAATGGAACATTCAAATTGAAGCATTGGGAGAAAAAAATTCTGAATCGCGAGGCTTTGAAGTTGCCGTATTAGATATTAACACCCCTCGAGGTCAAGTTGATTGGTCGCAAGCTCATTTTACTGGGAATTGGGAAATGCGAAATTCGGGCAGTTCTCCACAAGGCAAAGCCGCGATCGCTCACAGCAATAAGCCCGAATATCTTTCTCAACCCAGTCAAATTCAATCTCTAAACGTACCGATTGAAGGAGGAGATTTAGAAATCGAAATCTTTGCCCATGCAGGTAGTGGAAAAGCCAAAATAAGCGTTAATGATACCGTGCGCGAACTCGATTTTTATCGACGCAGTGGCAGGCATGAAACTATACAATTTCCTGCATTTGTCGCTGGCGATCGCATTGTTCGAGATTATGTCTTTCAATCTGTCGATACTCCTTGGAGAAAAATTAAATTTATTCCAGAAGGAGGAGGAGTGGTTAATATTAAGCAAGTTAAAGCAAGAAATAAAATACTCCTTCAAAAAAATAATGATATTTATGTTTTGCCTTGGCGATTTTGGACTCGTTGGACTTGCAGTCTTCTCGCAACTTTTCTTGGTTTTATAATGACGGTCGTGCTATTGATTAGTACAGTTCATCTTTGGCAAGAACAACAACAAAAATGGTTGGGTATATGGAGCTATATTATTGGCTTATCTATTGTTTTAAGTGGTTTTTGGATGCTGGTTTATTATCCAGCAATTATGAGTGCAGATTCCTTAAATCAGTGGTCACAAGCATTAAGTCATAGTTATGATGATTGGCATCCTCCTTTGATGACTTTAGGCATGAGAGCAACTTTATGGATTACGGATAGCCCTGCTTTATTTGCTTTTATTCAAGGATTTTTGCTTTATTTCAGTATTTATTTATTTATTTATTTACTTCTTCAATATCGTGCGATTGCTCCAAAATTACAGCTATTATGCCTGTCGTTAATTCCTCTTATTCCTACGCTGTGGAATTATAGCGTAACACTATGGAAAGATGTCTGGTTATGTACTGCTTTAATTTTAATGTTATGCAGTTTATTAAAATCACAAGAAACAAAGAAAGTTACTTGGTTTATTCTGTATTGTATTTTATTTGGCATTAGTATTTCTCTGAGAAAAAGTGCAATTTTTTATTTTCCATTTTTTGCTTTTGAATGTTTCGTTTATCTAAAGCGCGAACTGCGTTTGCAAGCGATCGCTTGGATTGCAATTGCCTCTCTTTCTATTTTTGCACCTCTTGGATTTCCTCAGGGGATTAATTATTTGGCGAATGCAAATGAGACACATCAAGAGGGCAAGGCTATATTATATGATATTATTGGTACTTATCTTCACACCAATACTCCTAGACCGTATAGTTTTCAAGAATTTTTTACAGCATTAGCCAACGAAAAAAAAGAAACTTCTTATGAAAATCTTAAACAGTTTTATTCTCCTATTAGTGGAGATGATTATGTTTGGCATCAGGAGGCAATTTTTAATTATCAAAAAGTCGAAAATAACCGAACTAAAATTTTGCAATTCTTACTTTTTGATAGCATATTGAAACATCCTTTTGCTTATTTAAAGCACAAAAGTCACGTTTGGGATTATTTTCTCGGATTTCGCGGACCTCAATATCCCTATGATTATGGAATTTTAAAAGATAACGATTTGGGTTTAGAAGCAAATTTTAAGCTACCGAGAATTCAGGAATGGGTTGTCGATGAAATCTTACCGGGTTTTGAAAGTTTTTTTCTTCCTAAAGATTTTATTTATCTCGTCTGTATTTTAGCAATTTTTTCTCAGATTGTCGATCGTTTGACCAAGATCGAGCAAAAAAACAGATTCAAGTATTTTTTCCTGTCTTTAAACGTTGCTGGGTCGCTAATTGCTTCATTTATGTTTATTACTCCAGTTGTTAATTTTCGCTATATTTTCACGTCTTGTATTATTTTATTTTCTCTTTCTCTTATTGATTTTTTTACAATCGCACAAACTTTATTTTTGTTTTTTAGGCGAAAAAATCAAGAAATATAATGATATCAAATGTGTAAATCGCTAATCTCCTGATTTCACAATCAATAGTGGAGGGTTGATATTGTATCTTATTTCCAGTAGATACCCAGCACACCATAATCAAAAAAGACTGCAACTGAAGCTAAGCCAGCTATATCTAAATTAGCAATTAAAAAGGTTAAAATAGGAATAAGATAAGCTTTTTTACCTATTAATCGAGTGCCTAGAATAGCTAGGGCAATTGTGCCAATAGGATAAGAATAAAATGTCAACCGAGGTAACATAATTTTTAATCCCCATTTAGAGGCTTCAGGGATTGTTACAATTGCAGACATTAAAACTAGAATAGTCAATAAGAAAGAGAAAATAAGTAATAATTGTTCGCGATCGCGAGTTTGACCTCGTACCCATTTTACTGATAAAAGAACAATCAAAGTTACGGCAGCGATCGCGCCAAAAATCATATTTCCATACACAAAAGATTGTATCCCTCTACCTAACCAGTACAATCCGCTAACAAAATCTAATGTTGTGATAATTTCTAACCAAGTTTCAAGATTTTTAGTGATAAAATCTGCATTGCTAATATCACCCATCGTTCCTAAAACCTTAAGAAGATAGATTTCTTTCCAGACAATAGATAAGAGAATCTGTGCTGTTAAAATAAAACTGGCCAATTTTTTGTGCTTGTAGACAAATAGCACAAAAAAACTAGATAAAACAATCGCATAGAGATCGTAAATTAATATACTGGGAATCAGCAAAGAAGCCAGTAAAATGTCCTTTTTTCGATTCGAGGCTAAAACGATCTCTAAAGTTGCCCACATAGCGATCGCAACATAAGCATAAGCCATTAAGTGCATTGAAGGCTGTGCAACCCAACTGACAAAACCCCAACTCGAAGCAACACATAACATGGCGATCGAGGCTATGCGATCGCCTAAATTCAGCAGCCAACAAATGCGATCGAGTGAGATACACGCAAACAGCCAAAAGAGAAGATTTAAGATGAAATTAGCAATCCATCGGTGTCCGTCAAAACTAATTAAAGAACTGAGATAACCATAGAAAAATCTTCGATAATATACAGATTCAAATCGTAACTCTTTTGTTGCTGAAGCATGGCTAAAAATTTTTTCTTCAGCAATATAATGACCGATATCGCAATTGACCATTATGACATAGCTTTCGTAAGGACATTCATAATAATAAGTGGAAGCGCGATTAACATAAGTCAGAGGGGAATCATGAGAAATATGAGTAAAAGAATTAAACCAAATAATAATAAAGGTTACAATTAAAAGAGCTAGTTTTTTGCGATCGCGATAATAGCGAATGATCTTGTTGAGTATGAAGCTGATAAGTATTGAAAAAATAACCCATTGAAGAAATTCTAAAGGTCTCCAAATAGTTGAAGGTAATCTTAAAGTTAACAAGAATCCCAGAGAAAATAAAAACCAAATTTTTTTTGAGGAATATTCAGTTTTAACAAAAAAATACCAAATAAAGAGAAAAAGAAATGTAGGTAATGTATTGAGAATCCCAACAGTTGATACTTCAAAATATGCCATCCATAAACCCTGAAATATAGTAAAACTTAAAATGATTGCAGTATCTTCAAGAAATCCAAATGTAATAAATCCAATTGTAACTAATAAAATAATAATTGTTAAAAGACTCAAGAGAAATCGATTATTCCAATGAAAAGGAATCATATATCGATTCTGGGTAAGAGCAATTGCATTGTTTCCTCCAACTTGAATGTTCTCAACATTAACTGTTGCTTTACCTTCAGAAATAAATTCTAACTTTCCCCACAAAGTATCGGGGATTTGAATTGAATATTGGCGACTTATGCGATCTCCTTGGGTCATTGATACAAAAGACACTATTTCATGTTTGCCTTCTCGATGAAAAAGATCTACTTCTTTTATCTTTTCATTGGCAGTTATTTTAACTTTACCACTGTTTGCATGGCCGAAAAGTTTAATTTCTAAATCTCCTCCTTCTATCGGCAAAGAGAGAGATTGAATTTGGGAAGGATGAACTCCAAATTCAGGTTTATTACTATGAGCGATCGCCACTTTTCCTTGAGGACCGCTAGGATCGTCGCGAAATTCCCATTCTCCTCCTGCAAATTTCCCTCGAGACCAATCTGCTTGGCCTTGAGGGGTTTTAATATCTAAAATAACAACTTCTAAACCATTAGACTGAGGTTTTTTTTCTCCTAATGCTTCAAGTTTTAAATCCCAGTGTTTTGATTTAACGGGTTTAACAACAATAGGTTCATACGCATTAGGATGAGTATCGGGATCTTGCCAATATGCTCTAACAATTTCTACTCCTGGTGCTGACATTTTAATATCAATCGCGAGTTTTTGATTAAAAACCTCCCCATACCATACCCAAAAACTTAATAGAGAACAGAGAACAATAATCAAACTAGACCAGTAGTATTTTTGGTTCATTGAAAATATACCTTAAGAATTTTAAGTATAAAAAATTAATTTTATATAGTCTCTTCAATATTTTTAATAGGCTTTGCAATAGCATTAATACTTGCTCCATCTCGAATACGATTGCATAATTCAGTTGCATCCATTGTTAATTTTTTTCCAGTTTTTTCATGAAATAATTGATAATGATGACAGGTTAAAATTTTAATTAGGTCTGCCATTGATGTACCTCTCTCTTCTAGTGTATAAGGAGAAAGTTCGAGACAGAGTAAAGGCTGATATTGATGTATTGTGGATTTTGCCCCTTGAAGAACATCGCACTCGTAGCCATCTACATCTATTTTAATAAAGTCTACACGATCGATTCCGCGCTGGTTTAGATAGCTATCTAAGGTATATATTGATGCACCTTCTGTCGATTTTAATTCACCTCGGTGTTTGGGGTGGCGATCGACCATTCCTGTCACCGTCCAACTGGAATAGATTTTAGCTTGATAGTTGGGTTTGTTTTCTCGACTCAATAGCACTTGCGCGATCGCAATTCGAGATTTAAATTCTGGATTAAGTGCAGCATTAATGCTTAACTTTTCATAGGCATATTTTGTTGGTTCAAAGGCAATTACTAAACCCTCTCGACCGACAATTTTAGCAAACCAGAGGGTATGTGCGCCAATATTTGCACCAATATCTAAAACTCTATCTCCTGGTTTAATCCATTGACTATATGCTTTGACTGTTTCTGATTCAAATTGGCCAAAAAGATAAATAGACAAATCAATGCCTTCTCGCAGATCGAGTTGCCAGAGAATATCATGACGTTTGACTCGCACAATATCATCAGTTTGGCCGAGAAAAGAGCGCCAAAACTTTACAATCTTGTAGAGAATACCAGCAATATATATTTTGAAGGCTGTTTTCATTAATTCTACTTCCAATAAATTCCAATCATACCATAGTCAAAAAACGTTGCCACTGTTGCTAATCCCGTGATATCTATATTGGCAATCAAAAAAGTAAGCATAGGGATCAGATAAGTTTTCTGTTTGATCAAAGCATTGCCCAAAAAGGCTAAAGCAATGGTAGAGATTGGATAAGAATAAAATGCCAATCGAGGTAACATTCCTCCACTCATTCCCCATTCTGAGGCTTTAGGAATAGTTGCAATTGTTGCCATCCAAACTAAAAAATAAATCAGAATAGAGAATAATAAGAGCAGGCGTTCTTCCTGATTATCTTTACCTTTGATCCATTTAAAACCAAGAAAGATAATGAAAATAAATCCTGCGATCGCACCCCAAATCATATTACCATAGATAAAAGAATGAGTTCCCCGAATAGTCCAGTGTAGTGCTTGCCCAAAATCCAAATTTTTAATAATACTTACCCAAATTTTTAAACTTTCTGTGGCAACTCGAATATTTCCTTGGTCGCCAACTGTACCGAGAACTTTTGCCAGATAAAATTTTTGCCAAATAAAAGATAAAGCCAATTGCCCTGTTAAAATTGACAAAGCAGGGATTTTTCGTTTATAGAATAATAAAATGAGAAAGCTTGATAAAGTAATAGGATAAATATCGTAAACTAAAGTTCCTGACATAATAATCAGCGAGTATAAAGCAATTTTTTGCCAAGAACGAGTAGATAAAATCTCTAAAGTTGCCCACACTGTAATTGCAGCATAAGCATAAGCAGTCATATACATGGCAGGTTGTCCAACAAAGCTGACAAACCCCCAACTTGATGCACAACAAAGCATGGATATTGAAGCAATTCTTTCACCTAGTTTTGCGAGAACACAAATTTTATATAATGCGACACAACTCAACATCCAAAATAATAAATTGAGAGTAAAACTAGCAATCCAACGATGACCGGAAAATCCGATTAATGAGCTAAGATAGCCATAGAAAAAACGACGTAGTTTGACAGAAAAACTGGCATCGTAATCATCTATGGTAAAGATCATTTCTTCAGCAACATAATGACCGAGATCGCAATTTGACATAAACAAGTAAGTTTCATGAGGACATTGCCAATAAAAGCCGATTGAACGATTTACATAGGTATAAGGCGAATCATGAGAAATATGAGCAAAGGCATTAAACCAAATAATGATAAAAGTTGCGATCGCAAGTGCAAGTCTTCGTCTGATTTTATAATAATTTAAAATCTTTTTAAAAATTAAAGTAATAACAATTAAATAAACAATCCAGTTAATAAATTCTAAACTACGTCCGGCTGTCAAAGGAAGTCTCAAAACAAGCAAGCTGCCCAAACTAAAGAAAAGCCAAAAGCGTTTTTGAGAATATTCTGTTTTGATAAATAAATACCAAATACTTAAGAATATAAAAGTAGGTAATGTATTGAGAATAACAACTCTAAGGGATAAAAAGAAAAGCAGCCAAATAAATTGAAATATGGTAAATCCTAAAACAATTTTAATATCTTCAAAAAATTTCAAAGCAATAATTATAGCAATTCCTAAAGTTGTTAAACTTGCCAATAAACTCAATAATTCTCGATTTTTCCATTGAAATGGTAAACGATATTCATTATTACTATTTGGTATTAAGACTTTGTCATTAACGCGAACTTCATCAATATCGATGTTAGTTCCATCTTCAGGGATAAATTTTAACATGCCCCAGAAACTATCGATCGCCTGAAAATGATATTCTCGAATTTTCCGATCGCCTTTTGATAAAGCTGGAAACTTTAAATCTTCATACCTAAGATTGGGACTGTATAAATCCAATTCTCGGACGCTATTATTTGCAGTAATCCGAACTTTGCCACTTCCCACATTAGATAGGAGATGAACCTCTAGATCGCCACCTTGAATGGGAATTGATAAAGACTGAATTTGACTGGGATGTTGTCCATATTCTGGTTTATTGCTATGAGCAATTGCAACTTTTCCTTGCGGTCCATTGGGATCGGAACGAAACTCCCAATTGCCTCCTGATAATTCTCCTTGCGACCAATCAATTTGACCTTGAGGAGTCCTAATATCTAAAATTGCAATTTCAAAACCATCTGACTTGGGATTTTTCTCGCCCAAGGCTTCAATTGTTAACTGCCAGTCTTGTGATTCTACAGATTTAACAATAATAGGTTCATAAGCACTGAAATGAGTTTCTGGAGCACGCCAATAGGCTCTGACAATCTCAGTTTCTGGCGCAGATAGTTTCACGGTAATTGGAATTGTTTGCTCAAATGTCCAATACCAGACAGGAAAACTCAGGAGAGAAACGATAAAAGCACAGAAAATCGGCCAGTAAAGGATCGAATTGCGAGTTTGAGATACTGAAAAACAACGATCTCGCCATTGCTGCAGTCTATGTTTAATATTCTCTAGTTGCTTTTTCATTCCTTTTCACCTACTCGCTGCCGCCTGAAATATTAAAACACTCCTTGGACAATATTGCCAATTGCGATCGCGATCGCGCCACAAAATCTCGCGATCGTAAAGCTCTATTATTGCCATCTCCAAGTTATTGAGTTCACTCCTCTTGCATTCCTTCCCTATTTGTATTAATCTAATAAACTCGACATTTGCCAATTTTTCATCGCGATCGCCAAACATCTTTAAGATTGATTTATGACCCCCATACAAGCCCATGCTTTAGAAAAGTGGCGAAAACGCAATCTCTATTACTACCAAGATTTAGAGCATTTTTACTACTTCTGGATCGAATCTCACTCAAAAGTATTAGAAGTTGGTTCGGGTTTAGGAGATTTGCTCAGTGCCATTCAACCTCAATCGGGCTTAGGAATTGACATTAATGCACTTGCCATCAAAATCTCGCAAGAGAAATATCCGTCTGTAACGTTTCAACTTGAAGATGCCGAAGATTTTTTTCCAGAAGAAGTTTTTGATTATGTATTGATGGCTAATACGTTGGGTTATCTCAATAATATACAATTAGTCTTTTCTAATCTCCATAAAGCCTGTCAGCTTTCTACACGATTTATCATTACTTTTCATAATCCAATTTGGGAACCCATTCTCAAATTGGCAACGGCAATTGGTCAACGAATGAACCTCCCGACTCTTAATTGGTTGAATCGAAAAGATATTGAAAACTTACTTGAACTAGAGGGATTTGAAACAATATTTTACGGGAAACGTTTATTATGTCCCAAAAATATTCCGCTCATTTCTTGGTTTTTTAATCGAGTTCTCGCTCCTCTTCCTTGGATTTCTCAACTTTGTTTAACTGAATATATTATTGCCAGACCTCAACCTAATACTGTAGAAGCTGAACGCAATATTCAAGAAAAAACTTGTTCGATTATTGTTCCCGCACGGAATGAAGCTGGAAATATCGAACGCTGTATTACAGAAATGCCTCGTTTGGGAAAGCATACTGAAATCATTTTTATTGAAGGTCATTCTCAAGATAATACATGGGAAGAAATTCAGCGCGTTCAGGAAAAATATAAGCAAGAATGGGATATCAAAATTTGTCAGCAAACAGGAAAAGGAAAAGGAGATGCCGTCCGTCTTGGCTTTTCAATAGCAACTGGAGATGTTTTAATTATTTTAGATTCCGATCTAACGGTTAGACCTGTGGATTTAATTTATTTTTTCAAAGCTATTGCTTCTGGTAAAAGTGAAATGGCGAATGGCTGTCGTTTAGTTTATCCCATTCCTAAAACTGAAATGCCTTGGTTAAATCGGATGGCGAATCGCTTCTTTGCAGCTTTACTCTCTTATTTATTAAATACGAAAATTAAGGATTCTTTATGTGGAACTAAAGCAATTTCTCGGGAAAATTATCAGCGTCTTGCGGCGAATCGTTCTTATTTTGGCGACTTCGATCCCTTTGGAGATTTCGATCTTCTATTTGGTGCAGCAAAATTGGGTTTAAAAATTGTTGACATTCCTGTAAGATATGTACCGAGGACTTATGGGAGTTCCAATATTCAGCATTTCAAAGAAGGATTAATTCTCCTAAAAATGTGTATTTATGCAGCTCAAAAAATGAAATTTGTTTAAAAGATGAAAAATATTGCTCTTTATACTATTCAATCTTTTTGGCTGTTTGTTTGGCGAGCGCTCTGCCAATTTATTGATTCCCAGAAACCTTATCGCTATGATTATCTATTCTATCTAGTTCTCACGATCGCAATTCCCACAGCCTTTCTTTTTTCTCCACATCCCCCTCCCGGTGAAGAGTTTTGCGGATCTTATTTTTACCTAACGCAAAATTTTGGTGGATTTCCCATCAATTGTGATTCTGGAGGGTTTTCCGATCCGGTTATTAATCACGATTTGATCTTTCAAGAAAATTTTGTGCGACAAAATCGACCCTTTTATATTTTTCTAGGAGGGGTATTTAGCCTTATTCCCACAGCCATTGTTAAGATATTAGGCATACATTATATTTTTCCTGAAACATCGACTCGCATCGAACATTTTATTGGATTTTTAACGCTTAATATATCTATCTTATTTACTACTCTCATTTTATATCATAAAACTTTAATTCATTTTAAAGTACACAAATTTTTAATTTATTCAGGTAGTATATTTTTGGTTGGAAACGAAATTGTTAAAGTATTTGTTTGGAGCGCTAATCCACAAATGTTTAATATTTTTACTCCAATTGCAGCTATTTTTTGGGTTTATTGGGGAATCAAAAAAAATATTTCTAACAAAACACTATTAATAATTTCTTTGATTTTGGGTTTGTTTCCACTTGCTTATGGGACTTGCATTCTTTTTTTGCCTAGTCTTGTTATTGTGTATTTACATAATAATCAACAGAAAAAATTAATTTCTCTAAAAAATATTTTTGGGCTTTTTCTTGTAACTTTTACTTTTTTACTTCCTGCTCTTTTATGGATATCTCTCGTTACCGCGATCGCAGGTTCGTTCTATAGTCACGAATCTGAAACATATCGTCAATTTCTTTGGGTTTTTGACGAACTTAAAGTCAGTTTTTCTGATTTTTCTAAACTTGCTTGGGATTATCTCAAACAATATTTTTCTTTTCCTCCAAAAGAATTAGTATTGGCTTTCAGAGTCAATATCGTTTTGATAATATTTTCCTTTCTCAGATATGGAATGAAAAGAACATTGAAGCTATTAAATTCTCTAAAATATATGTATCTTGTTTTTTTATTATTTCTTGTTTTTCTCTATTTTATAGCATTTTACCCGCAACGCTTATATTTTAACTTATTTATTATTATGTTTTTTCTTAATATTCCCTTTCTCAACCTTCTTATTAGTAGAAAGAGAATAATCGGTTGGATTGTACCAACGGGTGTTTTATTTGCCAGCATGAGTTACTTTTTTAAATTTCTCTTACAAACAGGACCTTATCAATAGGTTAGAGTATCTTGCCAAGACACTAGAGTCAATTTACCATTGAAGAAATTCCAACAAATTTGGCTATTAACATTAAAATCTTGAGAAATTCTCGCAGCTTTGTTGAATCCGGTATAGATTCGGAAAAAGTGCAATAACGATAAACTTTCCTTCATAAAATTCTCAATATGCCTTCCTCTCGCCAAAAAATCCGCGTCATGCGAATTATTGCCCGCCTCAACGTTGGCGGTCCGGCACGTCATGTGGTGTTACTGAATGCCAATTTAGAGCAATCGCAATACCAAAATCTGCTCGTCACGGGGATAGAAGGTGCGCGAGAAGGCAGCATGAAAGATTTAGTAGAAACCCATCAATTAGACATGAAAATTATTCCCGAACTCGGTCGGGAAATTGCCCTCAAAAACGATCTTTTTGTCCTGTGGAAACTCTATCGCCTGATTCGGCAATATCGTCCCCATATCGTCCATACCCACACGGCTAAAGCCGGACTCGTCGGACGAATTGCCGCAAAATTGGCAGGAGTTCCTATCATCCTACATACCTTTCACGGTCACGTTTTTCACGGTTACTTCAGTCCGGCTAAAACCAGATTTTTCATTGTCCTCGAACAATTTTGCGCCCTGTTTAGCGATCGCATCATCACCATTAGCGATCGCCTCAAACAAGAAATTGCCGCTTATGGAGTCGCCCCTCTCAAAAAAATAGAAACTATCCCCCTCGGCTTCGATCTCTCCGCCTTTGCCGCCCAAAACCGCTATTCTGGCGGTTTTCGCACCGACCTCAGTTTTCCCGCTAATGGCAAACTCATTGCCGCTGTCGGTCGCCTCGTCCCCATCAAAAATATCCCTCTCCTCCTCAAAGCCGTCGCGATCGCCCGTCAAAGCGACCCTCAGATTCATCTTGCCCTCATTGGCGATGGAGAACTGCGATCGCACCTCGAAACCCATGCCCGAGAACTCGGCATTGCTGAAGCCGTTATTTTTACGGGTTGGCGGCAAGATCTGCCAGCAATTTACGCCGATCTCGATGCGGTCATTATTTCCTCTGATAACGAAGGAACTCCCGCCTCTCTCATCGAGGCCATGGCAACAGGATGCCCCGTCATTGCCACCCGGGTCGGCGGGGTTCTAGATCTCGTCACTCCCGATAGAGGCAAAACCGTGACCCCAAAAAATCCTCAACTTCTCGCCGATGCCATCCTCGACCTGTGGCAAAATCCCGAACAAACCCAAAATTGCGCCGCCAATGCCCGAGAATATGCCCTGAAAACTTACAATTCTCAACGATTAATTGGAGATATTGCCCAACTTTATGAAAAACTGGTGAAGTCCTCCAACTAGACTTGGTTGGCGATCGGGAGGATTCAAGCCTCAGACCCCACATTGTCGATCAACAAAAACATCGTGAAGGCAAACTTAACCCTAACCCTAACCGTTCTCATCTCCTGTCTGATTTCTTTAATTGGCACTTATGCTATTAGAAGTGCTGCTTTGCGCTTTCATTGGCTGGACAGGCCGGGACAGGGGAAAGTTCATGCCACCCCCATTCCCTTACTCGGTGGAATTGGCATTTATGCTGGATTTGTCATTGCCTTCTGGGTCACAAACTCCCCAACGATTTTGCAGCAAAGCAGTGCGGTTTTGGCTGGGGCGACTCTGATTACCATTACCGGGCTTTACGATGACTTGCGGGGTATGAAACCCTTGCCCAAGCTCATTGCCCAAGTCTTAGCGGCAGGATCTCTCATTACGGGGGGAATTTACGCCCAAGTGACGGGAATTTATCTCTTGGATCTGGCTATTACCGTGTTTTGGGTCGTCGGGATTTGTAACGCCCAAAACTTATTGGATAATATGGATGGTCTTTCGGCGGGCGTGGCGGCGATCGCCTGTTTCTTTTTCACCCTCCTCGCCGTCTCTCAAGGTCAAGTCATTATTTCCGCCGTAGCCGCAGCACTCCTCGGGGCAACAATGGGATTTTTGCGCTTTAATTGGCATCCCGCCACAATTTTTATGGGAGATACAGGCAGTCTTTTATTGGGTTTTCTCTTGGCGGCTTTAGGCATTCAATTGCGATTTCCTAGCGATCTCGTCTTGAGAACTTGGATGATTCCCATCCTCGTGCTGGCTATCCCTATTTTTGATACCACTCTCGTCAGTATTTCTCGCCTGCGTCGCGGTTTGCGCCTAACGGATGGGGGCAAAGATCACGTTTCCCACCGCCTGAGAAAAATGGGGTTGGGAATCCGTCAATCTGTTGGCACGATTTATTTAGCCAGTTGCTTTTGCGGCATCGTTGCCTTGTTAATTGCTCTGATTCATAACACAGTGTTAACTTATCTCCTGACCGCGATCGTCATTCTAGTCGGTTTAGCGGCACTTTTCCTCTTAGAAAGAGTCGATCTTTCCGATACCGGACAACCGCAGAGACAGTGAACAGTTATCAGTTATCAGTTATCAGTAAAAATTACCTATGAATCATTATCAATCTCCTAAAATTGCCGTGCTTGGGTTGGGATATGTTGGACTTCCCGTTGCTTTGGCCTTTGCGAGAAAGTTTGCCAATACGGTTGGATTTGATATTAATAGTCGGCGTGTCGATGAATTAAATACAGGATTGGATAGTACGGGAGAAAGCGATCGCGAAACTTTACAGGAAACGACCCTTAAAATTACCGATAATCTCAATGATATTGCTGCAAGTAATTTTTATGTCGTTGCGGTTCCGACCCCAGTTGACCACGATCGTAAACCGGATTTAACACCTTTAATTAAAGCCTCGCAAAGCCTCGCTAAAATTCTCAAATCTGGCGATATTATCGTCTACGAATCAACTGTTTATCCCGGTGTTACTGAAGAAATTTGCGGGAGTATTTTGGCGCAAATATCGGGATTGCAACAAGGTCGAGATTTTAAATTGGGATACTCTCCCGAACGGATTAATCCGGGGGATAAAAATCATACTTTAGAAAAAATTGTTAAAGTCGTATCAGGGGAAGATAGCGAAACTTGCGATCGCATTGCCGAAATTTACGGAGCTATTATCGAGGCTGGCGTTTACTGCGCTCCTGCGATTAAAGTGGCAGAAGCCGCTAAAGTGATTGAGAACATTCAACGAGATATTAATATTGCCTTAATGAACGAACTGGCAATTATTTTTGACCGTCTGGAAATTCGCACCTCGGATGTTCTTTCTGCGGCGAGAACCAAGTGGAATTTTCTGCCCTTTAGTCCAGGTTTAGTGGGAGGGCATTGCATTGGCGTAGACCCCTATTATCTGACGACGAAAGCTGAAGAATTGGGCTATCATCCTCAAGTTATCCTCGCCGGACGGCGCATTAATGATGGTATGGGAACATTTCTAGCACAGCGATTGGTTAAACTTTTAGTGGCTGCTAATTGTCCCATTCGCGATGCTAAAGTGGGCATTCTCGGCATTACTTTTAAAGAAAATGTTGCCGATCTCCGCAATAGTCGCGTTCCCGATATTGTTGCGGAACTTCAGCAATTTGGAATTGCTCCTTTCGTCCACGATCCCTATGCCGATCGCGAAGCTACAAAAGCTGAATATAATATTACCTTAGTTCCTTGGGATGATTTATTAACATTAGATGCCATCGTTCTTGCGGTTCCTCATCAATTTTATCTGTCTCTCTCTCTCTCGCAATTGCTTGCCCCTTTACATTCTCAAGGTGTGTTTATGGATGTCAAAGCGGCGATCGCTCCTTCAAACCTACCTGAAACTCTTTCTTATTGGAGTTTATAACCCACAAAGTAGGAGAAAATTCCTCCTACTTTGTGGATAGAAACGCGATCGGCATTGTTCATTGATAATTGTTCATTGATAATTGAAATTATCCTCCAGCTTGTTTTGTTTCTTGTTCTTTCAGGTCTAATAGTTCGGGGACGGTTACGAATTCATAACCCCGTTCTTTCAACTGATTAATAATGTAAGGGAGTGCATTAACGGTTTTAGTGCGATCGCCACCGCCATCGTGAAATAAAGCAATTCCCCCCGGACGAGCTTCATTTAAAACCCGCGTGGCAATATCTTGGGAGGAGGCGTAATAATCTTTGGAATCCGCCGACCACATCACCACCACATTCCCTTTTTTGGCAGCATAAGCCGCCATCCCATTGTGAAGATAGCCCCCGGGGGGTCGAAATAATTTACTTCTCACTCCTGTGGCCTTCTGAATCCAAAAATCAGTATTATCAATTTGAGCCTTTGCTCCGGCTGCAGTTTGCTGGTGATAAGGATGGCTCCAGCTATGATTGGCGAGAGCGTGACCTTTTAAGTGAATGTGTTTTGCCCGTGCCGGATATTCCCGTACATTTCGCCCTAACAAAAAGAACGTTGCTTTGATATTGTGACTATCGAGAAGGTACAAAATATTATTGGTGTACTCTTCTGATGGCCCGTCATCAAACGTTAAGGCAATGACTTTGCGATCGCCTTTCAATTTGACATCGTTAATCGTTTTACCGTGAAACTGTTGGGGAATGGGAAAATCAGAAAGTTTCGCCACTCGCTCCATTTCTTTAACATTATTGGTTGCCAAAGTCGGTAACTGTTCTAAACCCGGGGTCAGTCCACCGGGCTGAGAAAGGTTACTACTGGCAACATATTGATGAGCAGCGCGTCCTGCGGGTACGCTCAAACCCGCTAGAAAACTTAAGCTGGCAGCACCTAACGCAATTCCCAATTTGCGATCGAAGAATTGACGTTTTGGGGTTTGGCGTTGCCGTTTAACGAAATCGTTGTTATTTTGAGAATTCAGCTTTGGTGTGCTCACGCCTTCAATTTTCCCGAAAGATAGGTGACAGCAGAAAAAGAAAACGTTTTTATTGTTTTCCCATGATGCTACTTTATATTCGCGTTTAAGTAAGCCGAGCAAGCAAGCGAAACTTTTGTTTGTCTTGGTGCGCGTTCCCTCTCTAGGTCGATGGGATTGGGCAAATGCGATACTTCGACTGCGCTCAGTATAAATTAATTCGCTGGGGTCTCACTGCTTTCTCAAAGTCTCGGTAAAATGGCAGACTTCCTTTCAAACCGTGACTTTTTTGCTTTTATTGGCTTACTCTACCGAATCTTTTTGCACCATATCCAAATGATATCCGGAATATTCTCCAGTATTCTTAAAATTTATTAAAGCTATCAGTCAGAAAAAGGATGGTGAGGGCGATCGCTCCGTTAGGGACACAATTGTAAAATTTTTTGAATCACCTCTTCGATACTTAATCCGTCGGTTTGAATGGCGATCGCATCGGCGGCTTGGCGAAGGGGAGCCATTTTGCGAGTACTGTCGAGGCGATCGCGTTCGCGAATTTGGGTCTCGAGTTCTTCTTGGAATACCAAACCGTATCCCTGTGCCTGCAAATCTCGCAAACGTCGTCGGGCGCGTTCTTGTACGGAAGCTGTTAAAAAGATTTTCACCTCGGCATCGGGAAACACATAAGTACCAATATCTCGCCCTTCTGCTACCAGTCCTCCTTTTTTTCCCCAGAGGCGCTGTTGCTCCACCAGTTGATGGCGGACGGCGGGATGTTTGGCCACGGCGGAGACATTGGCGGTTACTTCGGGAGAGCGAATGATTTGCGTCACCTCTTTCTCATTCAGATAAACTTCTTGAAGGCCTTCACCTTCAGGCTGGACGAACTGAATCGACGATCGTGCGGCCAGTTCTGCGATCGCCGCCTCGTCTTCCACAGAGATTCCCGCCTCCAAAACCCGCCACGTTAGGGCGCGATACATGGCCCCGGTATCGAGATAAATATGTCCCAACTGACGGGCAATCTGTTTGGCTGCTGTCGATTTACCTACTCCTGCGGGTCCGTCGATGGCAATAATGGGTTGCCGATGGCGCAAGATAATATTATCAATTAAACGAGTTGTTCCCAGTTTCACGGCGATCGCTAATAATCCTGCTTCTTTAATCGTTTCTAAAGGTTCTAAGGTCATGGGATGAACCAACTCCACATACTCTACTCGAACAACTTCTTCTCGTGCCAGTTCTCGCGCGACGATTGCGAGTAAAACTGTTTCTTGTCGTTCTCCCTTGTCAAAAGCAACTTTTGCGGTTTGCAAACTGCGAAATAAGACCGTTGCGCGTTCTCTCTCTCGGGGGTTCAAATACTGATTGCGAGAACTATATGCCAAACCTGAATTTTCCCGCACGATCGCACAGGGGCGAATTTCCACGGAAAGCCGAAAATCCTGCACCAAACGGCGAATAATGGCCAATTGTTGGGCATCCTTCTCGCCAAAATAGGCTCGAGTCGGTTGCACGATATTTAATAGTTTCACGACAACGGTAGCGACCCCCGGAAAATGTCCCGGTCTCGATGCGCCGCACAAACCTGACATCATGGAAGTAAGAGGGAGAACCCCCGTTACATTTTCGCCCGGTTTTCCTTCTGTATTCATTTCTGTCACAGAAGGTGCAAATACGGCATTAACATTCAAGCGATCGCACAGTCGGCAATCTGCCTCTAAAGTTCGCGGATACCGGTCTAAATCTTCCCCCGGGGCAAATTGAAGCGGATTTACAAAAATACTCGCGACCACGACATCATTTTCCGATTGAGCGATCTCGAGCAAACTTTGATGTCCTTGATGTAGCGCCCCCATTGTCGGGACAAACCCGATTTCCTTTTTTTGCCAATAGCGACTGAGATAGGCTCTCAGTCCAGCAATGGTATGAAATAAACGCACTGAACAATTATCAATTATCAATGAATAATAATAATTGATAATTGATAATTGTTTGTCGTTTACAGTTTTATCGCCCGAGAACTTCGACTTTGACTGGCGCAATACCGCTTCCCAACATGCCAATGTTACTCGCGGCGGCGCGGGATAAATCGATGACGCGACCGCGAATGAATGGTCCGCGATCGTTGATCCGCACGATGACAGTCCGACCGTTGTTTAAATTCGTGACGCGGACTCGCGTGCCGAAAGGTAATGTTTTATGAGCCGCCGTTAACGCATTTTGGTTATAACGCTCTCCACTAGCACTGCGTCGTCCGTGAAAATAACCGCCGTACCATGACGCGATTCCTCGTTGCTCCGATCGCACGCTATAATTTCTCGTCGGCGCAACATAAGCAACGGCACGAGGGCGGGTTTCGATATTCCCAAGGGCCAGAGGTGCTGCTCCTCCAGTCAAACGCCGCAATTCATTAACGACGCGTAAGGTATCTCGCTCCCAATTTTTACTGCTGTTTAGCAAAACTGTTTTGTCATCTACGCTCAATAATTCTGTTTCTCCGACATGAACAACATAGGTTTTCCGTTCTGCATTCCAGGTTGCGGTAATTTTGGCGGCATCTTCGACACTCAAGCGATCGATTTTTTCGGCGGCTAAGGTCGCTCTCCAGAGGGGATCGCCTTCAGATTCGACGACGCTAGAAATAAGTCCCGCACGAATTTGAGCGGGAGTAACCACACCGAATTCTTCTCCGAGAGATTTATTGCTGGCTTCTGACTCTTCTGTAGTAGACCCCAAGAAGGTGACGATAGGAAGACGATGAACGTAGAGGGTTGCGGCGGGGGTTTCGTCTTCTATATGAGGATAAATGCTGGTAATTGCACGGCTGGAAAGTTTGGCTTCTGAAGCATCAGCCTCGGCGACGACTTCTTCGAGATTGTCCGTGTTAAGGGGGGAGATCGGTTCGTTGAGAGAGGAAAGTTCTCTAACTTCTGCACTTTGAGTTTCAGTGGCTTCTGTTGTATTAGCCATTACCGTGCCAGAAGTGGCAATGAGGATGGTAGCAATGGAGCTACCCAATAGTTTGTAATTCATACGCTTTTATTTGCTGATCGTTAATAAGGTTGTTATTGAACTCGGTGTAGCCCCTGATGCAGTCACTCATTATTCAGAACTGCAACAGAGTAACACGAAGTTTTGCACTGCGGATCTGATGAAAACGATCGCGTTTCTACTTGATGGCGGTGACAAAATTCCCGAAATTCCCGCAAGTCAAGCGATCGCGCCTTGCTTCTTTATAAACTTTTGTTAAGAATTTTGAATTTCTCTCGCAGAAAGGATAAGCAAATATAACCACCGAAAAATTTTATATTCGTCTAAAACCTGAGAATTCAAGAACGAGGGTTCTCTATCTGACAACCCCAAAAATCCCCTCAACTCTTGAGATGTGGTGAGAGTTAACCTGTTATTCAGTGACAGACCTTAAAATATCGCGATCGCGAACTTCAAGGAAGATAAAAATTGCTAAGATTGAGTCAGATGAAATATTCAATTCATTCCGGCTCACTTATCGTTTACGTTATTTATATTATGAGTCTCTTAGGAAATATAATCTGGTTGATTTTCGGTGGTTTCTTTGCAGGTTTAGGCTATATTTTGGGAGGAATATTGTTGTGTGTAACTATTATTGGGATTCCTTTTGGGTGGCAGGCCATAAAATTAGGCATAGCAACCATGACTCCTTTCGGTCGAGAAATTACCACCAATGAAGAAACAGGAAGCGTTATCAATACTATTTTTAATATTATCTGGCTTCTCGTTTTTGGCTGGGAAATTGCCTTAACCCATTTGATTTTTGCAGCCTTATTTGCAATTACAATTATTGGTCTTCCTTTTGCCAAACAGCATTGGAAATTACTTTTCTTATCCTTATTTCCCTTCGGTCGAGAATTAGTATAGTGATTGTTTATAATCAGTTGTTTGTTGTTGAGAAAAAGTCCAAAACTTTACCTTTTTTACAACAATTAGTAACGCACCAACAACAATTCTCAACTTTCAACAAAATGTTTCTCGATGAGTTCGGGAACTTGAGCGTAATTGACGTGGGTATATTTTGCTTTGTCGGGCATGATAACAACATTAGGACCTTTTTTGCATTGTTTGAGGCAACCTGTCATTTTGATTTTAACTCGATCGCCCAATCCGCGATCGCGTAATTCTTTTTCTAAAGTCCGACAAACTGCATCTCCACCTCGTTTGCGGCAGGTTGATTTTTGACAGACTAAAACGCTGGCTTTACTCGTTTTAGATGTTGATTTGGGAAGAGCGATCGCGTCAAGTTCCGATTTTTGTTGCGGTTGGACTAAAGCGATCGACTCTGCCGTGAGTTGAACGATCCCAGTTTTTTTCCGTTTTTGCGTGCCGCTTACTTCTAAGCAACATCCCGGTACAATGCTCGGATCGAGAGTATTTCGTAATTCTTTGGGAACTTTAAGCCAATATTCTCGTTCCTCAAAAATCAGCCTGAGATATTTAATTTTATACCCATCTTTAATCACAAACCCTAATAATTGACCGACGATCGTAAAATTAGCAACGGGCATATTGCTTTTAGACATAATACTTTAGCCAATGAACGGTAATTTGCATTAATTCAGTCTAACTTTGGGCTTGCCAGCAATCTTCTAAAAAGTCTAATAACTGGTGGCGCGAAGCACGATAACGACGTGCGATCGACCACAATTGGAGCGCTGCCGTGGGGGTGGCAATTTGTACTCCCAACGGTTGTTCGATCGCGCACTGGCATGGAATTTCCAACTCTTGCAAGCGGTGATAAATTGACCAGCGATCGGTTTTGTCGATCTCGATAACTTCTATATCCAGCCCTGTAATTTCTAAGTTTTCAATCTCTAGAGATTCTTTTTCCAGACTGACTAAAACAGGTTGTAATGTCTCATCGGTGGCGATCGCCTCCTCGGGTTGATCTGTATTCATTTTTGAGAACCCTCCGTAAACCTTCGTTACATCAAGTATACGAGTAATTCTCCTAAATGACAAGTCTTCTCAATAAAAAAAATTAACAATATTTTACATTTTTTCTCAAACCCTCTCTGTGTTAGGGTTTGAAGGGATAAAGAAAAAATACTTACTCAGAAATTAAGTCAATTATGTCTAATTCACAAAAATGGTATATTGTCAAGAAAAATGATGGATCTTGCGAAATTAGCGATATGGCTGCACCCGATCGCATAGGAGCAGATTTAAAAGTCAATGAAGAGAAAGGAAAAAAGCAAATTTGGGGACCCTTTAGCGATCGCCAAGAAGCGATCGCCCGTCGCATCGGTTTAATTCGAGCGGGAAAATGCCAGCCGCAGCGTAGAGAATGAGAGCAAATCCCGCTTTATAATAAACCCCGGTAATGAATGAAGACCAAAACTACCGCCCAAGATCCCAAAGCCACTTTGATAGCAACAAGAATATTGAGTAGAGGGATCGCGCCACCACTAAGCAACATCCCCAACTCTCCCCGAGGGAATTCTATGCCAACCAGCGTGAGAACCGAAAGGACGATAAAAACCAGTACCGATAACTTTTCCCACGTCGCGATGCGCCAACGCTTATAAATTCCCTGCATCCATTCAGGGGAGGAAGTAATCGCGACCAGACCGATTGCGGTTCCTCCTGCCACTCCTGCCGCAAACCCGCCTCCCGGGCTTAAATGTCCGCGAATCGCCAGTTCGAGACTCACTAAAGCAGCAATTGTCGCCCCCAAACGCGCCAGCACGATCGAAGGGCGATCGCGAAACTGATGAATTTGATTTTGCGGCTTTTCATCGGCGAGTAGAAACTTAGCCCCCCCAATGGCAACCGTAAAAACCACGACCTCAAAGATCGTGTCGTAGAGACGATTCCGTAAAATAATCCCCGCAACCGCACTGGGAACGCCACTATCCGCCACTACGGATTCAACAATCGAAAAGGGCAATTCGGGGGCTGCGTTGGGCATGACGAGCATTTTGATGTAGAGGGCGATTCCCGCCGCAATATAGAGCCATTTCATCAATGTTTCTCCAGTAAGTCCGAGTTCTCAATATAAGTTAGGGTCGTCCCGGGTGACACCAATTCGGATTGTACGATTTTATAGAGGCGTTGCAGCCGAATGACAATGTGATAGGAGGGTTCGCTGTTTTTCTCTTCGTCCTGTTGGATACAAGTGGCATGAATATCTTTTTCTTGCAAGGCTGCGTGCAAGTCTTCCTTTTCTCCATAGGACACCAGTTCGAGACGCATCTGGTGCTTGTTCACAATACTGCGTAACTCTGCCATCAGTTGCCGGCGAGTGTCGCATTCCTCTTCTTTTCCCAGTATGCCCAAACGCATTACCATCGACGATCGCACTGCTACTGCATACAAAGTAATCGCCAGCATCGTTCCCACTAGCGCCTCTGTCAAAGCGACATCGGGAGCCCCCAAAACCGCATATAGCAATGCTGCAACTGCCCCGAGGATGCCTCGAATAACGAGAGCATTATAAGGATTGACCTGCAATACCAGCATCACTGATGTTAACGGCAACAAGGCAGCGATCGCGTAAATATAGCTCTCATCCATCAATCTTCCCTTCCCCACCACTGGAACAATAAGCCAGCACGTATCCCAACATCGTATTCCAGAGTGCCAAGCAAACGATCGCCAACACCAGTAGCGGCCATTCCCGAGGAATCTTCAGAAGCAGTCCAAAAATAATACTCATAGAACCGAGAGTATCCGACACCGAAAGACTATGGAGTTTAAATAAAACCGATCGCTGGCTGAGGAGAGGAGCAGTTCCCCAAAACCAAAAAATAATGCCAATAATGATGCAAGTGTAGCTAATAAAATCAATCATCAAAAATATGCGAGTGGATACCCCAATTCTCTACAGGTTGGGGAGGAAACGAGCATCAACGTACAACCGTTGCTCCAGCAAATTTCGTTCCCCGTTTACAAATTAAACCAGTAGAGCGCTGGAGCAACTCCACCTTGGATGCAGTGAACTGACCGAGACGCTTCCAATTGATATCAGAAACTGAAACGGCTTTTCTCGTATTCAACCGTTTAAATCAGGGTTTCTCCCCCAATCCCCATCGCCTTGCGTTGGGGTTGTTGAATCGTTTAATGAAATTGGCCAGCAGCATTAAATCTGCATTTCCTACCGTGAAGACGATCCTAATCATCCCGCAAAACCGCGACAAATCAAATTAAATGTCCAACCAGACAATGCCCATCCAAAAGAGTAAAATCAAAATTACGCTCATCGAACCGATTAAATGATCGAATTTCTCGGCGATTCTGGGTAGTTTGATGCTGAATCTTTTGACGATCGTCAGATAGACCAACCATCCCAAAGCGATCGTTGCTAAAGGTTTGATAATATTCGCGAGAGTATAGGCATTATAGTAGGCAATATTCGCCGCAATCAAGCTGACCAAGAGAAGGGTTATGGCTATCCAAAAACCGGGTTTGGCTTTATTTGTCTGGGCTTCCCCTTGACTGTGGTGGGGTAAAAAGATAAATCTGGCATACATGATTGCTGTTCCCAAGGCCGCTAAATTCATGCCGATGACTTGCCAAGGAAGCAGGTTTTTCATGGTTAAAACCTTGGCACCAAAGCCGGAGAGTAGAGGAAAACCCGAGATCGAAAAACTGGCGATCGCCAAGGCTACCCACAAAGGAGTAGAGATCGGTTGCCGTTGCAACTGTTCGATATCGCGACTGGGTAAGGTTCCGGCAATTAAAAACAGCGAGGCTTTAACCAGTCCGTGGGTGAGGGCGTAAAATCCTCCCACTTCTGGGGCTGCGAGAATAAAGCCCAATTGGGAAACCGTGGAAAAGGCGAGGGTTCGCTTGGTATCCTTTTCAAATAAGCCGTAGAATATGCCGATCAGGGCGCTAGCTGCCCCGAAAAAGCGGATGATGGGATCGACCTCTGGCACAATCAAGGCGCAGCGCAGGAGGGGAAAAATGCCGCTTTTGACTGCAACGCCTGAAAGCAATGCCGAAACTGGGGTTTCCGATTCCGCGTGGGTCAAAGGCAACCACAACCCGGAAATAAAAACGCCGCCTTTGATTAACAGTCCTAAAAAAATGAGTGCGAGAGCTTCGGGAGGGGCATTTCTTAACCCAGCAAAGGCAAAAGAGTGATTTGCTTGGTAAACCAGCACAGCACCGATGAGATAAAAGAGCATGGCCACATTGCTGATGAACAGGTAGCGCAAGGCTACCCACATAGAGCGATCGCTGCGAGAATAAGCGATGACGAGGAAAGCGGCAATGCTGGTGACTTCGAGGGCAACGTATAAGCTAATGAAATCCGCGCAGATAAAGACCGCATTGACGCTACCGTGCAGAATAATGGTATGGGTGTAAAAAAAGGCGGTTTTTTGAGTATCCCAGCTATAAATGATGACGGCAGCCGTAACTAGAGCATTCGTGAGAATAAAAAAGCCGCTCGATGTATCGGCTTCTAATGTAACCCCAAAATTATCGAGCAGATTTAAAGTGAGGGGCGATGCTTGTAAAAACAGTCCAAATCCATAGCTCACTGACAATAAAACTGTCACAATCGCCAGAGCGCGATCGAGCCGAGGCAGAAGATAAATGAGAAACCCCATAAAAAAAGGCAGGGCCACCCAAGCGATCGTCAAAGTATTCATCACAAGCAATCAGTTATGGTGAGTATGTAGCTAAATAAAATCAATCATATTCATTCATGCGCTTAATGATATTTGCCAGCAGCATTAACGACGCATTTCCGACGGTGAGGACGATCGCGCCGACAATGCCGATCGCCCAATCATCCCGCAAAACCGAGACGAACAAAATTAAAATTGCTGTCTTCGTGGAGATACTGGCAAAAGCCAACATTTTTTGCCAGATATTATCATTTTTCCAAGCATCATAAAGGGGAATGAGCAAGGCCAGGATCATGGCAATTAATAATAGATTCATCAGAAACCCCCGTGGAGACCCTCACCATACCCGTAGGGTTGGTGGTGGGAGGAAACGAGGCGTATATTTGGGAGGCTCGATGCCTCCCAAATATACAAATCAATAGGTGTACGCATAACCATCCTTTTGATGAATTGGACTGCAATATTTATGACTAATTCCTTGAATTAATCCAGTTTTTGTCAAAATATTGAAACTTCCTGTAGAACGCACTGCAACCCGTCCAGAGTAAGTCCCAATCTTCTTTCCTTTGGTGACAATCGCTTTAACAATGTCACCTGTTTGAAATCCTTTAACTTGCTTTTGGCGAGGAACGTAACGAGTCGGAAAACCATATTTATCGGTTCTGCACATCTGCCTTGTTCCGTGACCTTTAGCTGCAATTAAAAGCGGTTTTTTGACCTCAACAATTAATTGCTCTGGAGTCGATCTTCCAACGCAAGCGGCATCGAGCCAGTGAGTTTTTGATAAGTTTTGACGAGTTCGGTTAAACTTGGTTAATCCTCCCGTTCCAACTTCAACAGGTAAACCCGTCTCTTGGTCAGCATTCCCTTGCGTCTTACGCCGACGCGGGGTCTGACCGCTTCTTTTCAATTCTTCATACAGTTTCCAGCGAGTCGAATTAACGGCTGCACTATCCGATAATGGTTTTTTGGCTTGCCCTAGAATCCGTTTGAGAATGTTAGGTTTTCCCGTCAAAAATTGTTCAATCTCTTGGCTTCCCTTGGTTTGATTGCAAGAATGACAGGCTAGAGTTAGATTACTGACTCGATTACTACCACCTTTCGATTTCGGCTTAATATGCTCGACTTCTAAGGGAGTATTTTCAGCGCCACAATAAGCACATTTTCTCTTCCATTTTTCGAGCAGATACTCCCTCACTTCGTACCCGAACAATTCTCCTTGCTGGTATTCAGTACCAGAGATTTCAGGGTTTTGTAATGCTTGAGTATCGAATCGAACTAACTCTTGAGAAAGTCCCGATATCGGACAAACTCGGCACAGTCGATTGACCCAAGTGAGAATATTATGAACTCGCGACATTAAACTCGGAGCAAGCCAGCATTTGGGACGTTTCCTGTTGAGAAAGCGAGGTTTTCTGTATCGAGTTTTGCGATTTCTACGAGAACGCCTTAACTGTCGTCTCGAAGTCAGAGCATCTCGAATTTGCTGTCCGCGATGGGTTAGTTCCGCACCCCAAATCACTCGATCTCCTTGCACGATTGCAATCCCCGTTGTCTTTGAACCCGGGTCAATTTTTAACTGACAGTCATTAATTTCTCCTCCTTCTACGTCTTGCAGAATAATGATGAACGGAAACCGCTTAAACACTTTAGCTCGTCCCGATTTGAGCAATTTTCTTGCTCTAGCAGGGTGAGTTGGATTTAATGGTTTCTTGTTTTTATCTAATACAAAAACCCTCATGGGTGAAACTCCTATTGCTAGGGTAAAGTTCGCTTCGCCAATGTTTTTTAAGTTTGCGGTCAGACCTCGGTGAGGTTTCCTCACCTTGGGAATGCTGGCCGTGCTAACAGCACTTCCTTAACCCAACTACGGATGTTTAACTGTTAACCACAGAAGCTACAAACTAGCGACGCATTCGTAGGTGTGATGGCTTAAAAAACGGAGTTCCCCAAGGAACTTAGGCTGGTCAACTATGGACTTGAACCAAGCCCCCGCTATACCCAAAGGGTTAGCGGTGGGTTATTGACGGCTTTTTCCTCCGAATAACGCGATGAACTTCATACCAACCTTCTTCGTCATATTTCACCACAATTGTTTTTGGGGTAAACGTAATGAGCAAAATATCTAAAAAAACAAGACGGTGCGATCGCGTTCTTTCCACGCGTTCCACAATAATATCCTCTTCATTATGAGGACGCAGAATGAGATCGAAGGCTTCAATATAAGCCAGAGGAATCGCCCAAAGAATTTTTCCCAGTATCGATAGCCACTCTTTGAGGGTTTCCGGGTTGGTATAACCGCGAGGCAAGAGCAGTGAAATACTAAGACCGATGAGTACATTCGGCCAGCTTAAATTCGCTGTCAGCAAAAACCAGATTGTTAAGCGTAAGATTAAATGTCCAACCATGCAAACCCCATCCAAAAGAGTAAAATCAAAACGAGGCTCATCGAACCGATTAAATGATCGAATTGCTCCACGACGCGGGGCAATTTGATGTTTAATTTTTTAAAGATGGCAAAATAGGCCAGCCAACCGAGGAAGATCGTCGCTAAAGGTTTAATGGTATTCGTCAGGTTATAAGCATCATAGTAGGCAACATTGGCCACAATCAAGCCCAAAAGGAGGATAATAACGGCTATCCAGAAACCCGGTCTGCTTTTGCGATCTTCTACGGATTTTTGATGGGGGATAAAGATAAATTTAGCAAAGGAAATGGCCGTGCCTAATGCCGCCAAATTCATGCCGATCACTTGCCAAGGGAGAAGATTTTTCATGGTTAATATCTTGGCACCAAAACCGGACAGTAAAGGAAAACCCGAGATCGAGAAACTGGCGATCGCCAGCACGATCCAGAGGGGGGTGGCGATGGGTTGCTGTTGCAATTCTTTGAGGTTGCGACTGGGTAAAGTTCCCGCGATTAAAAAGAGTGCTGCTTTAACGAGGCCGTGAGTGAGGGCGTAAAATCCCCCAACTTCCGGCGCAGCAAGGATAAAGCCCAGTTGAGAAACCGTATGAAAGGCCAGCATGCGTTTGGTATCCTTCTCAAAAACGGCATAAGCGACTCCTAGGAGAGCGGTAGCCACGCCAAAGGAACGCACAATGGGGTCAATCTCCGGTACTATTAAAGCGCAGCGCATGAGGGGAAATATACCGCTTTTCACCGCAACCCCCGAGAGCATGGCGGAAACGGGGGTTTCTGATTCGGAGTGAGTTAAGGGTAGCCATAAACCGGAAACAAAGACTCCACCTTTGACTAAAAGTCCGAGAAAAATTAGAGCAAGGGCTTCTGGGGGAGCAGAGCGTAAACCCGCAAAGGCAAAGGAATTATTGGCTTGGTAGACCAGTGCTGCACCGATAAGATAAAAGAGCAGAGCGACGTTACTGATGAAGAGATAGCGCAAACCGACCCACAAAGAGCGATCGCTACGAGGATAGGCGATGGCAAGGAAAGCCGCAATCCCACTCACTTCAAGGGCGACATACAAGCTAATAAAATCCGCACAGATAAATGTCGCATTAACGCTACCGTGCAGAATAATGGCTTGAGTATAAAAAAAGGCGGTTTTATCAGTATCCCAACAGTAAATGACCACAGCCAATGTGACGAGGGCATTAGTCAAGATAAAAAAGCCACTCGCAGTATCGGCTTCCAATGTCACCCCAAAATTATCGAGTAATGTGAGGAGAAGGGGGGCATCTTGGCAAAAGAGCCAGAAACCATAACCCACCGATGCTAAAGCTGCCATGAAAGCGAGGTAGCGATCCAGTTTGGGGAGGAGGTAAATGAGAAACCCGACAAAAAAGGGCAGGGCGACCCAAGCGATCGTTATCGTGTTCATTTCTTATGTGTTATCCTGCTCGATCTCGTGAGTGTCTAAGGTGGGATGATCTCGCGAGAGTTTCATAACTCCGACCAGCATTAATGCCTGAATCGATAGGCCAATGACGATCGCTGTCAAGATTGCCCCTTGGGGAACGGGATCGGCATAAGCGTCATGGATTCCGCCCTCGGAGAGAATGGGGGTGAATAAGCCATCTCGCGAGGCAATGAGGACATAGTAAGCGATCGCTCCCGTACTCATCACATCCATGGAGACGATTTTCATCAGTAGGTTCTTTTTGAGAAAGATCCCGAAAAATCCGCACAAGATCGTGGCGAATACAAATGCTTCTAACACGGAATTTATCTGTTGGCTAATAATGTTTGCTAGAATACACTATTTGTGGTCAATGAGAGTATTCCTTGTTAATTGATGCTCGACCCACTGGCGATCGAAAATCGCTTGATAAATACGGTTCTTGACTTTTAGTTTTCCGTCTTTTTGTATGACCAACCCCGACAGGAGCAATTCTTGTTCGATTTCGCTATCTGTGACGGGAACATCTTTACCCAGCACAATTTTTTGATACATATGCAGGAGTTCTACCCGAAGATCGCTTCTGAGAATGCGATCGCGAATAGTTTTTAAATGTTCGGGGTCATCTTTCATTTTCCAGTTTTTAAGAATGTCGGTTCGCACTAACGCTTCAATCCACCGAGCCTCGCCATTGAGAGGAATTGCCGATTGAGTATCGCGGATCAATTGACAAAGCTTTTGGGTTAAGAAGGGTTGTCCTCCCGTCCAAGCGATGATTTCTTTAAGAATGGTTTGGGGATTATTGACTTTCAAGCCATAGAGAAGAGGTTGCGCTTCATTTATTTTGAAGCCTTCGAGGTGAATGGGACGACCGATATTAAAAGGGGTTTTTTGGATATCCTGAATGAGAGTGGAAGGGGTGGCCACGCCAAAGAAGGCAAACGTTATACGCTGATAATTCGGATCGATCGCACGTTGGTTATAGCAGGAACGAATGAGGGCAAAAAAGTCATTTACAGGGAAAGCTAAGCTTAAAATACAGTCAATTTCATCCAAAAAGATGACCATTTTGGCCGGTTCGCAATTATCTTTATCGTTCACTTCTACGAGCAACACTTCCTCAATAAATTGCATCAGTCGTTGAGGAGCAGAAATATCGAGGCGATCGGCCCACCAAGCTTTCAGTTTGACTTTCCGGAGCAAGCCAAAGCCTCGCCACAGTTCGACGGCAAAGCCTTTATACCATTGGCTGGGAGTGACATTTTCGCCACCAATGCGGGTCAAATCGATGGCAATACAGCGATAGCCTTCTTCATTGAGTTGCTTGAGGATGCGAACCATGAGGCTAGATTTGCCCATTTGTCTAGCGTTGAAGGTGTAGCAGAATTCCCCCGATCGCATGGCTTGGTAAAGGTGGCGATCGGCGGAACGGACAACGTAGGTGGGAGAATCCACATCCAAACTCCCCCCGATCTGATAATCGAAATTTTCGGCTTGTTCGTCGCTTTTGAGGAGGTCGTTTTCAAGTTTGAGGGCCGCTTGGGTTTGTTTGAGAACGGCGACGGTTTGAGAGAGTTCGGCAGTCCGCTCTTCGACTCTTCGCTCTAAAGTTTCGTAAAGGTGAGCGTTTTCTAAGGAGATTGCCGCTTGGGTGGCGAGGGTTCGCAAGAGTTCCATGCGCTCTCGGGTAAAAGCACCCACACTGAGGTTATTTTCGAGATAAATAATGCCTTGAAGTTTGCCTTGATTGATGAAGGGGGTGCAGGCGATCGATTTGCACTGATACTGTTGAAGATAAGCATCATCGATAAAGTGGTGAGAATCTGCATCAGTGTGAGACTCTAGAGAATGCTCCCCGAGAGAGTCTCTTTCATTCATTGCATCGTTTAAGACCACAGTATTGCCGGTGCGGGCCACATAATTAACAATTTTTGAGGACAGTTTGGCGAACTTCTCAATCGGAAGAACGGGCAAAATTGCCACACTCTCTGAGTCGGTTTCTTCGATCGCCGCGATCGCTAAATTCTGACTGCGAGGCAAAATCAAAATTCCCCGCTCGGCCCCCGCATTTTCAACCAGAATCGTCATTAAAGTTGCCAACAAGTTCTCTAAAACAATCTCGCTAGAAATCGCATTTGTCGCTTTAATAACTGTCGCCAAATCTAAAACGGCATTCTCAGTAGATTCGCTCGTCGTCTGCGTGTTTAAGATTGCCGTTGAAAAAGTTTGCTCTGTAGAAGCCAGACATAATTGGGGATAGTTCTCTTCGAGATGTTTGACTTTGGCCGCTGCCCCCCAGCGCTCGTAGTAGTAATGAGCATCTCTCATGTAAACGCAAGCTATTTTTTCTTGACCCCAGTTCAGATAAAATTTAGCAGCGAGTTCGTTGGCCAAGGCTTCTTCTTGGATATATTCATTGACTTTAGCTCCAGAAATTGCTCGATTGTATGCCTCGATCGCTTCTGATTTTTGTCCTAAAATTCGGCATTTCTCAGCTTCTACGAGATCGACTTTATGCTGATAATTCATGGGGGCATAGTTTGCCCATTGCTGTTGCAATTGTGTTTGGTTTTGCTCCACTCGTTGGAGTAATATAGCTCTTGCCTCAGTGGGGAGTTTGCGATCGGTAAAATCCGAACTCAAAACCGTTAAAGCCGTTAAAGAATCATAAAAATAAAATACAGGAATGCCAACAGTTCCCGTGCCAGCAAATAAATAGCGCCTGACTTCAATAACTTGGTTTTGAGCCGCTTCAATATCCTCAAACAAGTAACAAAGCATCAGTTTGTACAAATGAAAAAGATACAATCCCAGCAAGTCACTCGCAGAGATAAGTTGAGGTAAAAATTCTGTTTCTTGGAGAGCCTCTCCAGACAAAATATTAGGATGTGTTGAAATATTGGGATGTGTTGAAGTCTCTCGCAAATTCAAAACAGGTTGCCAATGAATTCGACAATAATTTGCAGTTGTTAATTGATTGATTTGCACCAGCCCATTGTAATAGGTGCGAGCCTCTTGTTCCAAAGTGTTTAAGGGCTGACCGCACCAGAAAGCATTGAAACAAAAATTATGGGCAGCCCAGCCGGCAAAGCCAAGATCGCCGACTTCTAGAGCCGATGCGTAGCTTTCTTGTTGTAACGGTAGCGTTTCTTTGGTATGAGATTTTCGGTGTAAAATTAAAAATCCAAATGAGATTAAGACTTTGGATTTTATCACTTTTTCATCTAATTTTGAGACAATTTGGAGCGCCAAACGACCAAATTTTACACCTGTATTTACATCTTGCAAAAGATTACAAGCAACGATACCATAGTTGTTATAAGCAAAAGCTGAAGCTGATGTATTTCCATACTGAATAGATAGCTTGACAGATAAGCTCACGATTAAAGGAAATAAAGGCGGAGCAGCAATATAAGCAGTGATGATAATACTATCGATAATCTCCACAATCGCGATTTTTTCCGCATCTGTCATCATTGGTAGATTAACAAGATCTTCAATTTCTCGTTCTCTAATGAGTTGGTCAATCTCAGAAATCGCTTGTCGAACATCGTTTTCGGTTGGTGTTTGCGGAAAAACAATGCCTAATTGTTGTAAGAATTGTTGGGCGATGACAATCGCTTCAGTGAGTTTATTTTGGGCTGTCTTTGCTTCGATCCTCAGTCGATAAACATTGACTTGCTCGGGTAAAGAGCGGACTCGTGCGATAACGGTTTCAATTAACTGTTCCATGATCTCAAAGTTGCCACAGAAGGAAGCTAATTCAGCCGCTAATTCATGAAAAGTCAGACAAGTATCATATTGTCTTTGCCAAGGATTTTCTCCTAATAACAATAAGCCATTTTTAATATAATCGCGACCTGTTTGATAGGCAGTAGCATCTCTGGCTTTACGACAAGCGATGAGATTGAGTTTGGCCAGCTCGTCGCGTTCTTTTTGTTCGGTAATGAGAGGAATGCCATAATTTAATTGATTGACGATCTCAAAAATATTTTCATCTCTTGCTTCTGGGAGAGTTTTTTGGAGCAGAATTTGCCCGATCTGGTAATGGGTTAGTTCTTTTCTCTCCTCGGGAATCAGAGCATACGCTGCCTGTTGAATGCGATCGTGAGCAAATCTATAGGAGTGAATAAGCAAGTTTTCATCGAGTTCTGAGAGAGGGAAAATAAATTGGCGATCGAGAGCAATTTTTAAGCGTTCAAAAATCTCTAGCGGAGATTTTTCTGCAATCCAAGTGAGTATCGTTAAGTCAAATTCTGTACCCAAACAAGCGGCAAGAGATAAAATTTCTTGGTTGGATTCCGGTAATTGTTGCAGTCTTTCGACCATTAATTCAACGACATTATCGGTAAAATTTCTGGCTGCGATCGCTTCTATATCCCATTGCCAATTTTTCTCGACAGGATGGAATCGCAGTAGTTTTTCTTCATATAATGCTTGCAAAAATTCGTTAATAAAGAAAGGATTTCCTTCAGTTTTTTTCTGAATTAACAATGCTAAATCTCTCACGGTTTCCGATGTTTGCCGAAGCGTATGACTGACCCAAAAATAAATATTATTGCTAGACAATGGGCTTAATATAACTTGATTAACTACTGCGTTATTTTGCCGCATTTTTTCGAGAGAAAGAGTCAAGGGATGACCGACAAAAACTTCATTATCGCGATAGGCACCCAAAAGCAAAAGGGAGTTGGCTTGGCTGTCAAGTAACAGCCATTCCATCAATTTCAGCGTTGCTGAATCTGCCCATTGCAAATCGTCTAAAAATAATGTTAAGGGATGCTCTGAGTTACAAAAAACGCGGATGAAATTTCCGATCGCGAGATTAAAACGATTTTGTGCTTCATTTGCTCCTAATATGGGAACAGGAGGCTGTTTGCCGATAATAAGTTCGACTTCGGGAAGAACATCAATAATGATTTGTCCATTATTTCCCAATGCTTTTAATAATTTTTCCCGCCATCGTTGCAATTGAACTTCATTTTCTCCTAATAATTGCTCAATGAGTCCTCGAAAAGCGGCTACAATTGCAGAATAGGGAATATTGCGTTGAAATTGGTCGAATTTTCCAGAAATAAAATAGCCTCGATGTGCTGTAATCGGTTTATAAAGTTCTTGGACGAGAGAAGACTTGCCGATCCCAGAATAACCTACTACTAAAGTCAGTTCAATTTTCCCAGTTTCAGTCACTCGCTCGAAGGCTGCGAGTAATGCGGCAATTTCTTCGTTTCGTCCGTAAAGTTTTTGGGGAATTTGTAAGCGATCGCTAATATCTTCTCGAGCCAGAGAAAAAGGAACAATGATTCCGGTTTTCTCAAACTGTTGCCAACAAATTTCTAAATCTGTTTTTAATCCCCATGCACTTTGATAGCGATCTTCTGCATTTTTGGCCATTAGCTTCATGACAATATCTGCAACGATCGCGGGAATTGATGGCTCGATCTCTAGAGGCGATCGCGGTTGTTTGGCAAGATGGCAATGGACTAATTCCAAAGTATCTTCAGCGATAAAAGGGAGTTTTCCTGTTAGCAGTTCGTAAAATGTTACCCCTAAAGAATAAAAATCCGTGCGATAATCTAGCCCTCGATTCATTCTTCCGGTTTGTTCTGGGGAAATGTAAGCTAATGTTCCTTCCAAAACATTGGGATTTTTCAGGGTGGGATTTTCTCGACTTAGTTGTGTAGAGATACCAAAATCAATGATTTTTAATTCTTTGGTTTCGGGATTAAAAACAATATTGGTCGGATTAATATCTTTGTGAATAATATTATCAGCATGAACGCATCCTAAGCTCTCAGTAATGGCGATCGCGAGTTCCAAAAAAGATTGTAAGTCAAAAGAATTACCCTCCTGCAGCCATTGCTGGATGGACACACCTCCAAAGTCTTCGAGAACAATCGCATAACTTCTTTGCCATTCTTCAAGGGTATAGGCTTTAATAATACCGGGGGCATCTAACTGAGAAGTGAGGTAATACTCTTGTTTATAGCGACGAATTTGCTCTGAGGTGGGATAATCTCGATTGAGAAATTTCAGGATAACGGGTTGGCGATCGCAAAGCGTGGCAATAGCCGTATCCTGAACTCGGCGAGCGCGATAGACTTGAGAATTAGTGCTATTGTGGATTTGTTGAAAATCCTCGTATCCAGCAAGAGAAACCATTAAACATGAGAGAAGAAAGATTATTATTTTGGTTCTAACATAAAATTTTAAACGATATGCTGATGACAGCGCTCTAAATAATTACGAGCAGCGCGATCGCCTTCACACTCTTCCAGACATTCTTGAAATAAACAGACTGCTTCAGTAAATTTTTTTTTGTAAAACAAAATTACGCCTTTTTCGAATTTTCCCTTAGAATTATTTTTCGCTACTCGCAAATCTGGCAGATCCGCAGAAAACACTTCAAATAAACTCACTGTTTTGACTTTTCCTTTCGCTTTTACTTTGTCAATAAAGCGAAAGTCATACTGAAAAGGATCATCTAACTCGATTAAGGTTTGATGGGTAATTAATAATGGAATGCCATAGGTTTTGGTCAATCCTTCTACGCGAGAAGAAAGGTTCACCGAGTCGCCGATCGCAGTGCCATCCATGCGTCCCGATCCGCCAACAGTTCCTAATATTAATTTTCCTGTATGTAAGCCAATGCCAATACGAATAGGTTGTAAATTTCTGGTTTGTCGTGATGAATTATAGATTTTTAATTCTTCTAACATGGCGATCGCAGCTTTAAGGGCATCATCGGGTGTATTGCTAAAAAGTGCCATAATCGCATCGCCAATATATTTATCAATAAAACCTCCATGTTTTTGAATCAGAGGTTCCATACGCTCCAAATAGCCATTAATAAAGGTAAAATTTTCCGATGGGGTCATCTGTTCGGAAATAGTTGTAAAATCGCGAATATCGGAGAATAAAACTGTCATTTCTCGTTCTACTTGATCCCCGATTTTTACATCAACAATACTCTTTTTCTCTAAAAGTTCAAGCAATTGAGAAGGAACAAAACGCTGACAAGCATCATAAAATCGAGCATTTTCTAAAGAAATAGCGGCTTGAGTTGCAAGGGTTCGCAATAGTGTCATGCGTTCTTGAGTAAAAGTGTCTTTTGTGAGATTGTTTTCCAGATAAATAATACCTTGGAGTTTCCCGCGATGAATTAAAGGCGTACAAGCGATCGATTGACATTGATACTTTTGAATATAACTATCGTTCGTAAATTCACCCTCCTGAGTAGCATTGTTTAAAACTACAGTTTCATGAATACGAGCAACATAATAGACAATTTTTGCAGATAGTTTTTTGAATTTAGCAACAGGAATGGGTTCTTTTTGGTTGACATTCCGCGAACTTAAAATCGAAACTTCTTGAGCTTCAGCAGTTGCTGTCACTAATAAATCCTCATTACGCGGTAAAATTAAAATCCCTCTTTGCGCTCCCGCATTCTCGACAACAATGTGCATTAATTTAGCAAGCAAGGCATCAAGTTCAATTTCTTCAGAAAGAGCTTGAGATGCTTTGATAGCAGAGGTAAGATCGAGTTGAAAATCCGTTGCAGTGATAGCATTAATCGTAGGAGAATTATTAGAAGTTAAGTTAAGGTCAATTTTTTGAGAAAGATTGCTCAGAAATTGGGGATATTTAACTTCAAGTTGATGGATTTTTGTTTTCGCACCCCAACGAGTATAACAATAATAGGCTTCTTGGAGATAAACAAATGCAATTCTTTCTTTGCCCCAGTCAAGGTAAAATCTAGCAGCGAGTTCGTTGGCTAAGGCTTCTTCCTGAAGATATTTGTTTTTCTTTGCTGCCGCGATCGCGCGATCGTAGAATTCCATCGCTTCGAGATATTGTTGTAAAACCTGACATTTTTTTGCCTCAACTAAGTAATATTTATGCAAATAATTGGCAACGCAGTGATGTCCCCATAGTTTCAGCCTTTCCTGATTATTATTAACTCGTTCGAGCAACAATTGCCTCTTTTCAACTCGAGCATTGGTATAGAATTCGAGTTGGAGCAAAGAATCGTAGAGAAAGAAACAAGGTTGTACGAGATGGGCTGTAACATTTGCTACATATTTCTTGGCAATATCAGCATACTCACCAGCCTTCTCATAATTCTCAAAAAGATAAGCAAGAATTAATTTATTAGTTTGTGCAATAAAAAGTCCAAAAAATTCACCAATATCATAGTGTTTTGGTATTTCTTGATATTCATTGTAGCTATCTCCTGATAAAATCCAAGGTTGTTCACTATCTTCTAGTAAATTCAATACGGTCTGATAGTAAATTCGACTCCAACAACCTGATACTTGCTGATGAATTTGGTCAATTACCTGATTGTAATAACCAATCTCTTTTAACAGTTCAGTTAATTCTAATCCAGCAAGAAAAGAGGCAGCACAACAGAAGAGAAAACCATAACCCGCATATTCTAAGTCTCCGGACTCAATTGCTTCTTGAGAAGCTATTTTCAATGGTAACAAAAGATTTCTTAGACTTTCTTTCCAGTGGCTAACTGCATAGTAGGTGACTATTTTTCCTCGAGTTTGAATTCCTGAAAATGGAAATTTTTCTGTTATCGCTATTGCTAATTGTCCAAATGTATATCCTGTTTCGATATTATCAAAAGCACCACATAAAAGTAGTCCATAATCCGCATAAGTATGAGCAGATTCTTGAGAATTTCCATATTTTATACACAGAAATGTACGAATACAAATCTCAATAGCACTGAGTTGAGGGGCAACAAAAAAAGTTGCGGAATGAAGATTTGTCAGGATTTTAACAATTGCTAATTTTTGGATATCTTGATTAAGAGGCAGATCTATTAAGCGTTTAATATTCTTCCCTTCTACAGCTTGCTTTGCTTGATTGATTATTCTCTCGGCTTCTGATGGCTGTGGATGCAAGCTGATTTTTTCTCCTAATTCTTCAAGAACTTTGAGAGCCGTAGTCACCGCGTGCAAAGCTTGATTTTGAGCAATTGATGATTGTATGATAACTTCATAAATATTGATTTTATCTAAAGTTGAATGGGCATGCTGTAATATTTTTTGACAATAAGATTCCATGCTAGAAAAATCTCCATTCATACAAGCAACTTCTGCTGCTTTATTGTATAAAAATAAGGCGAGTTTATATTGATTGTCCCAGCAGTTTTCTGAGAGCAAATTAATGCTAATATTGAAGTGGTAGCTAGCAACATCATAGGCAGTTGATGCTTGAGCTTTTTTACCTGCTTTTATATTCAAATTGATTAATTCTGCTTTCTTTTGTTGAGATATCAGAGAAGAATTAATACTATAATTTATCTGGCTCACGATATCAAAAATCTTTTCTTCTTGTTCTTCATCTGTCGTATTTGCTAATATAATTTCGCCAATTCCAACATGAATGCTTGCTTTGAAGTGTTCGGGAATTAGGGAGTAGGCTGCTTGTTGAATGCGATCGTGTCCAAATTTATAAGATTGAATGAGAAGATTTTCATCTGGTTCTGATAGTGGCATAATCAAACCAAGATTAATGGCAATTTTCAACAACTCACAGGTTTCTTGTGGGGATTTTTTTCCCACCCATGTTATCAGATTCAAATCAAACTCTACTCCCCAACAAGCGGCAAAAGATAAAATTTCTTGACTAGAGGTTGGTAATTTTTGAAGTTTTTCGACCATCAATTCCACTACATTATCTGTAAATCCTCTCGCTTTGATTGCGACTATATTCCATTGCCAAGTTTTTAATTTACGATTAAACTGTAGTAATTCTTCACGGTATAATGCTTGTAAAAATTCATTAATAAAGAAAGGATTTCCTTCAGTTTTTTGAAGAATTAGACGCGCGAGATCTCTAACAATATCTGGATTTTTATCAAGCGTATCTCCGAGCAAACAGATAATTTTTTCTTCTGGTAAAGGATTTAGCGATATTTTTATACTCGTGTTTTCATTATTTCGATCTTGCTGTAGTTTGTCTAGAAAAATTGCTAAAGGATGCTTAACAGAGACTTCATTATCTCGATATGCTCCCAGTAGTAATAGATATTTCGCTCGATCCTCAATTAATAGTCGTTCTATTAATTTTAATGTTCCTAAATCTGCCCATTGTAAATCATCGAGAAATAGCGTGCACGGATGCTCTAAATCACAGAAAGCACCAATAAAATTTCCGATAACGAGATTGAAACGATTTTGAGCTTCATTTGCCCCTAATATTGGTATAGAAGGTTGTTTGCCGATAATTAATTCTACTTCGGGAATAACGTCAATGATAATTTGTCCATTATTTCCCAATACGTTTAATAATTTTGTTCGCCAAGTTTGCAATTGTGTCTCGCTTTCTCCTAATAATTGCCGAATTAATCCTCGAAATGCAGATACGATCGCTGAATAGGGAATATTGCGTTGAAATTGGTCGAATTTTCCTGAAATAAAATAACCTCGACGGGCAGTAATTGGCTTGTAAAGTTCTTGCACTAATGCTGATTTACCAATACCGGAATGACCGGCAACTAAGAGTAGTTCAATTTTCCCTGTTTCGACAACGCGATCGAATGCTGCGAGTAATATTTCGATTTCTTTTTCTCGTCCGTAGAGTTTTTGAGGAATTTGCAAGCGATCGCTAATATCTTGCTGACCCAGAGAAAAAGAAGTAATTTCTCTTGTTTCTTTTAATTGTCTCAAACAATTTTCTAAATCAGCTTTTAATCCAGAAGCACTTTGATAGCGGTCTTCGGCATTTTTTGCCATTAACTTTATAATAATATCTACAATAGCTTGAGGAGTATGTAACAAGTGACTGCTATCTATTGTCTCTGGCATTTTAGCAATATGACAATGAATTAATTCCAGTACATCTTCGGTAGCAAAAGGGAGGGTTGCAGTTAACAGTTCGTAGAAGGTAATGCCCAAGGAATAAAAATCTGTACGATAGTCTAAATTACGATTCATCCGCCCAGTTTGTTCTGGGGAAATATACGCGAGAGTCCCTTCTAATACATGAGGGTTTTTCAGTGTGGGATTTTCTCGATTCAGTTGAGTGGCAATGCCAAAATCAATTATTTTTAGTTCTTTGGTTTGGGGATTAAAAACAATATTGGCAGGATTAATATCTTTGTGAATAATATTCTCTGCATGAATTTGCCCTAAACTCTCGGTGATGGCGATCGCGATCTCTAAAAATTCTTGCAGAGAGAATTTCTCACGCTGTTTTAACCATTGTTTGAGAGAAATTCCCCCAAAGTCTTCAAGAATCATGACATAGCTTCTTTGCCATTCTTCCAAGCCATAGGCTTTAATAATACCCAGAGCATTTAACTGGCAGGTCAGTTGATATTCCTGTTTGTAGCGGCGAATTTGCTCGGAAGTAGGATAATCGCGATTGAGAAATTTAAGAATAACGGGTTGTCTGTCCTCAACTCGTCGAGCACGATAGACCTGCGAGTTATTGCTATCGTAGATTTGCTCAAAGTCCTCGTATCTGGCAAGAGAAATCATGAAATGTTAGGTTGAAAGAGTATATAGCTTAGACAGATATTCTATTGTAGTTCTTCATCATAAATGTACTCAGCACCTAAATGCTTACCGAGAGTCTCAACAATTTCCGTCAGTTTTTTATCATTAATTGTACTTCCAAAATTCAGATACGTTCATTCTAACTCACGAATTGGCGATATATTGCTGACACCGCTCTAAATAGTAGCGAGCAGCACGATCGCTAGCACAGCGATCGAGACATTCTTTAAATAACCGGGCGGCTTGAGGAAAAACTTGCTGGTGAAAAAGCATCACACCTCGTTCAAATTTATCTTTGGTTTCTTGTTTGACACCGCGAAGTTCTGGAGGATCGGCAGAAAAGATTTCAAATAAACTCACCGCTTTTGCTTTGCCTTTGGTTTTAACGCGATCGATAAATCGGATATCGTATGCTAAGGGGTCGTGCAAGTTTTCCCAAACGCGATCGCTAATTAATAAAGGAACTCCATAGGTTTTGGTCAAGCCTTCTATGCGCGAAGAAAGGTTGACTGAATCGCCGATCGCCGTGCCATCCATGCGTCCCATTCCACCAACAGTTCCTAACATCAATTTGCCGGTATGCAAGCCGATACCGATGCGAATGGGAATGAGATTGTTGGCTTGGCGATCGGCATTGTAAATCTGCAATTCTTCTAATATAGCGATCGCGGCTTGTCCGGCTAAGATTTGTACGCTCTCGACTTGTTTTTTAGTAAAAGCGCCGACGGTGAGGTTATTCTCTAAATATGCAATACCTTGGAGTTGACCTTGGTTAATGAAAGGAACGCAAGCCAGAGAATGGCATTGATGTTGTTGAATGTAGGGATCGTTGGCAAACATATTTTCGCGGGTTGCGTCGTCCAAAAATACAGTTTCTCGAGTGCGGGCAACGTAGCGAATGATACTGATGGGAATTGCCGGAAAATCTTCGAGAGGCGTTGAGGGCAAAATGCTTGGTTTTTCCCAGTCTATCTCTTTGCTGGCAGCGACAGTTAAACGTTCTTCGCTTGCTAATAGTAAAACACCCTTTTGTGCTCCAGCATTTTCGACGAGAATTTCCATTAAAGCCGAGAGCAAGCGATCGAGGACGATTTCGCTGGAAATGGCTTGGGTAGCTTTGAATACCGAGATAATATCGAGATTTTCGCTTTCCTTTTGGGTTGCTACTGGTTCTCGTTGTCGCGGTCATTTGATGTAGCGTTGAATGAGTTGTTTGAGAGGCTGTACTGGAAAGCAAGCGAGGATAATTTTCTTCGAGATGCTTGACTTTTGCTGTTGCTCCCCAACGTTGGTAGCAATAATGGGCTTCTATCATATAAAGTCGAGCAAATTTTTCTTGTCCCCAGTCGAGATAAAATTTGGCAGCAAGAAGGCAGAAGCGGAGGTATTGCCATAAGTTATTGAAAAAAATAATAATACTCTCATTGTTGGCCGTGATTCCATCAAAATCTTTCACATATTTTGCTAATTTATCTAGCCAAGGGTTAATAAACTTCAAGGCAATACTTGTGCCAATAATTGCCCCAATACTTTTAATCATGCCGATACCCAGAGCAATCCAAAATGCGATCGGAATTTTCTGGATAAGATTTAAGCTATAGTCGCAAACATTTTCACCCTGATAGATCAGATAGCCATTAGACATCTCCGATAATTCGGAAAAACGAGGCTGAAACCCTGATTATGCCGTGCAAAAATCAGGTTTCCCGGAGAGGTCTATTGCAACCAATAATTGCCAACGAGAGAAGAAAACCGATAATAAAGAGAAAACCGCGAATATTGCGACGCGCGATCGCGGCACTCTTTCTCCATTTTTTCAAGATCGGGAGTTTAAAAAGTTGTCGATAGACTTTGCTAAAACTCCAATCAAGGAGAAAGCAAAAGATAATAACAAAGCTCACTTCTGCTACAATTGTAACAATATTAACCGTCATGGTTGTCATAATTGCTGCTTTCTCCTTGGATGCAATGTCACTTGAATTGAATCAATCTTTAAATTATTTACCAATCGGGTAATTTTTGTCAAATTCCAATTTATTAGTTGAGAGAGTAAGGTAATAAACAGCTAACAATGCTTTTTTTTAACTGGCTGCAATCTCCTCAATTGATATATCGTCAGGATCGATATCGGGGTCATTGGATGCAAAGATAAAGGCATAAATTCTGTTTATTTCTGAGTGGGTGGGAAGTGCGATCGCAAGCGAGAAATAAAATGAATCAAGGGAGATTTAGGGGGAGATTTTAGCGTATCGGGAACGCGAAACATTCGCTCTTCAATCTGCGCCCAAGTATCGGGAGTTACTTTAGCGGCAGCTTCTTTACATTCCAGTAAAATCCGCGTGGCGTAGTGATAATTATTAATTTCTTGTACTTCTTTTCGAGTCCAATTAATTAACTCAAACTTGAGGTTAAATGCAGCTAAAACTGTATTGATTAGTTTTTGGGCAAAAGCGCGATGCACTTCTTTTCTTTCCTCTTCCCTCGGAATTTTCTCCTTTAAGGCTTTTAATTGACCGAGAAATGTGGAAATATCTAAATGGGTAAAAACAGGCTGCAACTTTTGCATCTCCTCGACAGCTTTAATCAAACATCTGAGAGCTAAAGCGTTGGCATTAGAGTAGGCATAGGCGTTAGCGTTAGCGTAGGCGTTGGTGTAGATATAGGCGTAGGCGTTGGCATAGGCATTAGCATAGGTGTTGGCGTTGGCATAGGCATTAGCATAGGCGTTGGCGTTGGCATAGGCATTGGTATTGGTGTAAGTGTTGGCATTGGTGTAAGCGTTGGTGTTGGCGTTGGCATTAGCGTTGGCATTAGCATTGGCGTTAGCGATCGCCCTTTTGGTAACGAGAGGAAGCGTACCGCCAGAATCTTTCGTTTCTTGTTCTGCCCATTGTAGAATAGGAATTAATCGCACCATATTTATCGGTTTGTCTAATAATTTCTCAATTTCCTCCTGAATTTTCATCAGGAGTCGATCTGCTCCTTGACTACCTCTCATTAACCCAGCAACCAGTAAAAACACTTCCTTCCAAGTGGAATCCAAGAGATAGTTTTCAACTAACTCATCAATCCGATTGTCGTCAGTAATATATTGTGCTGTGAGATATTCTTGTAATGTTAGATGAGAGAAAGAATAAATTTCCTCTGCTCGTTCGACAAAAATACCTTGCTGTACAGCGATCGCTTCTAAAACTGCCTCTCCATCTAAATATTCGGGAGCCTGCAAATTTCCCTTTAAAAAGGCTTTAATATTATCTGTGAGAAAACGCTGCTCAAAAAATAATCGGTCTTGTACAAAATTTTGATAAGCAATATCTGCCAATAACATTTCTTCTAATTCAATGCTTAACCCCTCATAAATTTTATCGCGATTAATGCGTTTCTCTGATGCCCATTCCTCCAACAAAATTCGTAGAGCTTTGCGATACAAGATACTGCGATTTTCGGGAAAATTCTGCGACTTATCGTAAATCAAACAGAGAAAAGTTAATAACAACGGCGTTTGTGCAAGTTCCTTTGCGCCCTCATGCTTCTCACTTTGTAATAATTCCCAACAATGTTCAGCCGTCTTGTCTTGCCGATCTTGTTCCGAATTGAACCAATTATTGATAAATTTTTCAATTTGTTCGTCATCAAAATCCGCCATTTCTAAATCCTTGAAACGCCGGAAATTAGAACGATAAGCTGCTGTGCGACAACTGGCAATAAAGCGATTGTTATCGTAGCAATCGACAAAATCTTGAATCTTCTCGATCACTTCATTAAAAATATTTCCCGGCACTTCATCCAAGCCATCAAAGAGAACCAATAATTTACCTTTTTGCAAGGCTTTTTCTGTAAACTTCTCAGCATTGGGAAAGCCACAAATTTCAAACTCATGGGCGATCGATTGTTCGATCTCTATATCGGATTGATTAAAACGCTTTAATTCTAAAAATACAGGGATACAATGATGTTTTTCTAGTCCTCCTTCTTGTCCTTTCAGCATTTCTAAACCTATTTTGCGGAGAAACGTCGATTTTCCTGCCCCGGGCGCACCCAAAACCATTAAATACTGTTCTTGGTTAGCAACCTCAACCCCTCCTCGCTTTTCACATTCTTCCGATCCAAATCGCCGATCTTTACTTTCTCGAAATGATTGTTCGAGAGTATCAATCGACATAAATCGACGGATTCTATATTCATCTAGTAAACGCACATTCGTATAAACTGAGTCTAAAGGTACGGGTTCTCGCATTCCCAACACCTTGAGAATTCCGTGACGTTCCGCATAATTTTTACCATATTGGTTCGATGCACGAGAAATAAGCTGTCTCGTTTGTTCATTCAAACTTGTACCGAAAAAATCAACGAGATTCCCGATTATATCTCTGTTATCTTCCTGTAATATTTCGATAACAATCGGTATGAGATTTTCTTTCGCGATCGCTGCGATCGCACTCCCTGTCAAAAAACCAATCACCATAGCAGCACCAACTCATTTATTTTTACGCCTTCACATATCCTAGCTCAGATTCCGGAATTCGAGCAGTGCGATCGCGCTAACACTGGCATTTGAGCTAAAATAACCAGAGTAACAATTATTCTCAGGCGATCGAGGTGAATAATGCCAACAGTTCTCCTAGATATCAAAACAGTGAATCTGAGTGACGACCAGTTTTTTCAATTGTGTCGCGCTAATGAAACATGGAAACTCGAAAAAACAGCAAAAGGAGAATTAATCATTATGTCCCCGGTTGGCGGAAAAAGTGGAAAACGAGAAGCGAGTTTCATTATCGATCTCGGCATTTGGAACCGTCAAACAGGACGAGGCGAAGTATTTAGTTCATCAACTGTTTTTCGCTTACCCAATGGTGGCAATCGTTCTCCCGATGCAGCATGGATTGAGTTACAGCGCTGGGAAAACCTCACCTCAGAAGAACAAGATAAATTCCCCCCAATTTGTCCCGATTTTGTCATAGAATTGCGCTCTAAAACCGATCCGCTTGAACCTATTCAAGAGAAAATGCAGGAATATCTCGAAAGCGGTTTGCGGCTGGGTTGGTTGGTGAACCCGCAACACCAACAAGTCGAAATTTATCGCCAAAATACTGATATAGAAATTGTCAATTTACCAGCAAACTTATCAGGAGAAGCAGTCTTACCGGGATTTGAGTTAAACTTGCCGCAATTTTAAGGCGATCGCCTTTTATCTCTCATCTTGTTGAAAACCTGAAAAGTGAGAGAGCGATCGCAAGATTAAATTCACAACATTAAATCTAAAGAATGCCAATAAATTTTTTCCTTGTAAATCTTTACATCAATCTTGACAGCGAATGACCCAGCAATTACATTGATGGTAGAAAAACTCTCCGTAGTTTTTCTGAGGAGTGATTGCCATGAATCGAGTCAAAGGTAGAGAGCAATCGTGGATTTTACCGATCTTAGCTGCGATCGCAACTTTAAGTGCGGCTAATTCGGTTTTGGCACAAGCGATCGTACCAGAGGATGGGAGTGCGACCTCTGTTAATATTGAAGGAAGTCGCTTTGACATCAACGGAGGTGAGTTGTCGAGAGATGGGAGCAACCTATTTCACAGTTTTGAGCAGTTTGGCATCGATGCGGGACAAATTGCCAATTTTCTTGCTTCTCCCGACATTCGCAATATTTTAGGGCGAGTAATAGGGGGCGAGCCTTCTCTTATTAATGGACTAATTCAAGTGATGGGCGGGAATTCCAACCTATTTTTAATGAATCCGGCGGGAATTGTTTTTGGGACAGGGGCAAGTCTCAATGTTTTGGGAGATTTTACGGCCACGACGGCGACGCGAATTGGGTTTAGTGATGGGTGGTTTAATAGTGTCGGAGAGAATGACTACCAAAGTTTAATCGGCGATCCGACTCGCTTTGCTTTCGATTTGACACAAACCGGAGCAATTCTCAATGCAGGAGACTTGCGGGTGAAAAGTGAGGCAAATCTCAATTTATTGGGAGGTAGCGTTCTCAATTTAGGAACCATTGAAGCACCGGGAGGAAATATTACCCTTGCGGCAATTCCGGGGACAAATTTGATACGCATTTCTCAAGAAGGAACGATCCTCAGTTTGGAAATTCCTCTGGATGCTTTGGTGACTGGGATTGCAGCGCAGGATTTACCGCAATTGTTGGCAGCTCCAAAGACAAAAGAAATCGCGCAAATAAATTCAAACGAACTACAAAATACGGGTTTGCCGTTAAATGTAGGAAATGTTTCGATTGCAGGGAATGTGACGGGAGAAACAGTACACTTAGCGGCGGCAAATCGGGTACGAATTGCACCATCTCTCGTGCCTTGGGTGAGTACGGGCAATGGAACTTATAGTGCGCCGACAGTGACATTATTTCCTCAAGATACTTCTGTACCTTTGGCTTATACGTTTATCGATGCGACGGTGGAAGATTATCAAGATTTACTCTATGGCGGGCGATCGGGTACGGTTTCGGTGATGGTTACGCCGGATGAGAGTGGGGTTTCAATGGTGGCAGATCGCCTTGCTGTGGTGGTGGAGATGGGACAAAAGGTAGATGAAGTGCATATCGTTGCGGAGGGAAATCAAGGGAATTTTTGGTTGGGAAGCGATTTTGTTTCAGTGGAAAATTTGGAGGAGTATCGCGATCGGTTGCGATCGTGGGGCGAATCTTTGCATGGAAATGCAGATATCTTACTTTACAGTTGTTTGACGGCTTTGGGCGAGATGGGACGTTTGTTTATCGAAGGAATTGCGACAGAAACAGGAGCAAATGTTGCAGCTTCGACGAATTTAACGGGGAGTACCACTTTGGGAGGCGATTGGGTTTTAGAGGCAAGTACGGGGAATATTGAGGCATCTCTGGGGTTTGCATCGGAAGTGAGGGAAAATTATGGGGGAAAATTAGCGGTATTTACCGTGACTGATAGCGGTGATTCGGGAATGGGAACGTTAAGACAAGTAATTGGCAATACCAATATATCGACAGGAGCAGACGAGATTCGCTTTAGTGGAGTGACATTGGTGGATTTGACATCGGGGGAGCTAGGAATTAGTGACAACTTGACGATAACGGGAGGAACAACAAATGTAACGGTACAGCGCAATACAGGAGCAGGAAATTCTCGTATTTTCAACGTAGCGGGGGGAATAACGACGACATTTGATAATTTGGTCGTTCGTAATGGACAGGTGGTGGGAAATGGTGGAGGAGTTTATGCCGCAAACAGCACGGTCAATCTTACTAACAGTACTGTATCAGGTAACTCGAGCAATGCCAATGGAGGTGGGGTTTTTGCAGGTAACGGCACGATCAATCTGACCAACAGTACTGTATCGGGCAACTCGAGCAATGGTAACGGAGGCGGGATTAATGCTGCAAGTGGCATCGCCAATCTCACAAACAGTACCGTATCCGGCAACTCGAGCAACTTGGGTGGTGGTGGGATTTATGCTGCTGGCGGTGAATCTAATCTCATCAATAGTACTGTCTCGAAAAATTCGAGTAGCTTTGGTGGCGGTGGAATTTTTATCACTAGCGGAACGGTCAATCTGACCAACAGTACCATATCCAATAATTCTAGTAATGCCAACGGGGGTGGGATCAATGCTACAAGTGGTACGGCCAACTTGATAAACAGTATTGTATCGGGCAACTCGAGTAACGCAGATGGTGGCGGAATTTATGCGACTAGTGGAACGGTTAATCTGACCAACAGTACTGTATCAAATAATTCGAGTAATTTCGGTGGTGGCGGAATTGATGTCTTGAATGGTCAAACTAACCTCGCAAACAGTACTATATCGAATAATTCGAGTAATGACCCTGGTGGCGGAATTGATGTCGCCAACGGCACAGCTAATCTTACTAACAGTACTATATCGGGCAACTCGAGTAACGCAGATGGTGGCGGAATTTTTGCGGCCAACGGTACAGCTAATTTCACTAACAGTACTGTATCGGGTAACTCGAGTAACGCCAACGGAGGTGGAATTTTTGCGGCTAATGGTACGTTCCGCAATAACACGATCGCTTACAACAGTTCAGGAGGAAACGGCGGCGGCATCTATAGTAGTGGAGGAACATTCAACGTTATCAACACACTCATCGCTCAAAACGTCGCCAATGGGACAAGGAATGACCTTTTCGGTAACTTTGCAGGCAGTACCTTTAACTTTAATCTCATCAGCGAGACTTCGGGTGTCATTAACTTGACCCTAGGGTCAAGCAATATTATTGCCGATCCTATATTGTCTCCTCTTGGTAACTATGGTGGTAATATCAAGACCCACGTTCCTCTGCCCGGTAGTCCTGCGATCGACACTGGAAATATCACCACTGCAACAATAACAGACCAACGAGGCTACAGTCGAGGGATTTCTAGCGGTCAGGCCGATATTGGTGCCGTGGAAGTAACTGCCGACTTCGGCGTAACCCAAACTAACTCTTCTATTATCCTGAATGATTTAACCTTAACTCTCACGAACAACGGTCCCGATCCCGTGGGAAGTGTTTCTCTTGAAGCCTTTATCAATACGATGGGAGTCTCTGTTCTTGATGTTATCCCGTCCCTCGGAACTTATGACTCCAATACAAAACTTTGGGATGTGGGAACTCTCAACAGTAGCTTGCTCTCTACGGGTAATTTTCCTACCTTTGCCGATCTTCTCTTTCGTATCTTCCTTGCTCCTAGTGTGACTGAGCTTCCTGTCGTCCAGATTGCCAATTTTACCTTTATCGGCGAAGATCCTAGTCCCATTAATAATCAAGTCAATTCTTTTATTAACCAATCTCCCGTCTTGTTCTTCGATTCCCACAATCTTACCCATTTACAATCTCGCGATTTTTTTGGGATTCGAACTTCTCTCTCCGCCACTCCTCTCCAAGAATTCACCATTGATGACTTTTTCAGTAATGATTTTGAAAACTATTTTGGCATTATTCCGGTCAAACGATTAAGTCTCGAAGAAATTCAGCAACAATTACGAGAAATTCGAGATGCAACGGGGGTCAATGTTGCAAGTATTTATGGTCTTTTTTCAACTTCTGCTCTAACTTTCATTCCAGAAACTAGTACGGGGGTTGAAGTCGAACCGGAAGATACGGGACTCATGCGATCGCACCATCCCAACGACAGCGATCGCCTCGAACTCCTCCTCATTCTCCCCGAAGGCAACCCTATCCGCAAATCCTCCAACGCCACCCGCGCCGAAGTCCTGAAAATCGCCCGAGAATTCCGTCGCACCGTGACCAATGCCCGTCGTCCTACCGCTTATCTCGATCCGGCGCAACAACTCTATCAATGGCTGTTAGAACCCCTTGAACCCGCATTGCAAAAAACTAATATTCATAACCTCGTTTATATCCTCGATCGCGGACTCCGCACCCTTCCCCTCGCCGCCCTCCACGACGGGGAAAACTTCATCATCGATCGCTACAGTTTGAGTTTAACCCCCAGCCTCGCCCTGACGGATCTGCGTCCCCCCAATCTAACAAAGCAAAAAATTCTAGCGATGGGAGTCTCTCAGTTTAGCGATCGCGACCCTCTCCCCGCCGTGACTACCGAAATCACCACCATCACCGACAATATTTGGCAAGGTCAGACCTATCTCAACGAAGAATTTACCCGCGCCAATCTCATGAAAGCACGAGAACAAACGCCCTACGGTATCATCCATCTCGCCACTCACGGCGACTTTCACCCCGGAGACCCTGCCGAGTCCTACATCCAACTCTGGGACGAAAAGCTCACTCTCGACGAATTGAAGGAACTGGGTTGGGACTCTCCCATCGTCGAACTGTTGGTGTTAAGTGCTTGTCGCACTGCCCTCAACTCTCCCGAAGCTGAATTGGGCTTTGCAGGTTTAACCGTCGCCTCTGGGGTTAAATCTGCGATCGGGAGCTTATGGTACGTGAGTGATATTGGCACCTTGGGATTAATGGCGAATTTCTACGATCGCTTGCAAGAATCTTCCTTAAAAGCTGAAGCTCTGCGACAAGCGCAACTCTCTCTCTTAAATGGTGAAACGCGATTTGAAGGAGGGGAATTGGTCATCGGTGGCGATCGCATTCCCTTGCCGCCAGAACTAACCATATTGGGCGATCGCACTTTCACTCATCCCTATTATTGGAGTGGTTTTACTCTCATTGGCAACCCTTGGTAAATCAGTTATCAGTTATCAGTTATCAGTGGGCAATATTTCCCGTTAAAATAGAAATTGTCGTCCACAGAGAAACCGATGATTGTCGCTACCTCTCGCTTATCCTATGCTGAATTCTTAGCGCAATGTCCGGAAGATGGTCGTTACGAGTTAGTTAATGGGGAGATTGTCAAATTGGAACCAATTCGAGCGCATCAAAACATTGCACGATTCCTAATGTTCGACTTCAATGATGAAATTCGACGGATATCGGCTGATTTTATTGTTGACACTAGCATCCTGATTCAAACTACCCCCCATCAAGCCAGACGACCCGATGTTACGGTCGTTGAATCTCGTGTCTGGAATGCTGATGTAATGACCTATGGCGCATTAACAGAAGCTCCCTTATTAGCTGTAGAAATCGTATCAATGAATTGGGATGATGACTATGTAGATAAACTCGCCGAATACGAACAATTCGGTATTCAAGAATATTGGATTGTCGATTATCTTGCCGTGGCCAGTCGCAGCTATCTCGGTAATCCTAAAGTTCCGACGGTATTTATTCATCGGCTGCATGAGGGAAAATACCAAAGCCAAAAGTTTACCGGAGAAGAACAAATTGCCTCGGGAGTTTTCCCAGAATTAACATTAACGGTTGCCCAAATTATGAACGCCACAAAGATGAGCTAAAGTTAATGGACTGCCACTTCCAACATTTCCTCGGGAGTGAGATGAGAATGGACGACTTCCCCATCCATGAGCCACACAACACGCTGAGTTTTCTTGGCAACTTCCGTTTCGTGAGTTACCATCACCACCGTCATTCCCGAGTCATTGAGTTCGCCGAATAAGTCTAAAATTTCCGCCGTTGTTCGAGAATCTAATGCCCCTGTGGGTTCATCTGCGAGTAAAATTGCCGGACGGTTGACGATCGCTCGAGCGATCGCAACCCGTTGTTGCTGTCCCCCCGATAGTTGATTGGGTCTATTCTGCAAGCGATTGGCTAAACCTACCCGCACGAGGGCTTCCTCGGCGCGATCGCGGCGTTCCGATCGCGACACCCCTGCATAAATCATGGGCAAAATGGTATTATCCAAGGCTGAAGATTGGGGTAATAAGTGAAATTGCTGGAAGACAAAGCCGATTTTTTGATTGCGAATTTCAGCGAGGCGATCGTCGTCGAGAAAAGAGACATCCACGCGATCGAGTAAATAGGTTCCGTAGGAAGGACTGTCCAAACAGCCGATTGTGTTCATTAGGGTTGATTTTCCCGAACCGGAAGGACCCATAATAGAGCAGTATTCTCCCGCTTCTACAGTCAAATTGATTCCATCTAAAGCACGAACTTCAACATCACCACTCCCGTAAATCTTGGCAATATTCTCCATTTGAATGATTTGTATCGGTAAATCTTGTGTTTCTACCGGCTCGCGATCGGAGATCGAGGGGGGGCGATCGAATTTAGACGAATGACCTGTCATAAAATCAAAGAAGTTGACTTTAACTGTTTTAACAATTATCGCTCCTCCATGACCCTATTATGGCTTATTGTCTCAATCCCGAATGCACGCAACCCAAAAATACGAAGCGAGATCGCCTCTGTACGAGTTGCGGTTCTCCTTTACTTCTCAAAGAACGCTATCGTGCTTTAAGGGCATTGGGTCAAGGGGGATTCGGGCGCACCTTTTTAGGCATTGACGAGCATTTTCCCAAACATCCCACTTGCGTTATTAAACAATTATACTTGCAACAAGCCAGTGCTGAAGTAACGGCAAAGGCGATGGAGCTATTTCAACAAGAAGCTGTTAGGCTAAGCGAATTGGGCAATCATCCCCAAATTCCTGCCCTCTACGCCTATTTTGAAGAACGGGGTTATTTATTTCTCGTCCAAGAATATATTGATGGCTATGTCCTAGATTCTGCGTTGTGGCAAAACGAAACTAACAAAGAGGAGAAAATTTGGCAACTTTTACGAGATTTATTACCGGTTTTAAAGTTTATCCACGATCGCCAAGTCATTCATCGTGATATTAAGCCTGAAAATATCATGCAACGCCGAGAAAATGGTCAATTGGTGTTAATTGATTTTGGCGTAGCGCGACTCTTTACAGGGACGGCAATGATGGGAGGGGCAACGATTATCGGTACGCCGGGGTTTATGTCCCCAGAACAGATGCGAGGAAAAGTGCTGCCCGCGAGCGATCTCTACAGCTTGGGAGCAACTTGTTTGAATTTATTGATAGGGGTACATCCTGACGATCTGTTTGACGTGATTGAGGGGCGTTGGAAATGGCGCGATCGCTTACCTGCGGGAACTTATATTAGTCCGAAGTTAGTCAAAGCATTAAATCATTTAATCGAGCCTTCTTTACGCCAACGCGCCCAATCTGCGGAGGAAATGATGCGAGAAATCGGGAAAATCCCCGCCCTGAATCAACCTCTTTCTCCTTCTCCGACGACACAAATTCGGCGGCGATCGACTCCCCAGCAGTTAATTACCGATCCTCAGCAGCGCACTCGCAATATATCGCTACCGCCAACCTCTAAGCCTCACAAAACGCGAGGGTTGATGCCGCGACAAGCCAGTACCGGAGGAGAAATGGAGTTAGAAAGTTTACGCTTAAAGTTATCGGGAGAGGAGGAAGAATCTCGCGTTCGTATCGATTATACCTGCTTAAAAGACCTCCTTTCTCGCAAGCGCTGGAAGGATGCAGATAAGGAAACGAGAGATATTTTGTGTGAATTAATGGGAAAACGAGCAGGAACATATTTGTTTAATCAAGAGATTGAAAAATTGCCTTGTAAAGATTTGCAAGCGATCGATTTTTTATGGTTTAACGCCAGTCAAGGACGCTTTGGTTTTCGGGTACAGAAACAAATTTATGAAAGGGTCGGGAAAGAATACAATTTATTTTGCCAGCAAGTGGGTTGGCCGGTACATGATGAGAAAAGTCATGCTTACTTGCAGTTTAATTTACGATCGCCTTTGGGACATTTACCGTCTCGTTCTTGGGCCGGTGGGGGATGTTGGTGGAAACACGCAGGCATTTTAGCAGAACGTTTGGATCGGTGTGGAATTGGGTAAGAGAAAAGAGTTGATAAAAAAATGTGTTACTTCTCATGGCGAACTTTTCTTTAATAATGCTTTTAACATCGCTGCCATATTGGGCGATCGATAAGTAAAACGAATGGTAAACTCTTGTTTTTCGGGTTCGACTGCAATGACTTTTGCATAAACATCATCCCCAGTTTGGTTGGATTTTTCGCCGTCTGAACTTCCGAAATTTAACTTTAAATTTGTCATGGGTGTAGGAAAACCGCCTTCTTCTTCCTTGACAATTTTAATGATTGCTGATTTTGAGGATAATTGTTTGATTTCCCCGTGATAATAGCGATCGCCAACCTGTTTGCCTGCGACGATTAAATAACGCAGCGATCGCGATTCTAAAAGTTGACAATATATCTCTTTTCGTTGAGGAATCGTGAGATTAAAAGGCGCTTTCACGCCAAAAATTTGATAAATAGAAATATCTCGGATGACTCCTTTGGGACGAATCTTTTGTTCGGCGGCAACTTCCACAAATTCGCGTCCCACTTCCTCCATCGTATGGTCGGAAATGAGGATTTGGCTTCCTGTTGTATAACTTTCGACTCGAAAAGTTAAATTAACATGACTTCCGACGGCTTTGTATTCCGTGTGCAAATCCGAACCCAAGTTTCCCACGACACATTCCCCGGTATTAATGCCAATTCCCATTTCTAAAGTCGGCCAGTTATTTTGTTCCATTTGTTCGTTGACCGAGTCCATGGCTAACTGCATCGCGATCGCACAAGCAACGGCATTTTTCGCATCATTTTCCCCCACGGTTGGCACGCCAAAAAAAGCTAAAACCCCATCGCCCATTAACTCATTGGTCATGCCGCCATAGTCGCTAATAATGCCCAGCATCGTTTGTAAAAAGCAGTTGAGGATATCTACCACCTCTTCCGGGGGCAAACGCTCGGAAATCGCCGTAAACCCTCGTAAATCGGAAGTGAGAATCGTAATTTTTTGTCGTTGTCCTCCCAGTTGCAAACCTTCTGGACTCTCCAATAAGTTCGCGACTACGGCATCATTGAGATAGCGCCCGAAGGTTTGCCGCAGTTTTCCCGCACTGCGAGCTAAATAGGCGGTAATGGCGAGGGTTGCGCTGCCAAATCCCAATAAAGGCGGGATAACGGGCAACCACCACCCTGACAAAATGGCGAGATAGGTACTGGCCAACAATACGGAAACGGTGCCGAAAGAAGCGATCGCACCGCGCAAAATCTGCCATTTTTGACCGCTTCCTTGCGCGTCAATGCCATAACGCCAAGTCCAACTCAAGATTGCACCTAAGAAGCACCAGCCCAATAACCATAATAATTCTGCCCATTCCGGCCCAGTTTTGAAGAGAGGGTCTCCGGCTAACGCGCCTCGGAGATACTGGCTGACGAGATGGGCGTGAATTTCTACCCCTGCACTGGGTCTGGGATTGCCAAAAAGGCCGCTACTGTAGGGAGTGAGAAAGAGATCGTTGGCGCTTTCCCCGATCGCACCAATGAGAATAATGCGATCGCGCCCCCAATCTTCAGGCACTTTTTCCTCTAAAATATCTCGCAAGGCCACAGTTTCAAAATACTCGCGATCGCCGCGATGGTCGATGAGAACTTGAAATCCTCTTCCTGTTCTCGCTCTCACATAACCGCCAGTAAAAGGTTGCACGGGATTGAGAATCGTCTTGCCCCATTGCCATTGTCCCGTTTCCAGTTGCTCTAAAGTTACCCCCTCGGGTTCGAGGTACAACAATGCCAAAGAAGCCGCGAAGCTGGGAATCACATTATCTTCTGCATCGAAAACATAGGCAAACCCTCGCCGCACTCGCCCATCGGCATCTTGAATCGTGTCATTCGCGCCGACTTGCCCTTTTTGTTTCAGAATGGGAGGGGCGGGAATCGTCTCGCGATCGCTGTCCCCCAAGACTTTTTGAATGCCGATAATATTAGGATTTTTGGCAAAGACGCGGTTTAACGCCTCGTGACCCGGTTCGAGGGGAACATCGCGGTAGATGTCCAAACCGATCGCTTTGGGCTGCATGGCAGAAAGTTTGCTGAGGATATCCCCATAGACGCGATCGGGAAAAACAGCCATTCCCTGTTGTTGGATGTCCTTTTCGTCAATGCCAACAATGGCAATGCGCTCGTCGGGAGGAAGGGGAGGACGCAAGCGCAAGTATAGATCGAATGCACCTAACTCCCAAGGTTGCAAGGCTCCCGACATTCGTAGGGCGATCGTCGCGATCGCCGCGAAGGGAGTTGCCGCTAAAACTCCCCGCCATTTCCAAATTCCCGCTTTAACCCTCTGCAGCATTTTGGCTAGTCAATCATTTCTGTGTCGGTGTAGGATTCCAGTTTGACAGATTCGAGGAATTCTCGCCATGCTTGGGGGTTGGATTCCCGCAATCCCCAAAATCCCTCAAATGCTTGCTGCCAAACGCCTTGCTCTGCATAGTAGTTGGCGCGATCGAGGGGCGTGCTGTTTGTGGGGGGTGCAACTTCAAGTCGTTGCATTAGCCCTTTGATCTCTTCATCCGCCGCCGGATTATTGATATCGCAATGAATCAAAAGCGCCCATTGATGAATGATATCGGGAGCAAGTATCACATCATCAGAAACCTCTATTTTTAAGATGCCGGCGGGACTATTCTCGAGGGAAAGTGTGGTTTCATAAACAAGCTCTTCTTGATCGTCGAGAATCTCTAAGGTTGCTTCTTTATTTTGGATGGCGGGCAGATACAAATAGAGGTTGGGATTTCCCGAAGCAGTTCTCAAAGTATTGCTGGGAGGAAGAAGAGCATACACTTTTTGACGAATGGGTTCATCTCCACAGAGTCCGGGACGGGCTCCGGCTCCTCGGGTGTTGGGAGGGGCTCCGGCTGGAGGGGCGGCATCTTGGAAGCCGGCACGGGCGGGGAACTGGGGCAATGTGGCTAGGAGGGTGGCGAAGGTCAAGCCAATGATGAATGAACTTTTTCCGAAGCGCGATCGCATTTTTTTACTTTCCTTGCTTTAATTTCTTTTGGTTTCAGTCTGTCTCAAGCTCAAAAATTGAGATGCACAAGCTGACAGAAAAAGAACTGAACGAGTTCCTTTCAATTTTAGGAAACAATGCGTTAGCCTATCATTTCCGACAACTTGAAGAATGATGTTATTGTGCGATGCTTTTCCACATTTCACTCAATTCTTTGGCAAAATAATCGCGAGAATTGAACGATCTAGAATTTAACTATACTGTTCTCCCGTGTCGAGATTAAACAAGAGATGCAAGGATTGAATCGCGCGGCGGCGAGCTTCGATATCCTGTTGGGCGCGGAGTTGTACCATCGGATCGTGAAGGATTTTATTAACAATGCCTCGGGTAAGGGCTTCGATGGTTTCTTGGTGTTTGTCGGCAAATTCCGTACCCAAGCGAGAGAGGGCTTTTTCGAGTTCTTGTTCGCGAATATCTTCGATCTTGCGACGCAGGCAATTAATAGTGGGAACCGTTTCGAGCGATCGCCGCCAGACTTCATAAGCGATGACTTCTTCTTCCAGTAATTTTTCTGCTTCTTGGGCCATTTTGCGCCGTTGAGCGGTGTTTTGTGCGACGACGGCTTTGAGGTCATCTACATTATAAGTTTGCACGTGGGTCAATTCTTTGACATCGGCATGAACGTTGAGAGGAACAGAAATATCAATGAGCATTAAGGGCTGCTCGGGGGCGAGATGTTCCTCTAATTTGGCGCGGTCTAGAATAGGTTCTGTTGCTCCGGTGCTGGTGAAGACAATATCGGAGTTGGCGATCGCAGCCATCATTTCATCCAAGGGACGCAGGGTTAAATTCGCCTCGGGGAATTTTTGAGCGAGACTCTGCGATCGCTTCTGGGAGCGGTTGACAATAGAGATATTTTCGGCTTTCTTCGAGAGCAAATGTTTCACTAGCAATTGTGCCATTTTGCCCGCTCCAACAATGGTCACGCGCTTATCGGTCAGGTCTTCTGCCTTGATTTTTGCCAATTCTACCGCCGCCGAGGAAATCGATACGGCTCCGGTTCCGATGTTGGTTTCGCTGCGAACGCGTTTTCCCGCCGCGATCGCTTGTTTAAAGAGGCGATCGAGCAATCTTCCCAAACCTTTGTATTTTTGCGCGAGTTTGTGGGTGGTTTTCACCTGTGCCAAAATTTGCCCTTCTCCCAAGACCAAACTATCTAGCCCGCCTGCAACCCACATTAGATGGCGCATGGCATCTTCATGGAGAAGGACAAATAAATGGCGGCGCAACCGAGGTAGGACAATTTTGCTAATTTCCGCGAGAAACTGGGTGACTTCTACGACTCCCGGTTCGCTTTCCGTGGTAATAAAATAGATTTCAAGGCGGTTGCACGTGCTGAGAATGGCAACTTCTTCGATGTGGGGATAGGTTTTAATATGAGCGATCGCTGCTTCGAGTTGAGCTTCGGGAATGCTGACTTTTTCGCGAACTTCAACGGGGGCGGTTTTGTGGCTCAAGCCGACAACTGCAATATTCATAAATACTTCTTAAAATTTCTTTGTCTCTATCTGCCTTATTTTCAGGGTTTCGTTAGCTTTATTTTGCATTTGCTACACAATACTTAATGCTCGGGTCGCGAGGAATGGATAATGAGTAACGAGTGAGGACGATCTCTCGCCCTGACCCATTACTCTTCACTCATTACTGATTAGTGCAGTTCGAGATATTTGGGACGATCGAACATATGGATCGTATCCACAAAGCGAGCCGTTTTCGACTGGCTAGAAATAACCAAACTTTGCGTGCGAGCACCATTATGGAAGAAGCGGACTCCGTTCATCAGGGTTCCGGGAGTGATGCCGCAAGCTGCAAAAAGAACGGTTTCGCCCTTGGCCAATTCTTCGGCATTGTAAACGCGATCGGGATCGGTGATTCCCATTGATTCAAGACGAGCGATATTGCTTTCCTTGCTTTCTCCGATTAATCCAGTTTTGACGACTTCAGGATCGTAGATTAATTGCCCTTGGAAGTGACCGCCCAAACAGCGCATTGCTGCCGCAGAAATCACCCCTTCAGGAGCAGCACCAATGCCCATGAGGGCGTGAATATTACTACCCGCAAAAGCACAGGAAATAGCCGCAGAGACATCTCCATCGCTAATTAGGCGGACTCGCGCACCGGCTCCTCGGATTTCTTGGATCAAGTCTTTGTGACGAGAGCGATCCATGACCACAACAACTAATTCTTCGATAGAACGTTCCAAACAGTCTGCAAGAATTTGTAGGTTTTGTGTGGCGGTTTTGTTGATATCTACGTGATTTTTCGCGGCGGGGGGTGCAGCAATTTTCTTCATGTAGAAGTCTGGCGCGGCAAAGAGTCCACCTTTTTCGGAAATGGCTAAAACGGCCATCGAACCATTTTGCCCGTAAGCAACCAAGTTCGTGCCTTCGCAAGGATCGACAGCGATATCGATTTCTACTAATTCATCGGGGTTGCAATACTCTTTGGCATCTTCGCGGGTACAGATGCCGACTTCTTCCCCAATATAAAGCATGGGCGCGTCATCTCGTTCCCCTTCTCCAATGACGATACGCCCGCGCATATGGATTTGGTTCATGCGTTCGCGCATGGCTTCTACAGCCACTTCATCGGCGGTATCTTTTTCGCCTTTACCCATCCATTTCGCCGAAGCAAGGGCAGCTTGTTCGACAACTTCAATAATTTCTAATCCGAGCGTACTTTCCACGGAACTATCCTCTTTTTTTAAATTCTGAGTGGTTCTCGGGCGCAATGCCTTCATCCCAAGGAAAAGTCTATCAGAAGCGGGGATTCCTTAGAAGGATAAGCGCAAAACCTTAATTTGTCTTCTTTTGGCGATCGCGTTGTTGCGTTGCTCATTCTCACAACTATGGCTCTTAATTATGGGTGGCTCGATATCCCATCACATCAAACATATTTTTTATGTCAACAGGCAAAAGCTGTTGTATAAAGATTGATTGTTAAAAAAACATTATAAAAACCTTGATACTTGACAGATCTATACAATACTCCTTTGTGTTTGCCTTTCGTCGCATGACACAAACCCACAATCACAAGATTGCCGTGTTATGTTCTACTCCATTTGGTTGAAATTATTAATAGGGTCAAAATGAAAAAAACACAAAACTTTTTTGTAAAAATACTGCTGCTCTCTTCTCTTATTCCTCTCTTTTCTCTCCAGTCAAGGAATGCTAATGCTGCCACGATCAATCTTCAAAATGGCACAGCTACCTTTTCTCAGCTTATCGGTGGTGGACCATACAGTCCCGATGAAGCAGTTGATGGAAACTTTACCAGTCCAAACGGTTGGGCAATTGCTACAACATCCTTTGGCCAAGATCCAGTTAGTGAGATAGCTGTTTGGGAAACTGCAACTGACGTAGCAGCAGGAGATCTGGAAATTTCAATGCATTTTTTAGTTAACCTTCACTTGCTGGGACGTTTCCGCTTTTCTGTGACCACGGACGATCGCAATACTTTTGCGGATGGGCTTGACACCAATGGAGATGTTACTGCCAATTGGAGCGTGCTTGAGAACCCAATCATAAGCGGACCGGGTGGAATGACTTTTACCACCTTGGCAGATAACAGCATTCTTGCTGGTGGAATAACTGCTAATACAGGTGTATATGATCTTAACTATTCGACTAATATAAATAACATAACTGGTCTCAGGTTAGAAGTCCTCGAACATCCAACATTGCCGGGAGGAAATGGACCTGGTCTTGTCCCATTAAATGGGAACTTCGTACTTACTGAGATGATTCTTGAGGGAACGCCAGTCTCTGAGACAGTCCCAGAACCTCTAGGTATCCTCAGTATACTCGCGGCAGCTAGTTTTGGGCTTGTACTTAAAAATAAGCAAAGCTTATGACTAACTCACAATTGGTTTATTAATCGAGAAAAGGTTGATAACAATGTTGAGAAGAAAGTAGAGATAGCTAATTAAACAATAACTCAGGCTTTCATTTCAATTCTAAATATAGTAAGGGTGTTCAACCGAGCACCCCTATAGAGTATTAAGCTTTTGACATAAAAAGGAGAAAGATAAAAATCGCCAATGAATAAAATCGGGTCTAAAATTGCCATTTTCACCACATCTTCGAGGAGTGGCGGATAATTGAGAAAGTTAATATAGCCGGCTTTAACTTTATCGAGAAGTTCGCGATCGCGATCGCTAATAATTATTCGTTAAAATGACCAACGAAGGAGCAAAAGCAAACCCTCTAAACTCAGGATAATCCCATCATTGCTGCTAAACTTGCAGATCCAGCGTAATTGAGTTTTCCCCCTGCTAAATGAAAGGCACAGCCACAGCGTGCAGGAATAGGAGTATCAACGGGAGGATGGTCTATTTCTGCAGTTGATAAGAGAATGGGATTTGAGATAGAAGTGTTATTCGTGCTGATAAAAGTAGGAAAAGGATTTTGAGAGGGGATGATAGTCGCGATCGCGTCGGTTTCTAGAGATTGGGTTTCGAGAGTGGGAAGTGAAGGTGTAGGAGCCGTGGTTGTTTGCCAGCCCGAGCTTTGAGAATAGGTATAATATTGACTGCCAATTTGTTTGCGGATTGCTCCATTTCCTCCAAAATAATCTTTTAAGGTCACGGAACCGTCATTTCCTAAAGTTAGTTTTAGATCGGTACCGAGAATTTCTTCCGTGAGATCCGTAAGATTGTAACTGTTTAAATCGAGTAAATCGGAACTATCAAAGGCCTCAAAAATATCATCCCCGGCGATCGTTCCTTTCGTGTAACCGCTAAAGATATTATTAGCACTATTGGCAAAAATAGAATCGCTGCTTTGAGAAGTTATTAAGTTCTCGATAATAGTGTTAAATGCGATCGATGTTCCTTCACCCGTTGTAGAAAAAGAACCTCGTCCTCCTTCATCATCATAGTTAATCGAATCATAAGAAGATTGCGTGGTCACAAATCCTCCTTCTCGCAAGTCAAAGCGATAAGTTTCATTCAAAGATAGATTGGACGCATCAAAAATATCAATGCCGCCACTATCCCAAACGGTTTGCTTAATAGTATTGGTCGTACTGCCAAAGGATTGATTACCAATCGAATAATTATCGACTTCCGTAAAACTATAGGTTGTATTGCTGTTATTCAAATCTCGCGCCCCGTAGAGATATTGTAGATTGCGAATATCATAGGACATCGCTGTAATTGGTTCTCCTCCAGTAAAGTTATAACTCATTACTGTATTAGCAGTATTATCTTGTTCTCCTGTTAAGAAAGGTGTGGTATCTGTACTGCCGTAATTACCGGGATGTTTGAGACCGAGGGCGTGTAATATCTCGTGAATAATTGTAGAATATCCATGATTTCCTTTGTCTTCTCCGAACCAGTTATGGGAATCGTTGCGATAACTGGGATTAAAGAAAACATCTCCTGCAACTTCACTCCCTCCCGGATGATAAGCAAAGGCGTAATTAGGAGTACTGGAGAACATGAAACGCATCACCCCATAGTTGCTAGAAGTATCGGCAACTTCTTGAAAATCTAAGTTAATAAATTGGGATAAATTAGAGAGAACTTCTCGAACATTGCTTTTAATACTATCATCTAATTCTTCAATATTCGCTTCCGTCCCATAATAAGCACCAGATGAATTTTGATAGAAACTGTAAGTAACCGTATTGGGATTTGTACTGCCGTGACCCTCTTCCCAATAGGTGCGACCTTCATTCAAAAGACTATCAATATCATTATTTCCAGTTATGTTAAAGACTCCAGTTTCATCAACTTGAATTTCAACGAGATCGATACCAAAACCGAGATTAGCATTATTACTTTCAATATCTTCAGCAATTGTATTGTTAAAATCTACAATCGCGCCAATATAATAAGTGCCACTTCCTTTCATCCAAACATCACTTCTGAATTTATCCGGTAAGTTTGTATTCCATGTCGTTCCGCCTATTCCTCCAGCCCCTAAAGTTGGGAAGTTAGCTCCCGAAAACCGATAATCGTTAATGTCAATTGTGCTATCTTCAGAAATATAAAATCCAATACCAACATCATTCAAATTTTGCGTTCCTGCGTTTTTAACTTGCCAAGTATAGTCAAAGCTATCCCCTGCTTTGAAAGAATTTGTACTCAAAGATAACGATTCCATACGGATATCAATGCTGGGTTGAGCAATGTTAATGTTAACAATATCTAAATCCGTTCCTTGTCCTTGGCTGGCGTTATTATTTTCATCACTTTCTGCGATCGCGTTCAGATCGTCAACAATAATGCCAATATAGTAATTCCCGTTTCCTTGCCAGAAGGAATCATCATATTGTGGTAAATTAAGAACTTGACTTAAAGTATTCGTTAATTCTCCGGCACTCAAAGTATTAATATCTATAAAATCAAGAAGTCGATCGTTTGCGTTAATTATCTCATCGGTAGAAAGATAAAATCCCACGCGAAATGCTCCTGCGTCTCCATTGCCTGTATTTTGTAATTGGAAGTTTGCCGTAACACTTGCTCCTGTATCGGCACTATTACTGGTAATATCAAATGAGTTCGCTCTCAGGTCGATCGCGGCGGGAAGATTAATATCAATAATATCTAAATCCGTCCCTTGTCCCTGACTGGCGTTATTATTTTCATCACTTTCTGCGATCGCACCCAAATCGTCGGTAATTATGCCAATATAATAATTCCCGCTTCCTTGCCACAAAGGATCGTTACTATCTGGTAAAGTAAGAACTTGACTTAAAGTATTCGTTAATTCTCCCGCATTTAAGGAATTAATATTCACAAAATCAAGGAGTATATCATTATTGGTAATTGTGGCATCGGTAGAGAGATAGAATCCAACGCGAAATGCACCTGCATTAGCATTTCCTGTATTTTGTAATTGAAAATTTGCTGTAATGCTCATGCCTGTATCGGCGCTATTACTGGTAATATCGAAAGAGTTTGCTTTGAGATCGATTGTCGTTGCAGGAGCGATCGCAAAACTGCGTTCAAGTTGGTCACTTGCCAGTCCGCCAATATCGTAAGCTGTCGCTTGCAAGGTATAATCACCAATGCCAATGCCCCAATTATTCAGCGCATAGGTTTCTGTAAAACTCGCCCATTTATTGTTCCAAGTTGCCGGGGTTAAATTGGTAATATCGCCAATATCTCTGAGTTTATTACCGTTTTGCCATAAGCTCAAAGTTACTTTATCCAAGTCGCTTGCCCCATCTTCATCCATTACCCAACCTTGTTGTATGGTCAGGAAATCTGAAGCATTATAACTATTATTATCAAGGCGAAATTGCAAAGAAGTCGGTTGCTGATTAACGGGAGCAGAGTCGATAATTTGTAGCGATCGCTCGAAAGTATTACTATTCGCTTGCTGTTGGTCGTAAGCAATGCCGCGCACAGTATAATTTCCTGCACTCAATCCTAAATTGGTAATTTCATAATTGTAATTAAAACTTGCCCATTGATGATTCCAAGTTGCCGGCGTTAAACTATTGAGAGATTGAGAATCGATTTCACTGCCGTTTTGCCATAAGCTAAAGACAATATGGGACAGATCGCTAGTCCCATCACCATCACTAACCCATCCCGATTGAATTTGAATCGTATCGGTGACTTCATAAGTATTTTGAGAGAGGTTAAATTGTAAACTTTGCGGGGTATTATTGGTTTGTGGCGATTCAAGTAAAAAACTGCGCTGAAAGAGATTACTTGCTGCGCCTAAATTATCTCGTGCTTGTCCGACAATTTGGTAAGTCCCTCCGGTGAGAGATAAACTGGCAAAATTCAATTGAAAATCAAAATTTGACCATTTATTGCTCCAAGTTGCACTATTAAAATCCGTTACAGTTCCCACATTACCGAGAGAATTGCCATTCTCAATTAACTCAAAGTCAACGGAAGTTAAATCGCTGCTACCATTTTCATCGTAGACCCAACCTGAAGTTACTTGTAACGTATCGGTAAGACTGTAATCTCGGCGATTTAAGCCAAAGCGTAAATTTTCTGGGGCAATATTGTTGGGAGGCGAGGGAGGATTGTTCGAACTTGAAGGAGAATTGTTTGTTGGAATTAGAGGACGAAGAAGTGCGTTATCTTGGGTAAATATTGGAGATTCTAACGCGATCGCTAAAGCTGAATCCGTACCTACGCTTTCTAAGTTCGTTTTTGCCAACTGCCCGAACATTTGTTATAACTCCGATTGAGTTGTTACTTTTTCCAGTTTGTCATATTTTTCTTTTTTCTGTCAATTACGCGATCGATCTTTATGGAAACGTCAAGAGACACCTGTTCTGCTTTGATGTTTAAAGCGATCGCTTAATCGAATTCATCAATGAAGAAAAAATGGCTTTTCAGTTCATTTTTCACGAGACTATCTTATATTAAAAAACCCTTTTCTCTATGTTACAGAAAAAAGGGAGACTATCAATATAAAATGTTTTGATTTGAGGAAACTCAATCCAAGTTTTGCCTAATCAATTTCAATGTTTTTGGGAGGAGAATCAGAACTTGAGTCTGTGGGAGTTAAAGGTTGACGAAAATGCTCGTACAGGCGATCGCGCCACGAAAAAAACGGTTCGTAAGCGCTATTATCTCCCAACCCCGGGATTCCTTTGCCTTGGAATTCTTCAGGAATGTCTAAATAGCTCCCCTCGGGAAACTTGAGCAGGACGCTTAAGGCGGCTACTGTTAAATCGGCTAAGGTCGGTTCGTTTCCTGTCAAATAAGGACTATCTTGCAAGAGCAAGCAAAGTGCCTCTAAATCTTGTTTGAGTCCGCTTTCTGCCTCCTTCACGGCATCTCCTCCCAGCCCAACACCAGCCCCTAAGATATCCAACATATCCCCCGGTAGCGCTCCGACAATGGTTTTTAAAAACTCTGGCGTGTTTTTCGGTAAGATGGAAGTGCGGAAATTTTGATTTTTATTGAGGGCACCGATAAAGGCTTTACGTCCTTTTAAACCTATCGATTCATCCGCCCATTCTTCCATCAGCAAACACAGTCCCTTTGCTCTGGGATCGCTGGGCAAAATAGGGCGATCGGGGTATTTGCGTTCCAAATAAAAGGCAATTTCCGTGGAATCGCAAACATAAGTTTCTCCATCTTTTAAAACGGGAACTTGTCGCTGTCCGGACTTTTGGAAAAGTTCCAACTGTCCTACCCCGGGAGTTACTTCAATCTTGCGATATTCTAAGCCTTTATAGTCAAGAATGAGCCTGACTTTCTCGGAGTATTGCGATAGCTCGAATTGATATAACTCCAACATTGCATCTCACCAGTAAACAGTAGAAGGGAATCGGGAATCGGGAATCGGGAATTGGGAACAACATCCTCAATTTCCAATTCTCAAGTTCCCAATCCTACCTTACCGCATTGCGAATTTAAGGATGAAGAGGGCGGCTAAAATCCACAGTCCGATTTTGGTCTCGTGGAATTTTCCTTGGAAGGTTTTGATGAGGGGATAAGTGATTAAACCTGCCGCCAATCCTTCGGCAATGGAGAAACTTAACGGCATAATCAGGATGGTTAAAAAAGAAGGAATAGCCTCTGCGGGGTCATCCCAGTGAATGTGGGCGGCACTTCCCACCATGAGAACCCCAACGATAATTAAAGCCGGGGCTGTGGCAAAGGCGGGAATAGCTTTTAGGACAGGGATAAAGAGAATAGAGAGGGTCAATAAAAAAGCAGTAACGACAGCAGTAAACCCACTGCGTCCTCCTTCGGAAACTCCAGAAGCGGATTCGATATAGGTGGTCACGGTAGATGTTCCCATGATAGATCCTGCTGTTGTTCCCACTGCATCTGCCATAAATGCCCGATTGACCCGAGGAAATTCGCCTTTTTCGTTAATGTATCCGGCTTTAATTCCTAAACCCGTGAGGGTGCCGACGGTATCGAAGAGATCGACGAAGAAGAAGACAAAAACAATGGAGATGAGTTGCCAAATATTAATTTTTAGAATTTCTCCCAAGCCGACAAAGGCTTGGCCGAACAAGTGTACGGGAACGACAGGGACGGCGACGATGCCTTGAGGAGGGGGAGAAATCTGCAAGATCCAGCCTAATATTGCTGTCGCTAAGATTCCCCATAAGAGTGCGCCTTTGATGCGTCTGGCAATGAATGCGGCGGTGATGAATAAGCCTGCGATCGCCATTAAGGTATTCGGGTTGCTCAAGTCGCCTAAGCTGGTGGTAGTGGCGGGGTTGGCGACGATCAAGCCTGCACCGCCGGTTTCTGTACTGCCTGATAAGCCGATATAAGCGATAAATAAGCCGATTCCAGTTGCCGTTGAGTGTTTAATACATTCGGGGATGAGGGTGACGATTTTGGCGCGGAGGTTGGTGATGGTGAGGAGAATGAAAAGAATGCCTTCAATGAAGACGGCGGCAAGGGCAACGCGCCAATCAATGCCCAAGGCTAAGACGACGGAAAAGGCAAAATAGGCGTTGAGTCCCATGCCGGGGGCGAGGGCAAAGGGATATTTGGCGTAAAGTCCCATGACAAGGGTGGCGATCGCGGCGGAGAGTCCTGTCGCGATGACCAATTCGCTAAATAGATCCCCGGATTCTTGCAGGAAAATGGCATTGGACAGAATCCCCGGATTCACCACGAGGATATAAGCGATCGTTACAAAAGTTGTAATTCCAGCGAGGATTTCTGTACGAAAGTTAGTTTTAAGTTCGGCAAAGTTGAAGTATTGAGCGATCGCATTGATTGGGGTTGTTTGTTCTTCAGGGGCGATCGCTTTATCCTCGGTTGCAGGGGGCGCGTTTTCAGGTTCTCGAGTCATGTTTTGAGGGAAACAGTAAACGGTGGATAGTCAACAGTAAACGAGAATCGGCTAAGGTGTTGTCATACCATATACGGCAAATCAGAGGAAATTGAGAATGAGCGAAAATCGTTCTATTGTCGGGTTGCACCTGAAGCGCCCTTGTTTGTTGGTGTCTGACCTCGAGCGATCGCTAAAAATTTATCGAGATATCTTGGGGTTTCGCTTGGATTATCAGAGTCCCGCCGATCCCGATTCTTATCTCTATACTGTATTTGCTTTACCTGTTACGGCTTCTCTCACTTTTGCTGCCTTTAGTACCCCGAACGAACCTCGGGCTTTAGCGTTAGCTGAGGTTAAAGGGATTGATTTTCCTCCCGTACAACCCCCTTATCGCGCGGGTTTGGTGGTGCAAGTCGATTCTCTCGAGAGGATTCTCTCTCAATGGCAAGCGCTTAATCTTCCTATTTGTCCCCCTAATCATTTTACAGCTAGCGATCGCCAGTTTACCGAGCAGGGGGTTTTCGATTGCGATCGTCATTTATTGATTTTGTATGAATCTCAGCCTATTGTCGTTTAGCAATTCTTTATTTTTAGATCCCACAACAGATAATTTTTCTTACTAAAGCAAGGTGGCTTTTATTTATACTATAGGTATCTTTTCTTTTTCCTCTCTTTTTTATCATACTCATAATCCTTTTGATGATGATCGTATTTGATCTGATATCCTTTGGTATCAGCTTGAGCTTCTAAATCTTTGCAGGTTGCAGATGTTAATTTTGGTAACTCCTTGCGAATCATCTGTCCGGCCTCCAACCCATGTTGAATATGCTGATTCTCGTGTTGCTGTACGGTAGCAACATAGTTTTGCCAACGCTGAATCAAGGATGGAGAGGTATCGGGTGGAGGATTCCACCGAGGCATCTGAATCAGTCCCGAAACCTTAACTTCCAAGGTTTCGGGGTTGATGTAACAACCATTAGCCGTTGTCAAGTATTGATACGCCCACCCTACTTGCCACCAAGCATTTGCAGCAGCATTGTAAGAGCCTTCCGGGTCTGTTCGATCCAGACTCAGATAAAGATCGTCGATTGTTTCTCCCACAACGGTATAGTATTTCTGCTCGATGTTTTTTGATAGTGGTGGAACTTTTTGCCGGATAATTTGCTCGAGTTTCTGCTGAGACACCTCTTGATTCCTGCCCCATTCCTGAACTTTTTGTTGTGCTGTGGCATAGTTTGCATGGCTTGACGGTACGTTTTGAGCAAACGCGATCGCGACTTCCCACGTCTCCTTGACGGTTAGCCATTGCTGAAACGTTTGAGCCGACTGGGAAAGTTCTGCTGCTTTCGATGCCGAATTCACGCCATATCTCCACACAGGATTTTCAGACAAGACCGAAAGAGAAATAGTGGCTTTTGTCCCATTGTTCGTTGCCGTTATTGCTGTTTTTTGCTGGCAAACCGCTTGCGCCATTGCTTTGTTTAACGGGCTTTCTGGGATAAATATAAAGTTTTGTTCTCCTTCTTGCAAGCCCACAATAATACCGTCAGCACTGGGACAATTTACCCTCGCAAGCATTCTTCTCTCCTTCTCAACTCCGGCAAAAAATCCACTAGGAATGTTGAGATTAGCAAAAATGATTTGAGGTTCAGAACTAATTGACAGTGCAGGAGATGGCTGCTCGCTTGCAGAAACAGGAACCTGAGGGAGTTCTTCTTGTTGACAAGCCAAAGTCCCCCATACACTTGCTAACACAAAGAGCGCTAACTTCCCAACTTTTCGCATTACTCCCTTCAACACAATCATTATTTCCAATACTATCAGCGATCGCATTCCCTCGAAAAGAGTTCAAAAATTTTTACGCTGCCCCAAACCCGAAAGAGATAACATTGAGGTTACTATATAGTTCCAGTGTAGGTGGATCGGTAGAATTGTTGTTTATTCGTTCTCACATCATGCAGTTTTCTCGGATTTTTGCATTTGTTTCTCTTCTCTTTTTTCTTGCTCCGAATGCGATCGCACTCACCATCGATTCTTCGAAAAAAAACTTAAACGCGTCAATAAACTTAGCTCAAAATATTACACCTGAAGAGGAATCGATCTGGAAAAATGCAGCTTTGGGAAGTTTGGCGATCGCTTTAGCCGAAGTTGGCGATCGCGATCGCATGGTCGAGATTCTCCACGCTATTGAAAACCCAGATATTCGCGTTCAAATCATCTCTGAATTAGGATTAAGATTAGCCAGAAAAGGAGATATAGAATTTGTCTGGGATCTGATTAAAAATGAAAGAGATACGAGGGTTTTAGCCGAAGTTTTTAATAATTTAATTGCTGAAGAACAAAGCGATCGGGCTTGGGAATTAGTGCAGTTAGTAAATAATGAAGATAATTATATTTTATTGCTTTTTGTCGAGGCTGCAATTGCCAATCAAAAGTACGATCGCGCTTGGGAGATTCTGCAGGATATCGATCGAGATTTGCTACAATCAATGAGTTTGCGCGGACTGGCTTTCGGATTTGCCGAACAAGGAAAAAGCGATCGCATTCTCGAAATTGCTGACAGAGTAGACAGCGATCGCACGAAACAAGATTTTACGTTGCTGGCCGCATTATCGTTAGCAGAAAATGGTAAACCCAAACAAGCATTAGATATTATTCCTCTGTTGGAGAGGACAATTAATCGCGTTCATGCATTAGGTGCAATTGGTTTAAAATTTATCGAAAATGGAGAACGCGATCGCGGTGAGGAACAATTCGAGATACTCAAAACATTATTACCTCAATTAGAGGCGAACGCTCAAACAAATTCAGTCTTGAGTAATCTCTCTACTTATCTCGCTCGCGGGGGAGAATTCGCTCTCGCTCTAGAATTAAGCGATCGCATTACGAATTCTTCTGTTAAGGCAGAAACGTTATTTTATACTGCACGTCATTTAGGAGAAGCTGGCAAATTTGCTCGCGCTTTAGAATTAACGTCCAAAATTGATGTTCCCGGACTCAGAGAGACTGTTATTCAACAAATTGCCGTTGATTTAGCAAAAAAAGGCAGAATAGATCGCGCTTTATCACTTCTGCGCCCTTTTACAAACTCCGATGAAACTTTAAAAAATATTGCCACAATACTCGCAGAAAAAGAACAATTCGATCGTGCTTTAGAAGTCGTTGAAGAGATTCAAGGAACGGAACTTAAAACCGTTGCTCTCGGTGCGATCGCGTTTCATTTACACCAAAACCAACGAGGAGAAACTGCCCGAGAAACTCTCATACAAGCATTACAATTGTGGGATAGTTTAACCGAAGCAACTGTGAAAGATTCGCTCTTGGGTTTAATTGTTTTGCCTTTTGTCGAAAGTGAAGTCTACGATTTGGCTTTGGATTTGTTACAAAAGAGAACTAATGGAGTAGAAAAAAAGAATACCGTGCGCGATGCTGCCTATACTGTCGCAGAAACTGGAAAACGCGAAGAATCTTTACAGTTTATTACTTTAATCGAAGATAAACTTGAAAAAATTGGTGCATTAATTTTTCTTGCCGTTCAACTCGATCGCCTTGACAAAAAAGAAGAAGCGATTGCAGTTCTCACTGATGCGTTGAAATTATCCGAAACCCTACAAAATCCAGAACAAAAAGCATTGTTATTAAGTTCTATTGCCACTCAGTTTGCCGAACTCGAGAGATATCAACAAACCTCGGAAATTGTCGAACGAGTTATCAAGTTACTCGGAATTTAACTCCAACAATGCTGGTAAAGTCTGGCGATCGCAAAAGAATGACTATTTTGTTAAGAAAAGAAACAATGTCTTGATTGTGGAAAGATTCTGTGAAACACAATTATTTCTGTTTTCTCAAAATAAAGGATGAGAGAAGACAGAAGCGATCGCTTCTTTTGCAGAAATTATCTCAAATTGTGAATGAAATCTTAAAGAAGGTCTAAAGTTGGTGGGGAAGACTAAACTCTTATGGCAAGATAATACGTTGCAGATCGCGTTCGTAAAATTTGTAAAGGAGATTACAATATGACATTGCAATTAGGCGATAGCGTCCCCAATTTTACCCAAGCAACCAACGAAGGGGAAATTACTTTTTATGATTGGGCTGGAGATAGTTGGGTAGTACTTTTTTCCCATCCTGCTGACTATACTCCCGTTTGCACCACCGAACTCGGGGAAGTATCCAAGCTCAAGCCAGAATTTGCAAAACGCAATGCGAAGGTTATTGCTTTAAGCGTTGATGGTGCTGAGTCTCATAAAGGATGGATCGGGGATATCAATGAAACCCAAAACACCACGGTTAACTATCCCATCATTGCTGACGAAGATCAGAAGGTTTCCGATCTCTATGGCATGATTCATCCCAATGCCAATGCTAAGCTCACGGTACGGACGGTATTCGTGATCGATCCCAGCAAAAAATTGCGTTTAACGATTACTTATCCCCCCAGCACCGGACGGAATTTTGCTGAAATTCTCCGGACGATTGATTCTCTCCAATTAACCGATAAGTATTCGGTTGCAACCCCGGTAAACTGGCAAGCAGGGGAAGATGTCGTGGTTGCCCCGAGCATTCCCACCGAGGAAGCGAAGAAGAAGTTCCCTAAAGGAGTGACTGAAATCAAATCTTATTTGCGGATGACTCCTCAACCGGATAAATAAGCGATCGCCTTTCTGTAGGATTGTCGAACAATCCTACAGAGATTTTTATTGATAGGCAAGATTGCATAAAGCATTGAGAATCGCTGAAGTAGCTGGAGAACCGCCTTTTCGTCCCTGAATGCGAATTTGGGGAATATTGGTTTGCTCGAGGCTCTGTTTGGATTCAACCACATTGACAAAACCCACGGGGGATCCAATAACGAGGGCAGGTTGTTGAGGTGACTGGGGAAGAGATTCGCATAAAGCCAGTAAAGCCGTCGGTGCATTGCCGATCGCATAAATGGCTTGGGGATATTCGGCAAAACAGCGCATCAGTCCCGTTTCCGTGCGAGTTTTTCCCTGTAAAGGCACATTACACCAATCGATCGCGGTAATAATTTTATTACCAAAAGTCTTTTTCACCATACTGGCAATTCCTTGGCGAATCATGCTTACATCCACAACAATCGGACGGCGATCGCGCAAAGCGGCGATTCCTTTCTCAAGGGCATCGGGACTAAAATAAACCAAGCGAGCAAACTCAAAATCCGCCGTTGCATGGATGATGCGCCGCACGATCGCATATTCTTGGGGAGTCAAAGAATGTTCGCCGATCTCGCGATCGATGATGGCAAAACTTTCTTCAAGGATGGGATGATTTAAACTGCTCAAAACTGCACGAAGGGAAAATCGGGTTCTTTATAAAAGCGCGTCATATCATCAAATTTATAGACTTCAGCGCGATCGAGGGTCAAGATTTCATCGGTATCCGTCCAGCGATCGTTAAACTTAGTGAGAGTATTACAAAAGCGATCGCGATCGAAGGTTTCTACCCCCGATCCAAAGTATCCCAAAGTAATGTGAGCAGTGTAGTGATACTGTTGCTGTACGCCTATGGCAATCAAACCGCGATCTTGATAAAGAGCGCGGCGCAATTGTAATAGTCTATTGTGAGATTCTTCATCTTTGGGAACCAAACAGGCTTCGATCGCCCGAGGTCGGACGACAATGCCCAACAATTGCAAAGAAACGGAACGGCGATCGGGGATCGATTGTTGATAGCGATCGAAGCTGTAAGCCACGCGATCGCGCAATCTCAATTCAAACTCCTTATCTTCGGCGATCGCGTCCTGATAATCGCTATCCCAAATCAAATCCGCGATGGTAAGGTGAAAGCTATCAGCCGGGACGGGGATGAATAAACCTTCCTCGATCTGTGCTAATAATTGCGATCGCGCAGTTTCGAGATGGTCGTAAAATACTTTGTTATCCTTATCCAGATTGTAGGTGGGAGAACTGACGGTATATCCCGGAAAAGCGATCGCCACTCCCTGTTTAAATTTGGCAGATTCCTGAACGTTTTGCAGTTGATTGCTACAAGTTACAGGGCGAGTTAGTTTCGCCACTCGGTTAACATAAGTTTGATAGGTTTCGTCCAATCTCTGATTCCCCCTTGCAGAATGAAGGCTACAGGATGAAGGATGAAAACTCCTTATTGCTCCCGTTTACTCATTGTAGAAGGGAAAGGCAAAGATGGGGAAGTCGCCGAGAAAATCCTCAATCGGGGTTCATTGAAAATGTCTATTTACGTGTTTTGGGGTGAAGATGACTTCGCGATGAGTCAAGCGATCGCGCAGTTGCGTCAAGAAGTTCTCGATCCCAACTGGATTCAGTTTAATTTTGAGCGCATCGTCGGCGATCGTCCGGAAACGACAATCGAAGGACTCAATCAAGCGATGACTCCGCCATTTGGTATGGGAGGACGTTTAATTTGGATCGAAGAAGCGATCGTGACGCAATCTTGTGCGGAAAGTTTATTGTCAGAACTCAAGCGAACACTCCCTAAAGTCCCTCAGACTTCGACGTTATTATTAACCACGCGCAAAAAGTTAGATAAGCGCAGCAAGTCGGTGAAGTTGTTACAAAAACACGCCGAGATCCGGGAATTTTCTTTTATTCCACCGTGGAAAACCGAAGAAATCATCAAAAAAGTTCGTCAATTTGCTGGAGAAAAAGAAGTGAAGTTAACTCCTCGGGGGATAGAACTTTTAGCGGAATCTGTGGGGAGTAATACCCGCCAATTATGGAACGAATTGGATAAATTACGCTTGTATGGAGAGAAAGCAAAGAAACCTTTAGATGAGAAAGTTATTGCCAGATTGGTCGCCGTTAATACTCAAAATAGCCTGCAATTAGCGGCGGCGATTCGAGAAGGAAATGAAGCGAAAGCCTTGGGTTTAGTTGCTGATTTAATCAATCGTAACGAACCTGCTTTGCGAATTGTTGCGACTTTGGTGGGACAATTTCGCACTTGGTTGACGGTGAAAATTATGGTAGAAAGTGGGGGAAAAGATGAAAAAGCGATCGCAACGGCGGCGGAAATTGGTAATCCCAAGCGCATCTATTTTATTCGCAAAGAAATTCAATCTTTGAGTTCTCAACAATTACTAAAAACTTTACCCATTTTACTCGAATTAGAAGTGAGTTTGAAACGAGGAGCAGAGCCGATCGCTGCGTTGCAAAGTAAAGCGATCGAATTGTGTCGCGCTTGTAAATCTTCTTCGGGACGAAGAGGACGGTAATGGGAAGCGATCGCGTTTGCCTCCACTTTACCCGGGACAGAAATCTCGCGATCGGATTTGCTGTGGCAACGCGCAGAAGGTGCGATCGATGAGTTTGTCGCACATCCGGATTTTGCTGTGCTTAGAATTCAACGGATGATGATTTTTTCCAAAGACTTTTAAAGTGGCCAATAAAAGGTTTAGCAGCTTTATCCTCTGATTTTAAAACAACATAAGTGTTTTCACTATCTTGCAAGTTTAATAAAAACCAACCAACAAAAATATATTCTTTAGTTATAAAAATTGGAACTGTAGGTAGCATATCATAGGTTTTAATCTCAACCCTACTTTTTATATCTTTATTATCTCCCACAGATTTTTTTATCGCTTCAATGTTAAGGGCGATAGATTGGCGAAATACTTCAGGCTCGTAATATTTTTTTATAGTTTTAGCACGTGCCTCTATGAATGAAGATTTTGGATCGAGAAGTAATATTTGTACCGTACCATTCGGCTTCTTGGCAATATTCTCCATTACATTTTCCAGAAATTTGGTGTTAAGAAGATAAACACTCCAAGTTGTCAAAATACATAATTGATCTGATTTTTTTAACTGTTCTTCCAATTCCTTTATGAAACCTTTTCCATCTCGATTTTGATATACACCTGTTTTTGAGAGAGTTATTATCTCTCGAACTTTTATAGCTAATTGAGTTGTAAAATATCTGGTAAGCATTGTGGTGATCCAATCTGGCATAACGATCTCCTTTTTTTCATTAACTTGTTCAAGTATATATTGAAGCGCTTTATAGCGAAACCTATATGTTCTACACCGAAGGAGAAGAAGGAGTTCGATTGAAAGTCAATGGGCAAGTCCTCATCGATAATTGGAATAACGGCCATTGGGAGCAACATTTTGGTACTATTGACCTCATCGCAGGACAGAAATATGATATCGAATTAGATTACTACGAAAATGGGGGAAATGCCTCGATAGAATTGCTGTGGGGAAGCGCATCTCAAACCAAAGGAATCGTTCCCCAAGCCTTCCTTTATTCGGGAGGAACTCCTTTACCAACCGGAGTGCAAGGAGAAGGAACGAGACTGTTAGGAAAATATTATGACGATCTGGATTTTGGCAATTTAGCCTTAACTCGAACTGATGCAGTCGTTGACTTTGATTGGCAAACAAATTCTCCCGATGTCAATATGGCTTCCGATACATTCAGTATTCAATGGACGGGACAAATCGAAGCACTTTATAGCGAAACCTATACTTTTTATACAGAAGGAGAAGAAGGAGTTCGACTGAAGGTAAATGGACAAGTTCTCATTGACAATTGGAATAATGGAGTATGGGAACAACATTTTGGAACAATAGATTTGCTAGCCGGACAGAAATACGATATCGAGTTAGATTTTTACGAGAATGGAGGTTGGGCATCGATAGAATTACTTTGGGAGAGCGCATCTCAAACTAAAGAAATCGTACCGCAAGCCTTTCTTTATGCAGAGGAAACTTCTTTGCCTACTGGAGTGCAAGGAGAAGGAACGGGACTCTTAGGAAAATATTACGATGACTTAGATTTTGGCAATTTTGTTTTCGAGCGAACTGATGCAGTCGTTGACTTTGATTGGCAAACCAATTCTCCCGATGTCAATATTGCTTCCGATACATTCAGCATTCAATGGACAGGAGAAGTTGAAGCTGTTTATAGCGAAACATATACGTTTTATACAGAAGGAGAAGAAGGAGTTCGACTGAAGATAAATGGGCAAGTTCTCATTGACAATTGGAATAATGGAGTATGGGAGCAGCATTTTGGAACAATAGATTTGCTAGCCGGACAGAAATACGATATCGAGTTAGATTTTTACGAGAATGGAGGTTGGGCATCGATAGAATTACTTTGGGAGAGCGCATCTCAAACTAAAGAAATCGTACCGCAAGCCTTTCTTTATGCAGAGGAAACTTCTTTGCCTACTGGAGTGCAAGGAGAAGGAACGGGACTCTTAGGAAAATATTACGATGACTTAGATTTTGGCAATTTTGTTTTCGAGCGAACTGATGCAGTCGTTGACTTTGATTGGCAAACTAATTCTCCCGATCCAAACATTGCTTCAGATACGTTTAGCATTCAATGGACGGGACAAGTTGAAGCCGTTTATAGCGAAACCTATACGTTTTACACCGAAGGAGAAGAAGGAGTTCGCCTCAAGGTTAATGGGCAAGTTCTTATTGACAATTGGAATAATGGAGTATGGGAACAGCATTCTGGCACAATTGAATTAGTTGCAGGAGAGAAATACGATATCGAGTTAGATTTTTACGAGAATGGGGGTTGGGCATCAATAGAACTGCTTTGGGAAAGTGCCTCGCAAACCAAAGAAATTGTTCCTCAAGCCTTCCTTTATGCAGGAGAGCCACTTGTACCTATAGGAGCAGAAAGACAAGGGACAGGACTATTAGGAGAATATTACGACGGATTAGATTTTACTAATTTTGTGATGAGTCGCACGGATGTAATGGTAGATTTTGCTTGGGGAGGGAACTCTCCCGACCCGAGCATTGCTCCAGATACCTTCAGCGTGCGATGGACGGGGCAAGTTGAAGCGCTTTATGATGACTATTACACCTTTTATACTCAGAGTGACGAGGGAGTGCGCTTGTGGGTAAATGAGGTATTGATAATCGATAATTGGGCAAATCATGGGTTGATGGAAAACGCCGGCCAAGCGATTTTTCTCGAAGCCGGTCAGAAGTACGATATCAAAATGGAGTATTTTGAGGTCGGTGGAGATGCGACAGCAAAATTGTTATGGTCGAGTCTTTCTCAGACCAAAGAAATTATTCCTTCTTCTCAGTTATATCCCAATGAGGTTTTAGCCAGTTGGTCTGGAGAAGTAACACCTCAATTTGATGAAGATTATACCTTTGAGACATTTTCCGATTTTCCCGTTCGTTTAATTGTTAATGGGGAAGTGGTTCTGGATAATTTTGCCGATCCCAATGTTACGAGTATCGCGTTACCTTTGCAGGCTGGAGAGACCTATGAGATAGAGTTAGAATCCTTTGGAGATTGGTTTGAGGTAGCAGAAAATCCCCACCAGAGTTATGTGGAACTGGGTTGGAGTAGTCTTTCTGAACCCAACATTCTTTTAGTTGAAAAAGAGTTGGGTTATTACACTTGTTTGACTTTTGAACATACTCATGGTACTGGCGCGGACTCGTGGTGTGATGAAGATCAATGGAATCCGACGGGGGTTCAATTTTATACTCGTCTCAGAAATATGCCAACTCAAGGTAAGGGACATTTGATTGTTAATAATAATAATGCTCCAATTTCTATTGGTAAGTCTGACGGGTTACAAAATTTAGCCCAAGATCTTATTTTTGATTACGCACAAGTTTATGTCAATTTGGTTGATAATGATAATTTCTCAACCTTTAATAAGTTTCTGGAAACTCCACCCAATGTACAAGGTAATAATCTTTGGTCGGCAACCTTGAACCGGAATGACTTATTAAATCAAAATAGCTATCTCAATATTCAGCCCAAGGATTATGAGGAGATGTTTGGGTCTGGTGGTTATCAGAATATTACTCAAGATCGCCTTTACGGTTCGCGGGTACAAGTTTGGTATGAGTTTTATGAGGTAGGAGGGCGTAAGGTTGGTAGTGCGAACGACCATCATTACCTGTATCGTTGGGTTAATGCTCACGATCCTGCTCCAAACTCACCCGATCATAATAGTGGAGTTTTCTTTGAGCGCACATTAGCTGATGGGCAGGGAGGTTTTGTTCGAGAGAAAATGGTTAATGTCTATGCACCCACAAATCTCACAACATCCTTTGAAAAAGCAGAACCTGATTACAATCATTATTATTTAGGACAAGATAGCAACGATTTTTCTTATGGTTCTCCTGTGCGAGTACGTTCTGGGAATGAACTATTTTCTACAGTTTGGAAGTTCGATCCTCAAGCAGAAGGCGATTTTATCGATACTGTTAAAATAAGAACTCATGTTGGTGGAGATACCAATTTAACCATTGGTTCGCTTAATGTTTTCTCACAACAGGCAATTGCACCAACGACAATTGATTTGAATTTAAATGACTTTAAATTTCAGATGGGGTTAGCTTTGAGTAAAGTCCGTCAGATACAAAATGGAAGTTGGGAGTATGATTATGATTATATTAATCATTCAGATCTTCAGATTGGAAGCGGATTTTTCAATGCTTATGGTAATTCTCTTTTTGGAACAAATTTGCCGTCCGATCTCTACTATAATCCTCATTTGAACAGAGGGTTGCGAGATGATTTTATTGATACTCTAGAAGATCAAGTTTACCAAGAAGTTATTCAAGACTTTGCTTCGGTTAACAATGAGGTACAAGCCATGCAATTTAGTCACAATGGTGGAGGAGATTTCAAGATTGAGTGGGGTGAAGTATTTGGTGGGGGACAACCAATTTATGGTGCAAGTTTTGCAACAGGTTCTGGAGGAGTTGGGCTTCCACCCGTTGATGTTAATAGAAGTGTTGAGTCTATCTTGAGTAGCACTAGCACTAATCATAAAGCAAAATCTTGGTCTTTAGCCAATGCACTGAATCAGTATAAATCGGCTAACATTAAAGTGAATTTAGCTCAACATTTAGATTGGGATCAAGCAAGCCGCAATGCCAACACGACATTTGCACAGTTTATTACCAACACTATTTCTCAGGAAATCGGTCATACTTTTGGTTTACAGGATGCTTATATAACTCAAAATGCTACGAATAATGGAACTATATTACCAGCTCTTTCTGCGGATCAAATCTTAGCTCTAAACCGAGTATTAGCAGGAAATCCGCAAATTAGTCTTAATCTTAGAGGAGATGCTTTGGTTGATCGACCTAGTCAATTTGCTTATCCTTATGATATTATGGGGATTGGCTCCTCTTCTCTAAATAATCGCTTTTTTGCTGAAGCAAATATATCGTTACTTCAAGCTGCATTGGGAGTACATAATGAGAATGAACTGATTACTAAAACTAATTTAACTACTTATCGTTTACCTTTACCCAATAATATTTATTTGTCTGATACTGACAATGTCAAAAGTTTGATGTCTCCTCTTGAAGGCTATCGTCGAACATATAATTTACCAAATAGTAGCACAGGAGTTTAACTAATTATCAGGTCAAAAAAAATTCAACATAGTTATGAATTAGTTTTGGCCTTCATGACAAATATCACCAAATTTAAAAGGGCAGAGAGGTAGACCTATATGTGTTAAGTTAGTTAAGGAAAATAAAGAAACTAAATTACTTTTGCTATCAATAGGATTAGAATAGAGTGCCAGAAACTCTAGATTAATTAAAAAAGATAAAGGAGTCAAATTTCTGATTTTGTTATTGCTAAGGTTAAGGCTACTTAAGTTAGTCAAAGAAGATAATATAGAAACGTCTTCTATTCGATTATTTGTAAGTTTTAAAACTTGTAATTTATTAAGATTAGAAAGAGGTTTTATATCCTTAATTTGATTGTAATCAAGAAAAAGTTTTTCTAAATTAATTAAAGTTGAAATTGGTGTAATATTTGTGATTGACAGATTAGTTAAAAAAAGATATTTCAATGAGAAAAGAGAAGAAATAGGCTCAATACTTTTCACTGGATTAGAGTCAATGCCAAGAGTTTCGAGATTTACAAGTTGAGAAAGAGGAGTAATATCTTCTATTTGATTAAAACTCACAAAAAGTCCTGTTAAATTAGTCATTGATGAAAGTGATGTAATATCTTTTAATTGGTTTGAATCAAGCGAAAGAATTCTCAAGTGCTCTAAAAGACCTCTCCAGTATTAAAACATTTGGCCAGTCTAGCTTACAGGTCTTAATCTCA